>CBHTTS010000105.1:0-15384 GCA_966095775.1 uncultured Variovorax sp. | reverse complement strand
CTGATGGCGCGCCGCCGCGGCGGCACGGGCCTGCGGCCGGCCGCGGCGTCGGCCGCGCTCGCGGCGCTGCTAGAGCTGGCCGAGGGCTACGCCTGGCCCGGCAACGTGCGCGAGCTCGAGAACTTCGTCGAGCGCCTCGTCGCCTGCCACGGCCGCCTCGCGCCCGCGGGCCGGCTCGACCGCGCGCGGCTGCTCGAGCTGTTTCCCGAATGCGCCCAGGCCCGGCCCGCGCCCGCGCGCCAGCGCCTGCTCAAGGGCGCGCGCATCGCGGCCGAACGCCAGCGCGTGCACGAGGTGCTGCAGTCGGTGCAGGGCGATGCGAAGCGCGCCTGCGAGATCCTCGGCATCAGCCGCTCCACGCTCTGGCGGCGGCTGCGCGATGCGCCGTGACGCGCGCGACGCCCCGGCTCAGTACACGACGTTGACCGTGACCGTGTCCTTGTAGGCGTCGGGCCGCACGTTCGGCAGGCCGGGCACGCGGCCGTAGACCGTCAGCGATTGCGCCGTGCCGTTGCCCGTGCCCTCCACGTCGTTGCCCGCGAGGCTGCCCCAGGGCACCGAGTGGCCCGGGTCGCTGTAGAGCCGGTACGGCACCGTGCTGGTATTGCCCGGCGTCTGGCCCGCCATCGCCGAAGAGCCGTTGGTGTCGTTGTTGGACGGGATCAGCCGCACCGCGTAGGCGGTCGCCTGCGAGCAGCTCACGCGGATGGTCGTGGTGGCGTCGATGTTGGCGCCCGACGCAATGCCGTCGACGCTGCCGAAGTCCAGCGGATCGGCCGAGACCAGGCAGCTCGCGATCACGTTGGCCGACACCTGGAAGGCGAAGGAGCCCACGGTGCTGGTCACGGACGTGCAGGAGGCCGGCACGCTCGCCTCGCTGGTCACGACGGCGATCCGCAATGCGGTGTGGTTGCTGGTGAAGCTGCTCGTGTACGAGCCGGCCGGGAGCCCCGCCTGGCTCGCAAGGATCTCGCCGCGCATCGTGTAGCTGCCGGTCGTCGCGCCGGCCACGCCGCCGCTCTGCGCCGGGACCGCGATGGCGACGTCGTAGGGGTCGAAGGCCGCGGCGGCCGACGAGGAGCCCCAGATGGTCGGGGTCGCCCCCTGGTAGAGCTGGACGTTCATCAGGGTGCCCGCGCTGTTGGCCAGCACGCGCGGATCGAAATGGCCGCCGCCCGCGGCCGTCGCGGCCGTGCCGTTGCCGATGTTGAAGCACACGCGCATGTAGCGCGGCGTGGTCTGGTCGTTGGTGCAGCGGTAGTTCAGCGTGGCGTTGGCCGTGTGTGCGCCGCCGCCGCTGAGGTCGACGTCGCCGAAGTTCAGGCCGGTCATCGTCGCGCTGCAGGTGGGCGCGGCCGCAGCCTCGCGCGCGGGCAGGCCCCAGAGGGCCGCGCAGGCGGCGAGCACGGTGAGCAGGCGGGCGGTCATGGCGCATTCTCCTTCAGGCAACGCAGCGGGCCGAGCTGCGGAATGCCGCGGACGCTCTCGGGGTGTTCGAAGCGCACCGTGCAGGGCCCGGCGGGCGTCTGCACCTCGAGCGTGTTGCGGGTCTCGAGCGTGTCGAGGTAGGTCATGCCGTCGAAGCCCACCACCGCCTGGCCAGGGCGGCCGTTGGCCTGCACGGTCGAGCCGACCGGAAGGAAGCGGCCCGCCGCGTCCACCAGCACCAGCGAGGCGGCGCGCACCGGCCGGATGCCGAACTCGACCAGCGTGCCGGCGCGGTCGGTCGGCGTCGCCTGGGCCTTGACGCGGTCGACGCGCATGTCGACCGGCAGCTGCAGCGAATCGATGCTCAGCTGGTTGCGCTGGTAGGACTGCAGCGGCGTGACCAGCAGCAGGCCGTCCTCGTCGGTGGTGCCGATGCGCCGGTTCTCGAGCAGCACCGGCACGCCGGCGATGCCGTCGGTGGACACCACGGCGAAGCCGTCGTCCAGCCGGCGCGCGGCGAAGGTCCGCCCACCCATGAAGACCAGCGAGCCCGTGAGGCCCGCATAGGCGTAGCGCGCGCGGCCCAGCGCGTTGATGCCGGCCGTCGCGCGTCCGTAGCGGCCGAGGTAGACGACCTCGGCGGCGGCACCGTCGATCTCGCGGTCGCCGTGCTGCGCCGCGGCGCGCCAGCCGAACCCGCCCTCGGCCGGCGCCGACTTCTGCGCATTGGCGACGGCGATGGTGCGGTCCCGGTCGCGCTGTACGCTCGCGCCGGCCGACACGTTGCCGTCGAACGACCAGTTGAAGTTGAACGACACGGAGCTGTAGCGGCTGTCGTCGAGGTTGTGGTTGAGGCTCACGCCCATCGAGGCCCGCTGGCCGAGCGAGCGCGACCAAGTCGCGCTCACGTAGCGCGAGGCCTGCTCGCCCGGATAGCGCAGGTGGATGTAGCTGAGGCCGAAGCTGCCCAGCGTGTCGCTGCCGTAGCCCACCGAGATGCGGCCCGAGCGGTCGGCCACGCTGGCGCCGCTCTTCGACGCCACGTCGCGGTAGTCGCCCTGGGTGCGCGTGCCCTCGAACGCGAAGTTGAACCGCCGGTTGCGCCACGAATAGCCGAGGTTGAGGAGCGAGCCGCTGCTGCCGCCGCCGCGGCTGTGCGCCGCCGCGGCGGTGACCACGCCGCCCTGCTCGCCGAGCCGGTACACCGCGCCCGCGCCCGCGGCCACCAGCCCGCGCGTGCTCTCGGCATGGGTCTCGATCGTGAGGTCGTCGCTGAGCCCGTAGCGCCAGGTGCCGCTCGCCGCCAGGTCCTTGTCGTAGTCGAAGGAGCGGCGGCCGTAGTTGCGCCGCACGGCCCCGAGCTCGACCGACCAGTCCGACAGCCCCTGCTGCAGCATGCGCTGCTGCACGTCGTAGAGCGAGTAGTCGAGCGTGGTGGCACGGCCGAAGGCGTCGGTGAGCACCACCTGGGCATTCCCCGCCCCGCTGATGCCGGGCACCGTCTCGAGCTGGAACGGGCCGGAGGGCACGCGGCCCGCGTACTGCCTGACGCCGTTGACGAACACCTCCACCTGCGACGGCAGCGCGGCCGAGCCGAGGAAGGTCGCGACCGGCGCGGTGGTGCGGTAGGGCTGCAGCGCGAAGTTGCGCGACAGCTGCACGCCGCCGATGCGGGTGGCGCGCGACCAGGCGAGCGAACTCGTCGTCGTGTCGCCGATGCGCAGGGTCAGCATCTCGTCCTGGAACGAGCGGCTCCAGGTGGTGTCGAGCCGCGTCGAGCGCTGCCGCCAGTCCTCGGCGTCGCTGCGCGCGCCCTGCGTCATGAAGGTGCTGCTGAGCACCGACTGGCCGCTGAAGGCACGGACCTCCGCGAAGGCGTTGAGGGTGGTGCCGCCGCGCTCGCCGCGGGTACCGTAGAGGTCGTAGTTGAGCGCCACGCCCGGCGAGGCGCTGGCCTCGGGCGTCGATGCCTCGCGGGTCCGGATCACGGTGCGGGCCTGCGGCAGCGCCTCGGGCGTCGCGGTGATCTCCACCGCCTGGCGCTGCGCGAGGTAGCGCACCTGCACGCCCGGCAGGCCGTTCAGGCGCACCGGATCGGTCGTGCCCGGCGGCAGCACGAAGCCGAGCTGGCGCAGGCTCGCCGCGGCCGCCCACAGCTCGCCGTCGCGCAGGCCGAACTGCACCAGGCCGCGCGGGCTGCCGTTGAGGCTGAGCTCGAGCACCAGGTCGATGCCGCGCGGCCCCGCGAGCGGCCCCTCGGCCTGCGCGAGCAGCATGTCGCCGGGCGCGGGCCCGGGCGCCTCGGCGGCGGCGACGACCTCGGACGCGAGAGCCGACAGCAACAGCGCAACGACCCCGTCAACGCGCGGCTTCGACCAGCGACACGGCCTGCTCGGACGGGTTGCCATTGATCAGCGTCCTCATGGTGCCGCCGGCTGCGAAGGCCGCGGCCGGCGTGCGGAGCTGCCAGCGCATCTGCGCGCCGCCGAGGACATAGCCCAGCAGGCCGCGGTGCACCTCGGTGCTGCGGCCGCTGCCGTCGACGAAATGCAGCTCGGCGAGCTGCGCATGGCCGGTCCCGGTGTTGCTGACCTCGAGCAGAACCCGCGCGCCTTCGCGCCGCACGACCCAGCTCAGGCGCGGGCCGGTCGCGCCGCCCGCCGGCGCCATGAACACCGGCACCGAATAGCGCAGCACGAACTGGACGCCCTTCGCGGGGCCGCTGCCGGGCAGCGGGAGTTCGTCGATCACCACGCGGTAGGCCGCCTCAGTGCCGGACGGCGGCGCGCCGGTGCGGATCACGCGGATCAGTTGGCGGTCGTTCGCGGCCAGCTGGATCATCGGCGGGCTCACCAGCACTTCGCGCGACGGGACCTCCTTGTCGGCGCCGTTCTCCTGGGTCCAGCGGTAGACCCGGACCTGCGCGGTGACCGGCGCGTCGGCGATGTTGCTCAGCCAGAGGCCCTCGGCGTTCTGCGCGGCCTGGAGCGTGAGCGAGGTCGGCGCCACCTGCAGGCCGCTGGCGGACACGGCGCCGTGGAGCAATGCACCCAGCACGATCGCGGCCAGCCGCAGCCGCCGCCTGCCCGGACCGACCTGCCGGACCGCCATCAGTAGCGCACGCTGACCGTGACGGTGTCCTTGTAGGCGTCGGGCGTGACGTTCGCGCTCGGCACCGTCGCATAGACGGTGTGCGTCTGCGCCGCACCCGTGCCGGTGGCGGCCACGCCGTTGCCCACGTCGGTGCCGCTGGTGTTGGTGTTGCCCCAGACGGTGCCCGCCGCGCCCGCCGCGGAGCGCAGCTGGTACGGCACCGAATCGGTGTTGCCGGTGACCGGCGCCACGTTCTGTGCCGCCATCACGCCGGCGCCCGTGGTGCTGCCGTTGCTCGGCGTGAGGCCGATGGTGTACGGGGTTCCGATGGAGCAGGTGACGCTGATGGTGTTCTGCGCCGCCAGGTTGGTGGCCGACGCGTCCTGCGAACCGAAGTCGATGTCGGAAGCGGTGCCGGCCGTCACGCTGCAGGCCTTCACGACCGTGAGCTTGACGTCGAAGGTTGCCGTCGCGGGGTTGGCCGCCGCCATCGCCGCAGCCGAAGCCACAACAGTGAAGGCGGCCGCAAATACTTGTTTCGCGTTCATACGTTCAACTCCGGTTTAGTAAACCAAATTCGTAATAGCGTGCAAGTTTATGGAGGCGATCCGCCGGGGATGCTAACAACCCTACACAACAGAGACTCAAAACTGTTAACTACTACGCAGAATTCGGTAAAAACCCCGAGTTAATCTTCTGACAAATGTAAATATTCAATTCGTTGAATTGAATGTTGTTCACATTTGGTCGGAATTGACGCGGTCCCGCGGTTCGTACCAGCGGTCCTTCCCCAGCATCACGCGGTGGTGGCCGCAACCCGCGGGCATCATCGGAAAGCAGTTCTCCTGCGCGGCGACCTGCACGTCGAGGAAATAAGGCCCCGCGCTCGCAAGGCATTCGGCCAGCGCGTCCGCCAGTTCCGCCGGGTCCGCGACGCGGCGCGCACCCCATCCGAACGCCTTCGCCAGCGCGACGAAATCGGGCAGCGCCTCGTTCCAGCTGTGGCTCAGGCGGTTGCCGTGGTTGAGCTCCTGCCACTGGCGCACCATGCCCATGTAGCCGTTGTTGCAGAGCACCAGCTTCACGGGCGCGCGGTGCTGCACGGCGGTCGAAAGCTCCTGGATGTTCATGAGCACCGAGGCGTCGCCGCTCACGCAGAGCGTCAGCACCTCCGGATGCGCGATCTGGGCGCCGATCGCCGCGGGCAGCCCGTAGCCCATCGTGCCCGCGCCGCCCGAGGTGAGCCAGCGCCGCGGACGCTCGAAGCGCAGGTATTGCGCGGCCCACATCTGGTGCTGGCCGACGTCGGTGGAGACGATGGCGTCGCGCGTGCCGATGGCCTGCTGCAGCGCGGCCATGAGCTGCTGCGGCAGGATCGCATCCGCGCGCGGCGCGAAGCGCAGGCAGGCCTCGGCGCGCCAGCCCTCGATCCGCTGCCACCAGGGCGCGAGCCGCGCGGCCTCGAACCGTTCGGGCAGCAGCGCGAGCAGCGCCTCGAGCACCGCGGCGCAGTCGCCGACCATCGGCACGTCGACGCGCACCACCTTGTTGATGCTGCCGGGATCGATGTCGATGTGGATCTTGCGCGCCTGCGGGCAGAACTCGTCGAGCTTGCCGGTCACGCGGTCGTCGAAGCGCGCGCCGACGCAGACCACGAGGTCGGCCTCGTGCATCGCGAGGTTGGCCTCGAGCGTGCCGTGCATGCCGAGCATGCCGACGAACTTCGGGTCCGAGGCCGGAAAGGCGCCGAGCCCCATCAGGGTCAGCGTGCACGGCGCATGCAGCCGGTGCACCAGCTGCGCGAAGGAGGCGCAGGCCGCCGGCCCCGAATTGACCAGCCCGCCGCCGCCGTACAGCACCGGGCGGCGCGCGGTCGAGATCAGGTCGGCCGCGCGCTGCAGCATGGCGCGCGGCGGCAGCGCCGCCCTCGCCGCGCGCAGCGGACGCAGCGGCGCCGCCGGCGCGGCGCCCTGGCCGACGCGCATGAGCTGCACGTCCTTGGGCACGTCGAGCAGCACCGGCCCGGGCCGCCCCGAGGCCGCGATCTCGAGCGCGCGGCGCACCGTCTCGGCCACCTCGTCGGCCGAACGCAGCTGGCGGTTCCACTTGGTCACGGGCCGCGACATGCCGAGCGCGTCGCTCTCCTGGAAGGCCTGGGTGCCGATCACCGCGGTCGCGACCTGGCCGCTGATGCAGAGCACCGGCACCGAATCGCTGATCGCGTCGAGCAGCCCGCTGATGGTGTTGGCCACGCCCGGCCCCGAGGTGACGAGCACCACGCCCACGCGCCCGGTGCTGCGCGCATAGCCCTCGGCCGCATGCACCGCCGCCTGCTCGTGCCGCACCAGCACATGGCGCAGCCGCGGCTCGCCGTGCAGCGCGTCGTAGAGCGGCAGCGCGGCGCCGCCGGGATAGCCGAACAGGGTGTCGACGCCGGCCTCGACCAGCGCATCGAGCAGCGCCTCGGCGCCGTTGCGCAGCCGCGCTGCCGTGGCCGGTGCGGCCGGGAGGGAGGACGTGGGGGGAAGGTCGAGCAGTCGCATGGCGTCGATTCTTCCGGTTATGCGGCAGAATTTGCATCATTCTTTTGGCTTCTTCTGCCACATCAATGAAAAGCAATCGCCAAACAGGCAATTCGGACGAAGGATCTTTCGACAAGATCGATCTCGCGATCCTGCGCGTGCTGCTGCTCGACTCGCGCAAGACGCTGCAGGAGATCGGCCAGGAGGTCGGCCTCTCGCCCACCAGTTGCTGGACCCGCATCAAGAAGCTCGAGGCCCATGGCGTGATCAAGCGCTACACCGTCGACGTGGACCCCGCCAAGCTCGGCTACCACGACTCGGTGATCGTGCAGGTCACGCTCGAGAGCCACACCGACGAGACGCTCTACGACTTCGGCCGCGCGCTCGCGACCATTCCCGAGATCCAGGAGGCCTACCTCGTCTCGGGCGACTACGACTACTACATCCGCATCGCGGTGCGCGACACGCGCGACTACGAGCGGCTGCTGCGCGAGAAGCTCTACAAGATCCCCGGCATCCGCCACAGCAAGTCGCACTTCGTGCTGCGCGTGCTCAAGGAAGCCACGGTCCCGCTTCTCTAGAGACTTGCCGCGATCTGCTCGCGCAGCCAGCGGTGCGCCGGGTCGCGGTGCCGGCGCTCGTGCCAGAGCATCGCCATCTCGTAGCCCGGCACCTCGACCGGTGCCTCGACCACGCGCAGCCCGCTCGCGCCGCGCGCCAGCCGCTCGGGCAGCATCGCGACCAGGTCGGTGGATGCGAGCACCGACATCATGAACAGGAAGTGCGGCACCGACAGCACCACGCGCCGTGCCAGGCCCTGCGCGGCGAGCGCCTCGTCGGTCGGGCCGCTGAAGCCGCCGCCCGCGAGCGACACCACCACGTGCTCGAGCGCGCAGAACTGCGCGAGCGTGGGCCGGCGCGCGAGGCGCGGATGGCCCGCGCGGCCCGCGAGCACGTAGCGCTCGTGGAACAGCACGCGGTGGTGCAGCCCGGGCGGCGCGCCCACGCTGGTGTGGAAGAACAGGTCGAGCTCGGCGTTTTCGAGCTGCCGCCCCATGCGCGAAGGCACGGCCTCGACCACCGCGAGCCGCGTGTTCGGCGCGGCTTCGCGCAGCCGCGCGAGCGCCGGCAGCAGGATCGCCGACTCGGCGTAGTCGGCCGCCGCCACGCGCCAGGTGGTGTTCGCCGCGGCCGGATCGAAGGCCCTGGTCGGCGCCACCGCCCGGCCCAGCGCCTCGAGCGCCTCGCGCAGCGGCCCGCGCAGCTCGTCGGCGCGCGCCGTGGGCCGCATGCCGCGCTGCGCGGGCAGCAGCAGCGGATCGCCGAACAGCTCGCGCAGCTTCGCGAGCTGCACGCTGACGGCGGGCTGCGACAGGTTCAGCCGCTCGGCCGCGCGCGTGACGCTGCGCTCGGCCAGCAGCACGTCGAGCGTGAGCAGCAGGTTGAGGTCGATGCGGCTGAAATTGTCCATGTCAATTCCTGGAATTCAAACTATTCATTTCCAATATAGCCGCCCCTTCCCTAACCTGCAGCTTTCCCGAAACCGATTCCTTTTCCCGAAAGCCATGAACATCCTGCTCGTCCTCGCCCATCCCGAGCCCGCCTCGCTCAACGGCGCGCTGCACCGCTTCATGGCCGATCGCCTCCGGGCCATCGGCCACACGGTGCGCACCTCCGACCTCTACGCCATGCAATGGAAGCCCGCGCTCGACGCCGGGGACTTCCCGGCGCGCGACCCGGCCGCGCGCTTCAGCCCCGAGCGCGATTCGAAGCAGGCCTTCGAGTCGGGGACCCAGGCGCCCGACATCGCGGCCGAGCAGCAGAAGCTGCTCTGGGCCGACGCGGTGATCCTGCAGTTCCCGCTCTGGTGGTATTCGATGCCCGCGATCCTCAAGGGCTGGATCGAGCGCATCTATGCCTACGGCTTCGCCTACGGCGTGGGCGAGCATTCCGACACCCACTGGGGCGACCGCTTCGGCGAGGGCAAGCTCGCCGGCAAGCGCGCGATGCTGGTCGTCACCACCGGCGGCTGGGCCTCGCACTACGGCCCGCGCGGCATCAACGGGCCGATCGACGACCTGCTGTTCCCGATCCAGCACGGCATCCTCTACTACCCGGGCTTCGACGTGCTGCCGCCCTACGTGGTGCACCGCACCGGCAAGGTCGACGAGGCCGGCTACGCGCGCATCACGGCCGAGCTCGGCGAGCGCATGGAGACGCTGTTCAGCGCGGCGCCGATCCCGTTCCGCCGCCAGAACCACGGCGACTACGAGATCCCCGCGCTGACGCTCAGGCCCGACATCGCGCCCGGCCAGTCCGGCTTCGCGATCCATTCGGCGGCACCCGCGCCGGACGCCGCGGCGCGCGCCTAGGGCAGCACCGGGTTGGCGGTCGCGTTGGCGATCGCCGCGTCCGCATCGGCGCGCAGCAGGAAGCGCCGCGCCACCAGGTCGTCGGCCGCCGTGCGCAGCGCCGCGAGGTAGCCGGCCTGGTCGGTGTAGCGCTCCTGGAGCGAGGGCCGCGGATCGGTCGTCCCCGTGCGCTCGGCCGCGGTCTTCGCGAACGGGAAGTACGCGCCGAACAGCCCCGCCTGGTCGATGCGCCCCGGCTGGCGCGTGTAGTTCCAGCCGGTGTTGGTGCCCACGGGCACGGCCACGTCGAGGCTGCGGATGCCGGCGACGTCGTTGCCGTCGGCATCGACCTGCGGCACCAGGATCGCGTAGTCGCGCCCGAGGTACGCCGGCGGCACCTGCGTCGCGATGCCGCTCTCGTCCTGCGGCCGGTAGCGCGGGCCCCAGTCGAGCAGCGAATAGCCGTTGACGAGCCCGGTGTAGCCCACGCCCGGGATGGCCGGGAAGCCGACCCGCTGCGGGCGCACGAGCGTGCCGTCGGCGACCTTCGGCACCTGGCTGTCGGGCGGCGTGGTGCCGCGCACCACCCAGTCCTCGAGGTTCTGGTAGAGCGCGCGCACCACCGGCACCACGCCTGCGTTCGCGTTGGTCGCGTAGAGCGCGCCCGCGCTGCTGCCGGGCAGCGAGGCCAGCCCGAGCAGGTGGTGCGTGCTCGCGTAGTAGTAGATGCGCGCGTTGTCGGGCTGCACCAGGTCGGTCGTGCCCCAGGCGTCGGTGAGCAGCGGCGAGCCCTGCAGCACGTAGAACTCGGTGCCGCTGAAGCCGACGAAGAGCTTGGGGCAGCTGCCGCTCGCCTCGCAGCGCGAGAAGATGCCGCCGCGGCGGCCGGCCACGTCGTCCACGTAGTCCTTCGACAGCCCGCGCGTGCCGGCCTGGCCGAAGGCCGTGTGGTCAGTGCGCACGCCCCCGCCGCCGCCCGGCACCGCGAAGCGCATGTTGATGTTGGTCTGGCGCGCCGCGATCTGGGCGAACACGCCGTCGAACACCTTGCGGCCCGCGAGGTCCTGGTTGAAGCCGAGGTGCACGAAGGTCTTCATGAAGTTGCCGCACTGCGAGACGCCCGAGGCGATGGTGTGGCGGATCGCCGCCGCCACCGGGTTGGGCGTGCCGGCCGCATCGCCCGCCGCGTGGTGGAAGAAGGCGATCATGTCGCGCACCGCCGCGAGCCCGAGGCCCATGACCTTCGGGTCCTTCGCGACGTAGACCAGCTCGTAGATGAAGGCCGGGTCCCAGGCGTCCCGCAGGCACACGCTGGTCTCGTCGGGCGTGCCGGGAAACGGCGCCGCGGCCCCGCACCTGGCGAACTTCCATTCGCTCGCCGGGATCAGCTGGCGCGGGTCGGACTCGTTGACGCGGCGGGTGAGCACGTAGCCGGGCTGCGTGTTGTCGAGGCTCGCGGTCGCGTAGGCCTGCATCGCGGCATTGAAGGGGCCGCCGGGCAGCGGCAGCGACTCGTGGTTGGCCGCGGTCGGCAGCAGCTCGGCGCGGTAGGGGCCGGTGATGCTGCTGCCGTCCGGGTTCCTCGCCACCGGCACCTGCAGCGCGAGCTTGCCCGGCGCGGCCGGCACGTCGCCCTGCCAGGCGGCCGTGAGGAACACGTAGCCGCGCGACGCGAAGTAGGGATCGAGGTTGACGATGTTGCCGCGGTTCGGCGCGTCGTAGCGCAGCACACCGCTCGCCTTGGCCATGTCCTTGGGCTTGAAGAGCACGAACTCGGCGCGGTACTCGACCTTGCCGTCCGCCGTGGTGGGCGCGAGCGAGAGGTCCTGGATGATCGCGTTGCGCGCGTCCTTCGGGTCGACCTCGCCGATGAAGCTGCCGCTGATCTTCTCGTAGGCGCCGACGCTGCCGAAGCTGCCGGGCACGTCCTCGGTCCTGTCGATCGACAGCCTGAACTTCGGCGCCGCGGCTTCGGCCGGCGGCGGCGAGGCGGGCGGCGACAGCGGCAGCCAGGCGCCGCCGCCCCCGCCGCCGCTGCCGCCGCATGCGGCCAGAAGAAGTGCGAGCGCCGCCGCGCTGGCAGCCCGTGAGCTCCATCGTTTCATCTCTGTCTCCTGTCGTGATGGGAAATGCCTGGGTGCGGCGCCTCGCGCGCCGCGCGTGTCAGCGGCAGCGCTGGTTCTCCGCCCGTGCCGTGTCGGTGCTGCCGCCGGGGAACGCGCGCTGCGGATAGGCGCAGAGCAGGCGCGTCGGCGCGGCAGGCCCGTCGCCCGCGCCGCGCGCGACCAGCGCGTCGGGCGCCCTGCCCTGCTCGACCCATGCGTCGAGCGCCGCGAGCAGGTCGTTGGCCGGCGTCGGGTCCGGCACCTCGCCGCCCTGGTTGCCGAAGCGCGTGGGCCCGGTCCCGCCCGCGCAATGCCCCATGCCGGGCACCATGAAGAGCCGGAAGAAGCCCCGGGTGCGCGCCATCGAGCCCTGCCGCGCGGCCACCTGTTCGTAGTAGGCGATGGTGTCGTGCGGGCTCACCACCGGATCGGCCCAGCCCGCATAGGCGATCAGCTTGCCGCCGCGCGCCCTGAAGGCCTCGATGTCCGGGTTGGTCTGGTCGACCGCGGGCCCCACCTTCGCGCGCGCTTCGTCCATGTGGCGGTCGAAGTCGAAGCGCCACCAGTCCCAGTGCGGATCGCCGAAGACCCAGTGGCGCCAGAAGTCGGCGCGCGCGGGCTCGGTCGTGCCCCAGTAGCCGGCCCAGCCCGCTTCGGAGCCCACGGCCGGGCCCGGCTGGATCGTCGCGCCGGTGCGCGGGTTGACCGCGCCAGCGTAGATGCGCCGGACCGCCGCCACCTGCGCGTCGCTGAGGCAGTCGGGCCCGTCGCCGCCCGCGGCGCAGCGCAGGCGCGCGACGTCGAAGCGGCGCGCGTCGCAGTCGCGCGGATCGGCGATGACGCCGTCGCGCACGCCGTCGAGCGCATCGCAGGCCGCGACGGCCGCGCGCGTCACGAGTTCGAGCTTGGCGCGCGTGAGGATCGGCCGCTGGTTGTCACCCGGCGCATGGTTGGCGAGGAAGCGGTTGAGGAACTCGGCGTTGAGCGCCACGCGGTTGTTGCCGGGCGCGCCGGCGATCACGCCGTCGAAGTCGCCGGGGTAGCGCTGCACCTCGGCATAGCCCTGGTGGCCGCCCGTGGAGCAGCCGTGGAAGTAGCTGCGGCGCGCGGGCCGGGCCTGCAGCGCGGCGAGCACCGCCTTGCCGGCCACGGTGATGTCGTGCACCGAGTTCGTGCCCCAGTCGACCATCTTCTGCGGATGACCGACGACGAACAGCATGTCCTCGCCGCTGTGGCCCGTGTCGCCGCCGAGCGTCGCGTAGCCGCGCCGCAGCGCCTGCGCCATGTCGTCGTACTTGAGCGCGGGCGAGTAGCCGCCGTTGCCGGTCACGAGCAGCTTGCCGTTCCACGCGGCCGCGGGCGGCGCCCAGAGCTCGAAGCGCACCGCCGAGTCCGGCGCCGAACGGGTCGTGCCCTGCACGCGGCAGAAGGCCGGCAAGTCCGCGCGCGCGGCGCCTGCGCCCGGCGGCGTGAAGCTGCCGGCCGGCACCGCCTGCACCGCGTCGACCTCGGCGCGGTCGAGCCTCAGGGTGCGCAGGCTCGCGAGATCGCAGGCGAGCACGCGGTCCGTGCGCGCGAGGCCCGCGCCGCCGCCGCTGCAGGCGGCGAGCGCGCCGGCCGCGAGGGCCGCCGCGGCCGCCCGGATGCGAAGGCCGGCGCGCCACCGGCGCCGTGCCTGGGGAATCGATCGCATGGTTCGTCTCCTCTCTGGCCGGCGCCGGGTTCGCGGTGCGGGGCTACTCGGCCTCGATGCCCGCCGCCTTGACGATGCGGCCCCACTTCTGCGATTCGCCGGCCTGGAACTTCGCGAGTTCCTCGGGCGAGGAAGTGAACACCTCGGTGCCGGTGGGTTCGTAGAACGCCGCCTTCGCCGACTCGCTCCTGGCCGCCTTCACGAGCAGTTCGTTCAGGCGCTTGACCACCGCGGGCGGCGTCTTCGCGGGCGCATAGGCCGCGAACCAGTAGCCCATCTCGTAGCCCTTCACGCCCGCCTCGGCGATGGTGGGCACGTCGGGCGCGAGCGGCGAACGCGCGGCGCCCGAGACGCCGAGCGCGCGCAGCTTGCCGGCCTTGACCTGCGGCAGCCCGGTGGCCGCGTCGGTGATCATCATGTGGATCTGCCCGCCCAGCAGGTCGGTCACGGCCAGCGTGTTGCTCTTGTAGGGCACGTGCAGCAGCTTGATGTCGGCCATCTGCTGCAGCAGCTCGCCCGCCATGCGGCTCGACGAGCTGCCGCTGCCGAAGCTGTACTTGCCGGGCTCCTTCTTCGCGAGCGCGATGAACTCGGCCACGCTCTTGGCGGGGAACGACGGATTCACGACCATGATCTGGCCGCCCTTGCCGAGCGCGGCGAGCGGCGCGAAGTCCTTCACCGGGTCGTAGGGCAGCTTCTTGAACAGGTGCTCGTTGGCGGCATGCGTGGTGTTGGTGGTGATCAGCACCGTGTAGCCGTCGGCCGGCGCCTTCGCGACCTGCTGCGAGGCGATGAAGCCGCTCGCGCCGGCCTTGTTGTCGATCACCACCGCCTGTTTGGTCTCGGCCGTGATGCTGTTGCCGAGCGCGCGCGCGATCTGGTCGGTGGCGGTGCCGGCCGCGAACGGCACGACGAAGGTGATCGGCTTCTCCGGGAAGCCCGCCTGGGCATGGCCGAGCAGCGGCGCGAGCGCGAGGACGGCGGCGGCCGAAAGGGTCAGGGAACGTCGATGCATTGCTTTTTGTCTCCGGATGGATGGTCGTGAAAAAAAGATTCGGCTCGGGCCCGCTACGGTCCGGCGAGCAGCGGCGCGAGCGCGCGCGGCACGCGCACCGGCATGTCGAGCAGCAGGAACGACAGCGCCTTGCCGTGCGCGTCGAGGTTCAGCGCATCGTTGACGCCGCCGTCGAGCACCGCGTCGAGCACGAAGTTCATCGCATGCAGCTTCGGCAGCAGGAAGCGCTGCACGCGCGCCGGCGCGCGGTGGCGGAACTGCGCCGCCACGCGCTCGGGCGTGAGCTGCGCCTCGAGCACCGGATAGAGCGCCGGATGCCAGGCGATCACGCTGATGTTGGAACGGTCGCCCTTGTCGCCCGTGCGGCCGTGGGCGGCCCGGTAGAGCGGCACCTCGACCATGTCGTCGTCGCGCGGGTTCATGCCAGTGCCTCCGCGCCGAGCAGCTCGAATCGCACCGGCACCGCCGCGCGCGGCAGCAGGCACGACAGCGTGTTGAGCCGCGGCGTGAGCGCGGTGCGCACGCCGCCGCCGCCCGCCGGCCCGCAGGTGTAGAGCGCCGTGACCTCGCGCGCGAGCCGCTCGGCCTGCGCGCGGTCGGCGTGCGTGGCGGCGACGCGCAGGCGCACGTCGCGCAGGCCCGCGTCGGGCGTGTCGGCGAGCATGCGGCCGGCATCGTCGCCGAGGATGCTGAGCGCGCCGATCAGGTCCACGCGCAGCGCGAGCCCCGGAAGGCGCTGCCGCAGCACCTCGGCCGCGAGCCGCGCGCGCGCCTCCGCGCGCGGGCCGGCATAGGAGATCTCGCCCTCGGCGAGCCAGCCGCCCTCGTGGCAGACGTTGACCTTGTAGTGGCTCGGCCGCGCGTGGCCGCGCACGCCCGAGAGCGCCACGCGGTCGTCCGCACCGGGCAGGCGCTTCACCTCGGCCCCGGCGATGTCGGCCACCACGTCGGGCGTGAGGTAGGCCGCGGGGTCGTGCACCTCGTAGAGCAGTTGCTCCTTCACCGTCGCCTCGCTCACGAGGCCGCCGGTGCCGTCGGCCTTGCCGACGATGCAGTGGCCCTCGGCATCGATCTCGGCGATCGGAAAGCCCACGGCCTCGAGGCCCGGCACGTCCTTGAAGCCCGGATCGGCGAAGTAGCCGCCGCAGACCTGCGCGCCGCATTCGAGCAGGTGGCC
>CBHTTS010000104.1:0-15432 GCA_966095775.1 uncultured Variovorax sp. | reverse complement strand
GCCCAGGCGCCCCTGGGCGATCTCGAAGCCGCGGCCTTCGCCCAGCAGCATGTTGGCGGCCGGCACGCGCACGTTCTCGAAGTACATCTCGACGTGGCCGTGCGGCGCGTCGTCGTAGCCCATGACGTTGAGCGGACGCACGATGCGGATGCCCTTGGTGTCGGCCGGCACGATGATCATGCTCTGCTGCGAATGGCGCGGCGCCTCGGGGTCGCTCTTGCCCATGGTGATGAAGACCGCGCAGCGCGGATCGGCGGCGCCCGAGATCCACCACTTGTGGCCGTTGATCACGTACTCGTCGCCCTGGCGTTCGATGCGCGTCGAGATGTTGGTGGCGTCGCTCGATGCCACCTCGGGCTCGGTCATCGCGAAGGCCGAGCGGATCTGGCCTTCGAGCAGCGGCTTGAGCCAGCGCGCCTTGATGGCTTCGGAGCCGTAGCGCGCGATGGTCTCCATGTTGCCGGTGTCGGGCGCCGAGCAGTTGAAGACTTCCGACGCCCACTGCACGCGGCCCATGATCTCGGCCAGGGGCGCGTACTCCTGGTTCGTGAGGCCCGCGCCTTCGTAGCCCGAGGCGGCGGCGCTGTCGACCGGCAGGAACAGGTTCCACAGGCCCTGCGCCTTGGCCTTGGCCTTGAGCTTCTCGACCGTCTGCAGCGCGGTCCAGCGCTTGCCCGCGGCCGTGTTGGCGGCCAGCTCGGCCGCGTACTCGGCTTCGGCGGGATAGATGTAATCGTCCATGAAGGCGCCGACGCGCTTCTGGAGCTCCTTGGTCTTGGCCGAGTATTCGAAATCCATCGTCTGTCTCCTGGTGGGGTGGGCGGCTCGGGGCCTGTGAACGCTAGGCCTTTTGGGCAAATTGCCAGGCCATGTCGGCCATGGGACGGGCGCCGCGGGCCGACGCGACGGCCTGCTCGCTCGATGCGGTACCGGCCTCGACCCGCTTGGCGATGCCTTGCAGGATCGCGGCCATGCGGAACAGGTTGTAGGCCTGGTAGAAGTTCCAGTCGGGCGCCAGCGCCTCGGGGGTGCTGATGCGGGTGCGCTCGCAGTAGCGCCGGATGTATTCGCTCTCGGTCGGGATGCCGAGCGCCGCCACGTCGACGCCGCCGATGCCGCGGCCGGTGGTGGGCGGCATGTGCCACGACATGCAGTGGTAGCTGAAGTCGGCGAGCGGATGGCCCAGCGTCGAGAGCTCCCAGTCGAGCACCGCGATGATGCGCGGCTCGGTGGCGTGGAACATCACGTTGTCGAGGCGGTAGTCGCCATGCACGATCGAGACCTTGCTCTCGTCGCGCGCGCTCGCGGGCATATGCGCGGGCAGCCAGTCGATCAGCCGCTCCATCGCCTCGATCGGCCGCGAGAGTTCGCCCGCGCCGTCGGCCGAAGCCTTGTACTGCTTGCTCCAGCGCGCGATCTGGCGCTCGAAGTAGTTGCCGGGCTTGCCGTAGTCGGCCAGGCCGCGCGCGGCGAAGTCGACGGTGTGCAGCGCCGCGATGACCCGGTTGAGCTCGTCGTAGTAGGCCGCGCGTTCGGCATTGCTGAAGCCCGGCAGCGACTGGTCCCAGAGCACGCGGCCCTGCATGAATTCCATCACGTAGAAGGCGCGGCCGATCACGGCCTCGTCCTCGCAGAGGCAGTGCATGCGCGGCACCGGCACGTCGGTGCCGGCGAGGCCACGCATGACCTTGAACTCGCGCTCCACCGCGTGGGCCGAGGGCAGCAGCTTCGACACCGGGCCGGGCTTGGCGCGCATCACGTAGCTCTGCTTCGGCGTGACGAGCTTGTAGGTCGGGTTCGATTGGCCGCCCTTGAACATCTCGACCGTGAGCGGTCCCTCGAAGCCCTCGAGGTGCCGCGCCAGCCAGGCGGCGAGCGCCTCGACGTCGAAGGCATGCTGCGGCGAGACCGCGCGCGTGCCGATGAAATTGGAGAAGTCCTGGCTCATGTCAGTGTTCTGCTTCCGAGACGCGCATCAGGGCGGCGCGGTCGAGCACCACCAGTCCCGCAGGCTCGATCCGGATCGTGCCCTCGCGCTCCATGGTCTTGAGTTCCTGGTTCACCCGCTGGCGCGAGGCGCCGAGCAGCTGCGCCAGTTCTTCCTGCGCCAGGTGCAGGCCGATGCGCGTCTGGCTGCCGTCGTCCAGGTTGGGCACGCCGTAGCTGCGCACCAGATGGATCAGCTGCTTCGCGAGCCGCGCGCGCAACGGCAGCGTGTTGAGGTCCTCCACCAGGCCGAACAGCGTGCGGATGCGGCGCGCCTGCAGCCGCATCAGCGCCTCGTAGAGCTCGACGTGCGTGGCGAGGATCTTCTGGAAGTCGGCCCGCGCCACGCAGAGGATCGTGGTCTCGCCATGCGCATAGGCGTCGTGCGTGCGCCGGTCCCCGTCGAACATCGCCACGTCGCCGAACCAGATGCCCGGCTCCACGTAGGTCAGCGTCACCTGCTTGCCCGAGACGGCCGTCGAACTGACGCGCACTGCACCCTTGGCGCAGGCGATCCAGTGATCGGGCGGATCGCCGCGGGCGGCGATCAGGTCGCCGTCCTTGAAGCGTTTGACGAAAGCGCATCGAAGAATGTCGTGCCGTAGCGATGGCGAGAGGGAGGAAAACCAGCGACCGCTGTTGATCGCTTCACGTTCTTCGATGGTAAGAATGGGGTCGTCCATTGGTCTGTCCTGTCGGCGACTGAAAAGCTGGAAGGTGTCACGGGAGCGACGTGGGGCGCTGCTACCCGTAGTGCGGCGGCTTCTTCTCGAGGAAGGCGGCGATGCCGATGCCGGCGTTCGGGTGGTGCAGGTTGCGCACGAAGTGGTCGCGCTCCTGCGCGAGCTGCGCCGCGAAGCTGGCGCCGCGCGCCTCGCTGAGCAGCTCCTTGATGCTCGCGATCGCGTTCGGCGCGTGCGCGTTGAGCCGCGCCGCGAGCGCCAGCGCACCCGCGAGCGCCTGGCCGTTCTCGCTCAGTTCGTTGACCAGGCCGAAGGCATGCAGCCGCGCCGCCTCGATGCGCTCGCCGCACATGAGCCACTCGCTCGCGAGCTGGCGCGGCAGGGCGCGCGCGAGCTCCCAGCTCAGCCCCGCGACGGGCGACAGCGCGACGTTGCTGTACGAGGACGCGAAGACCGCATCGCGCGCCGCCACCACGAAATCGCAGGCCAGCGCGAGCGAGAAGCCCGCGCCCGCGGCTGCGCCTTCGACCGCGGCGATGACCGGCTTCGGAAAGGCGCGGATCGAGTCGATCCAGTTGTGCAGGCCCTCGATGCTCTCGGCCTGCACCGAGGGATCGCGCTGGCGGTTGTCGGCCAGGCGCTGCAGCGAGCCGCCGGCGCAGAACCAGGCGCCCTGGCCGACGATCACGACGCTGCGGACCTCGTCGCTGCTCTCCGCGCCGTTCAGCGCCTCGATGCCCGCGGCATAGATCTCGGGGGCCAGCGCGTTGCGCTGGGTCGGGTTGGCGATGGTCAGCACCATGGTGCGTCCCTCGCTGGTGCTCTTCAGTTCGGCGGGCATGCGGCGATGCTTTCGTGAGTGGTGGGACGGGAGGCGGCCGTGGCTGCTTATTCTTCTTCGTGCAGCAGGCTCAGGCCGAGCGCGCCGCGGCGGCGCAGCCACGGGCTCGGACGGTAGCGCGGGTCGCCGTAGACGGTCTGCAGGTTGAACAGCACCTCGAGCATGTTCGTCGGCCCGTGCAGGTTGCCCATCGCGAGCGGTCCGCGCGGATAGCCGAGGCCGAGCTGGACCGCGGTCTCGAGGTCGGCCGGCGAGCACACCCGCTGCTGGCACATGTCGGCCGCGATGTTGACGATGGTGCCGATCACGCGCTGCGTGACGAAGCCGCCGCTGTCGCGGATCACGCTCACGGCCTTGCCGTCGCGTGCGAACAGGGCGTGCGCCGCGTCGCGCATGTCGCGCCGCGTCGCGGGATTGGTGGCGAGCACGCGGCGTTTCGTGGCGGCATCGTCGATCAGCATGTCGATGCCGACGGTGCGCGTGGCGTCGAGCCGCTCGACCGCGGCCATCGTGGTCACGTCGAAACCGAGCGGCGCCACCAGGATCAGCGAGCCGGGCGCGGCCGAGGCACCGCTGTCGATCTGCGCGCCGAGCGTGTTCACCAGCCGCAGCAGCTCGGCGCGGCGCGCCGCGCGCGGCGAGACCCAGACCGAGGGCAGCGCGGCCACCGCGGGCGCCGGCGCCTCGGGCGCCTGCTGCATGGCGCCGTCCTCGTAGCGGTAGAAGCCTTCGCCGGTCTTGCGCCCCAGCACGCCGGCCGCGAGGCGCTGCGCGGTGATCACGCTGGGACGGAAGCGCGGCTCCTCGTAGTACTGGTGGTAGATCGACTCCATCACCGGGTGCGACACGTCGAGCGCCGTCAGGTCCATGAGCTCGAACGGGCCGAGGCGGAAGCCCGCCTGGTCCTTGAGGATGCGGTCGACGGTGGCGAAATCGGCCACGCCTTCGCTGACGATGCGCAGCGCCTCGGTGCCGTAGCCGCGGCCCGCGTGGTTGACGATGAAGCCCGGCGTGTCCTGCGCCTGGACCGCGTTGTGGCCCATCTGCGCCGCGTAGCCCGCGAGCCGCCGGCAGGTCTCGGCCGAGGTCTTGAAGCCCGCCACCACCTCGACCACCTTCATCAGCGGCACGGGATTGAAGAAGTGGAAGCCCGCCATGCGCTCGGGATGCGCGAGCCCGGCGGCGATCGCGGTGACGGAGAGCGAGGAGGTGTTGGTGGCCAGCGTGGCGGTCGGGGCGACGACCGTCTCGAGCTCGCGGAACAGCCGGCGCTTGACGTCGAGGTCCTCGACCACCGCCTCGACCACGAGATCGCATCCGGCGAGGGCCGCAAGGGTATCGACGGCCTTCACGCGCGCGATCTGCGCGTCGCGCGCGGCGGCGTCGATCCGGCCTTTCTCGTGCAGCTTGTTCCATTGGGCCGCGAGCGCTTCGCGCCCGCGCTCGGCGGCGCCCGCGAGGCTGTCGAGCAGCAGCACCTCGCTGCCGGCCTGGGCGGCAATCTGGGCGATGCCCCGGCCCATGGCGCCGGCGCCGACGACGCCGATCCGGGTGTAGTTGACTGTCATTGGTGGAGGATTTTCACTGGTTGGGTATTCGGGCCTGCCGGCGGCCGCGGCCAACGGCCGGCATTCGTGCAGCCTCCGATTTTGCAGGCACGGAGCGCACCGGCGCTGAGGGTTTTACGCGGGCCGGCCGCTGCGATCGATGGCCGCGCTCAGGCCGATCGCCGCCAGCAGCAGCGCGAAGCCGACCCAGCTCATCCAGGCCGAGGCATCGTGCGCGAGCAGCCAGCCGCCGAGCGCGGCGCCCACGGCCTGGCCGGTGTAGATGCCCGAGCTGTTCAAGGCCACCGAGCCCGGCGCGAGCGCGGGCGCGAGGCCGACGAGGCGCGCCTGCTGGGCCGAATTGGCGGCGAAGCAGCCGAGGCCCCAGGGCACCAGCACGGCCGCGAGCCAGGGCAGCGTGCCGGCCCAGGGCCACAGCAGCAGGCTCAGTGCGATCAGCGCGCTCGTGAGCAGCACCATGCGCCCCGCGCCGACGCGGTCGATGAAGCGGCTCACGAGCATGTTGCCCGCGAGGCCGAAGAGGCCGAACAGCGCCCACATCAGGCTCAGCGTGTCCGGGTCGGCGCCGAAGTCCCGCTTCAGGATCGGCCCGAAGTAGCTGAACAGCACGAACTGTCCCGACCCCTGCAGGGCCGTGACCGCGACGATGCCCATGAGCACCGGGCTGCGCAGCACGCGCGACCATGCGGCGGCCGTGAGGGCGGCGGGGCGGATGCCGTTCGGCAGCGTGAGCCAGACCCATGCGGCGCTCGCGAGGCTCATCGCCGCGATCGCCACGAACGCCGCACGCCAGCCCAGGTAGCCGCCGATCAGCGCGCCGATCGGCAGGCCGAGCACGGAGGCCATCGACCAGCCGAGGAAGACGAAGGTGACGGCGCGCCCGCGGTGCTCGGGCGGCACCAGCAACCCCGCGCAGGCCGCGGCCTGGGGCGTGAAGACGGCTGGCGCCACCACGGTCAGCATGCGCACCGGCAGCAGCGCACCGAAGCTCGGCATCAGGGCCGCGAGCCCGTGGCCCAGCGCGTACCAGACCAGCGTGAGGGCGAGCAGCAGCCGCCGGTCCCAGCCCGCCACCACCGCCGCAAGCAGCGGAGCGCCGAGGCACATGACCAGCGCGGCGGCGGTGATCAGCTGACCCGCGGCCGCGACCGCGATGCCGAGCGAGGCGCTGATCTCGTTGAGCGTGCCCGGCACCGCCATCACGCCAGTGCCGATCACGAAATTGCCCGCCAGGAGCGCCCAGAGCGCGCCGCGCGGCGCCTGCTGGCCGCTCACGGGGCGTTCTCCGCGCTGCGCGCTGGCGCGGCGGTGCTCACCGGCGGACCTGCAGGGCGCCGGGGTTCACGATGTTGGTGGGGTTGCCTTTGATGAAGCTCACGACGTTGTCGAAGGCCTGGCCGAAGTAGCTTTCGTAGCTGTCCTGCTCGACATAGCCGATGTGCGGCGTGCAGATGCAGTTCTCGAGGCGCAGCAGCGCATGGCCCTGCAGCGGCGGCTCGCTCTCGAACACGTCCACCGCGGCCAGCCCGGGCCGCCCCCGGTTGAGCGCCGCGAGCAGCGCATCGGCTTCGACGAGCTCGGCGCGCGAGGTGTTGACGAACAGGGCCGTCGGCTTCATCCGCGAGAGGTCTTCGAGCGTGACGAGGCCCACGGTCTCCTCGTTGAGCCGCAGGTGCACCGAGAGCACGTCGGCCGCGGCGAAGAACTCCTGGCGGCTCTGCGCCACCTGGAAGCCGTCGGAGCGCGCCTTGGCGCAGCTCGCCTCGCGGCCCCAGATCACCACCTGCATGCCGAAGGCCTGCCCGTAGCGCGCCACGAGCTGGCCGATGCGGCCGTAGCCCCAGATGCAGAGCGTCTTGCCCTTGAGCACCGAGCCGATGCCGAAATTGGGCGGCATCGAGGCCGACTTGAGGCCCGACTGCTGCCATGCGCCATGCTTGAGGTTGCTGATGTACTGCGGCAGGCGGCGCATGGCCGCCATGATCAGCGCCCAGGTCAGCTCGGCGGGCGCCTGCGGCGAACCGGTGCCCTCGGCCACGGCCACGCCGCGCTCGGTACAGGCCGTGACGTCGATGTGGTTGCCCACGCGGCCGGTCTGCGAGATCAGCTTGAGCTTGGGCAGCTTCTCGATCAGCTGGCGCGAGATGTGGGTGCGTTCCCGGATCAGCACGATCACATCGGCATCCTTCAGCCGGACCGAGAGCTGGCCGATGCCCTTGACGGTGTTGGTGTAGACCTTGGCCGCGTAGGCGTCGAGCTTGGAAGCGCAGCGCAGCTTGCGCACGGCGTCCTGGTAATCGTCGAGGATCACAATGTTCATGGCACGCCATTGTGCCTCGCAGCATTGGCATGACGCGCGTGTGAACGTTTGGATACCCGCCCCGGACGGCGATCGCCCGGGTCCGCCGGCTCAGTGCAGGCGCGTGGAAGGGGTCGTGGCGGGCACCGTTTCCAGCGCCTCGAGGGCCGCGAGCCGGTCGAGTTCGGCGCAGACGTCGGCCATCCGGCCCGAGATCACCATGCGGTTGGTGCTGCGCCTTTCGCCCTGGTCGACCACGCGGATCACGCGCAGCGGACGGGCGGGAGCCGCTTGCCGCGCGGCCTCGACGGGCATATGCGCCGAGCCGCCCGGGCGGGCCGCGTGGCGCAGCCCGACGGCCGCATCGCCCTGGCGGCGGGGCAGCCGCCTGCCGCGCGGGGGCAGCCAGCGATCGGCCAGCGACTGCAGCGGCATCCAAAGATCAACGATTGCGAGGAGGGCGATTCCCATGTGAACTCCAAGAAAGTCTGAGGTTGAACACAGGCAGGATTGCTTTCGCCGGACGCAACAGGGTGATGGCGCTGCCGCGCCATACGCCCGCCACCTGTTGCGGCTGGAATGGGTGCTGCTTCGAGCGCCGGCCGGGCGGCCGGCTACATCAGCATCGTGTTGCGGATCAGGCCGACCGCGAGCCCCTCGATCTCGAAGGGCTCGCCGGGCTGGACCACGATGGTCGGATAGTCGGGGTTCTCGGCATGCAGCTCGATCACCTGCTTGTTGCGCTTGAGGCGCTTGACCGTGACCTCGTCGCCGAGGCGGGCGACGATGATCTGGCCGTTGCGCGCTTCCTTGGTGGCCTGCACCGCGAGCAGGTCGCCGTCCATGATGCCGGCGTCGCGCATCGACATGCCGCGCACCTTGAGCAGGTAGTCGGGCTGCTGCTGGAACAGCGTGTTCTCGACGTAGTAGGTCTGGTCGACGTGTTCCTGCGCGAGGATCGGCGAACCGGCGGCCACGCGGCCGATCAGCGGCAGCGCGAGCTGCGCCATGCCGGGCAGCGAGAGCGAGAACTGGTTGCCCTCGCGGTGGCGCGTTTCGTTGAGCGAGCGCAGCGCGTCGCCCTTGAGGCGGATGCCGCGCGAGGTGCCGCTGACGAGTTCGATCACGCCCTTGCGCGCGAGCGCCTGCAGGTGCTCCTCGGCCGCGTTGGCGGACTTGAAGCCGAGCTCGCTCGCGATCTCGGCCCGCGTGGGAGGCGCGCCGGTGCGGGCGATGGCGCTCTGGATCAGGTCCAGGATCTGCTGCTGGCGGGCGGTAAGCTTCACGGCGAACTGCATAGTGGTTCCTTGCGGCACTGGGTGAACATCCAGTACCTGTATTTTTAACCAGTTTTTCAGAGTTGGCAAGCCATGGTCCATCCTTCAATGTCGAAGACGCGGCGCGTCGTGGTCCTGGGCACGGGCGGCACCATCGCAGGCCGCGCCGCGCGCCAGGGCGACAACATCGGCTACACCGCGGGCGAGGTCGCGGTGGCCGACCTGCTCGGCGGCATCGAGGCGCCCGAAGGCATCGCGCTGGAGGCGGAGCAGGTCGCGCAGCTCGACAGCAAGGACATGGACGTCGAGGTCTGGCAGCGGCTCGCGCAGCGCTGCGCCGCATGGCTCGCCGAAGCCGACGTGGCCGGCGTGGTGGTCACCCACGGCACCGACACCATCGAGGAGACGGCCTTCTTCCTGCAGTCGGTGCTGGCGCCCGCGAAGCCCGTGGCGCTGACCTGCGCGATGCGGCCCGCGAGTTCGCTGTCGCCCGACGGGCCGCAGAACCTGCGCGATGCGATCGCCGTCGCGGCGACGCCGGGGGCGCAGGGCGTGACCGTCGTCTGCGCGGGCACGGTGCACAGCGCGCTCGACGTGCAGAAGGTGCACACCTACCGCCCCGATGCCTTCGCCTCGGGCGATGCCGGGCCGGTCGGCTACGTGGAAGAGGGCGCGGTACGGCGCCTCAGGGACTGGCCCCGCACCGCTGCGGCGACCCACGCCGCAGCGACGGCGCTCGCGCCCGCCGCGTGGCCGCGCGTCGAGATCGTCGCGAGCCATGCCGGCGCCAGCGGCGCGCTGATCGACCTGTTGCTCGAGGCGCGCGCCGCCGGCAAGGCCGAGCCGCTGCGCGGACTGGTGCTCGCGGCCACCGGCAACGGCACCGTGCACCATGCGCTCGAGGCCGCCGCGCTGCGCGCGCAGCAGGCCGGCGTGGCGGTGCTGCGCGCGACGCGCTGCGCGAGCGGGCGCATCCTGCCGCGGGCCGACGACCGGCTGCGCGACGCGGGCGCGCTCACGCCCGTCAAGGCGCGCATCGCGCTGATGCTCGAACTGCTCGGAAAGGAAGGGAAGGGGACGGGCGCCGGCTGAAGCGCAGCGGCGCCCGCGGCGCTCAGCTGCTCAGGGCCGCGAGCGCGCGCTGCGTGATCTCGTCGACCGTGCCCACGCCCTTGATCGCGCGGTACTTGGGCGCATTGCCCGGATCGGCCTTGGCCCAGGCCGAGTAGTAGTCGACCAGCGGGCGCGTCTGCTGGCTGTAGACCTCGAGCCGCTTGCGCACGGTCTCTTCCTCGTCGTCCTTGCGCTGGATCAGGTCTTCGCCCGTGACGTCGTCCTTGCCCTCGACCTTGGGCGGATTGAACTTCACGTGGTAGGTGCGGCCGGAAGCCGGATGCGAACGCCGGCCGCTCATGCGCTCGATGATGTCGTTGAACGGGACGTCGATCTCGAGCACGTAGTCGAGCTTGACGCCGGCCGCCTTCATCGCGTCGGCCTGCGGAATGGTGCGCGGGAAACCGTCGAACAGGAAACCGCCGGCGCAGTCGGACTGCGCGATGCGCTCCTTCACGAGATTGATGATCAGGTCATCGCTCACGAGGCCGCCCGACTCCATGACCGACTTGGCCTGCAGTCCGAGCGGCGTGCCGGCCTTGACCGCGGCGCGCAGCATGTCGCCCGTCGAAATCTGCGGAATGCCGTACTTCTGGCAGATGAAGGTGGCTTGCGTGCCTTTGCCCGCCCCGGGCGCGCCCAGCAAAATTAGTCTCATGGTGTCCTCGGACGGTTCTTAGATTTTGTGTCGCGCCCCGCGGCGGCCCTCGGGCCGCGCAAGGCGGAATTGCTTCGAGGATAGCACGCGAGGGCGGCGGGTTTTTCGGCCGCCGCCTGTGCGGCTCCCGCGTTTCAGGCCTCGGGCGTGGCCGCGAAGATCGCGCGCACGCGCTCGAGATCCTCGGGCGTGTCCACGCCGGGCCCGGGCGCCGACAGGCTGACGTGCACCGCGATGCGGTGGCCGTGCCAGAGCGCGCGCAGCTGCTCCAGCGCCTCGGTGGCCTCGACCGGCGACGGCGGCAGCGAGGGGAAGCGCCGCACGAAGCCCGCGCGGTAGCCGTAGATGCCGATGTGCCGCAGCGGCGCGGGCGAAGGCAGCACGGCCGGCGCCGCGCCGCCCGAGGAACCGTCGCGCCACCAGGGAACGGGCGCGCGGCTGAAATAGAGCGCATGCCCTTGCGCGTCGAGCACCGCCTTCACCACGTTCGGGTTCATGAAGTCGGCGATCGAATCGATCGCGTGCACGGCGGTGCTCATCGCGGCCGCGGGCTTCGCGGCCAGCGTGGCCGCCACCGCGTCGACCAGCGCGGGGTCGATCAGCGGCTCGTCGCCCTGCACGTTGACGACGATCTGGTCGCCGTCGAGGCCGAGCTGTTCGCAGGCCTCGGCGAGGCGGTCGCTGCCGCTCGGATGGTCCTGACGCGTGAGGATGGCCTCGACGCCGTGCCTGCCGCAGGCGTCGACGATCGATGCATGGTCGGCCGCGACCACGACGCGCGCCGCGCCCGACTTCGCGGCGCGCAGCGCCACGCGCACGACCATGGGCTGGCCCGCGATGTCGGCGAGCGGCTTGTCGGGCAGCCGCGTGGAAGCCAGCCGGGCCGGGACCAGGACCGTGAAGCTCACAGGCCCAACTCTTCGTCGGACAGCGTGCGCGCCTCGTTCTCGAGCAGCACCGGGATGCCGTCGCGCACCGGGTACGCGAGGCGCGCGCTGCGCGAGCAGAGCTCCTGCTTCTCGGCGTTCCAGGTCAGCGGGCCCTTGGTGACGGGGCAGACGAGCAGTTCAAGCAGCTTGGTGTCCATCGAGCGATGATAGCTTCGCGTCGAGCGCGGCGAAGAACGCCGCCGAGGGCGCGAAGTCGAGCGGCACCGCGAGCGCGCCGGGCATCCTGCGCCAGAGCTTGACCGCGTCCTTCTCGGTGCAGAGCAGCGGCCGGTCGCCCGCCGCCGGCGGCTCCCAGTGCGCGAAATCGTGGTGGTCCGGCAGCGCGATGGTCTCGGCGAGCGTGAGCCCGCGCGCGCGCAGCATCTCGAAGAAGGCCTCGGGGCGCGCGATCGCCGCGAGCGCGGTCAGCGGCCGGCCCCGGAGCGCATCCAGCGGCACGCGGGTGCCGTCCGCCGCCACGGCCTCGGGCGCCAGCGCGCGGGTCGCGGTGTAGCCGCCGTCGAACGCGGGCCGGCTGCCGCTGTGCAGCACCAGGTCGCAGGGCCGCGGCCAGGCTTCGCGCAGCGGCCCCGCCGGCAGCCGCCAGCCATTGCCGACGCCGCGGTCGTCGAACACGCAGACCTCGATGTCGCGCCCGAGGGCGAGGTGCTGCAGGCCGTCGTCGCTCACGAGGATGCGGGTCGACGGATGCCGTGCGAGCAGCGCGCGCGCCGCATCGATGCGGCGCCGCGCCACGAACACGGGCGCGCCGGTGGCGCGGCGGATCAGCGCCGGCTCGTCGCCCACGTCCTCGGGCGCGCTGTCGGCGAGCACTTCGCGGCAGTCGTCGGTGCGGCGGCCGTAGCCGCGCGACACCACGCCGACCGCGAGGCCGCGCGCCTGCAGATGCCGCACCACCGTGATCACGACCGGCGTCTTGCCGGCGCCGCCGGCGATCACGTTGCCGACCACGATCACCGGCACGCCGGCGCGCTCGGTCCGGCGCCATCCGCGGCGATAGAGCCAGCCCCGCAGCGCGAACAGCGCCGCGTAGAGCAGCGACAGCGGCCACAGGAGGCAGGCGAGCGCGCCGCGATGCAGCCAGGCGCGCTGCAGCTTCACCCGATGCCTCGCGCGGCGTCCATCAGTGCGCCGAGGACTGCGCCGCGAAGGTGATCTGCACCAGGCCGGCGCGGCGCGCGGCTTCCATCACGGTGATCACCGACTGGTGCGGGCTGCTGGCATCGGCGCTGATGATGACCACGCTGTCCTTGCCGCCGGTGGCGGCCGAGGCCAGCGCGGCCGCCACGGCGTCCACGCTGCGCTCGGCGATGGCGGTCTTGTTGATCGCGTAGCGGCCGTCGGCCGAGACCGCGACGATGACTTCCTTCGGATAGTCGCGCTGCGCGTCGACGTCGGCCGTCGGCAGGCGCAGCTGCATCTCGGTGAACTTGCTGTAGGTGGTCGACAGCATCAGGAAGATCAGGATCACCAGCAGCACGTCGATGAACGGGATCAGGTTGATCTCGGGCTCGTCGCGCGCGCCGTGGCGGAACTGCATGCGGCCGTGGCGGCTCATCGCGCGGCTCCGTCGGAGTGCGTGGGGGCGCTCATTTGCGCAGCGCGCTCAGGTGGCGTGCGAAGCGCTCGCCCGAGAGCTCGAGGTGCAGCAGGTACTCGTCGACGCGGCTGCGGAAGTAGCGCCAGAAGATCAGCGTCGGGATCGCCACGATCAGGCCGAAGGCGGTGTTGTAGAGCGCGATCGAGATGCCGTGCGCCAGCTGCGCCGGGTTGCCCGAGCCCACGGCGCCGCTGCCGGGCGACTGCGAGCCGAAGATCTCGATCATGCCGATCACGGTGCCGAGCAGGCCGAGCAGCGGCGCGGCGGACGCGATGGTGGCCAGCGCCGGCAGGTAGCGCTCGAGCTTGTGCGCCACGGTGCGGCCCGAGGCCTCCATCGCGGCGCGCAGGTCGTCCTCGGTGCACAGCGGGTTGGCGTTGAGCGCGCGCAGTCCGGCCGCCAGCACCTGGCCGAGCATCGAATTGCGTTCGAGCCGGGTCACGACCTCGGGGCCGGGCACCGCGCCGTGCGAGACGGTGATCGCCTCGTCGAGCAGCTTGGGCGGCAGGACCTTGACGGTCTTGAGGCTCACGAAACGTTCGATGACCAGGGCGAGCGCGATGACCGAACAGGCGAGCAGCGGCCAGATCGGCCAGCCCGCGGCAACAATGATGGAAAACAAGAAAATCCTCCGGCCCGTAGACTGCAAATGCGCGGCGATTATCCACCGAGCGCACCCCCTCGGGCACCCGCTTCCTGGCTGTAAGCGAAGACGCACAGATTCTGTGGATAACTTTGTGACTAACCCGTTGCGCAACTTGTCCGGACCCGCATGGGACGGGCTTTCCGTTAGATCGATCGAATTTTGAGCACCAGTTTTTCCAATGAAATCAACGGCTTGCACGACAAACCGGGCATTTGTCATGCCTCGGGGGGCGCATGCTGCGCCGCGGCGGGCCACTGTGGAAGAGTGGCGCTCAGCCGCTCGCGCAATTCGTGAGCTGGGCTGACCCCGGCGCCGTGCCCGGACCGCGGATCTGGGGCGTCGGCGCGCTGTGTCGCGCGGTCGCGGACGCGCTGGACGCGCGCTTCAATCCGGTGGCCGTGCGCGGCGAGATTTCGGGCTTTTCGCGCGCGTCGAGCGGCCACTGCTATTTCGCGCTCAAGGACGAATCGGGCCAGCTGCGCTGCGCGATGTTCCGGCGCGCGGCGGGGCTGCTCGACTTCTCGCCGCGCGACGGCGACCAGGTCGAGGTGCGCGGGCGGCTCGCCGTCTACGAGCCGCGCGGCGAGCTGCAGCTCGTCGTCGAGAGCCTGCAGCGTGCGGGGCAGGGCGCGCTGTTCGAGCAGTTCCTGCAGCGCAAGGCGCGGCTCGAGGCCGAGGGGCTGTTCGATGCGGCGCGCAAGCGGGCGCTGCCCGCGATGCCGCGTTCGATCGGCCTCGTCACCTCGCTCGGCGCCGCGGCGCTGCGCGACGCGGTGACGGCGCTGCGCCGGCGCGTGCCGCACATTCCGGTGGTGCTGGCGCCGGCCGCGGTGCAGGGCGCGGGCGCGCCGGGCGAGCTGGTGCGGGCGCTGCAGTCGCTCTATGCCCTGCGGCCGGCCGTGGACGTGATCCTGCTGGTGCGCGGCGGCGGCTCGATCGAGGACCTCTGGGCGTTCAACGACGAGACGCTCGCGCGCACCATCGTCCAGAGTCCGGTGCCGCTGGTCTGCGGCGTCGGGCACGAGACGGACTTCACGATCGCCGACTTCTGCGCCGATCTGCGCGCGCCGACGCCGACCGCCGCCGCGGAGCTCGTGAGCGCACCGCAGGCGGTGTGGCTCGGCGCGCTCGATCTGCTGGACCAGCGGCTCGACGGCGCGCTGGGCCGGCGTCTCGACGTGCTCGGCCAGCGCCTCGACCAGGCGGCGGCGCGCCTGGTCCGGCCCTCGGCGCTCGTGGCGCGCCAGCAGCTGCAGCTGGCGCACCAATCGCAGCGGCTGCGCCATGCGCTGGTGACGCGGCTCGAGCACCTCCGCCAGGCGCCCCGCGCGCTCGCGGCCGACCTCCCGCGCCGACTCGAGCGCGCCATGGCGCAGCGGCACGAGCGGCTGGAACGCGCGGCGATGCGGCTGCGGCTGCTCGATCCGGCGCTGGTGCTCGAGCGCGGCTATGCCTTGCTCACCGACGTGGACGGCCATGCGGTCGCCAGCGCGAAGTCGCTCCATGCCGGCGACGCGGTGACCGCGCGGCTCGCGGACGGCACGGTCGAGCTGACCGTCGCAGCCGGAAAAACGGGAACACGTCCGACGCCCGGGCCGTGATTCCTTCCTAGAATCCTCGATTCCCCCCAACCAACCCACGAGAAGAAACCATGGAACATGTGCTCCCACCCCTGCCTTACGCCCTCGACGCGCTGGCGCCCGAGTACTCGAAGGAAACGCTCGAGTACCACCACGGCAAGCACCACAACGCCTATGTGGTGAACCTCAACAACCTGCAGAAGGGCACCGAGTTCGAGTCGATGACGCTCG
>CBHTTS010000103.1:0-15441 GCA_966095775.1 uncultured Variovorax sp. | reverse complement strand
GCGCCCTCGGCGGCGAAGGCGGCGGCGTGCTCACCGAATGGCTGGTCGAGACCGCACGCCGCGCGGGCTATGCGGCCCAGAGCACCTCGATCCCCGGCGTCGCGCAGCGCACCGGCGCGACCACCTACTACATCGAGGTGTTCCCGACGCCGCTCGCCGAGCTCGGCGGACGCCGCCCGGTGTTCAGCCTGAGCCCGGTGCCGGGCGCGCTCGATGCGATCGTCTCCTCGGAGCTGCTCGAGACCGCGCGCCAGATCGGCAACGGCATGAGCGCGCCGCAGCGCACGCTGGTCATCAGCTCCTCGGCGCGCATCCTCACGACCGCGGAGCGCACCGTGCCCGGCGACGGCCGCGCCGGCAGCGAACGGCTGCTCGAGGTGGTCAAGGCCCACAGCCGCGAGCACCACGTGTTCGACATGAACGCGATCGCGCGCGAGGCCGGCACCGTGGTCAGCGCGGTGATGCTCGGCGCGATCGCGGGCAGCGGCCTGTTCCCGTTCCCGCGCGCGGCCTACGAGCACGTGGTGCGCGGCGGCGACCCGCGCCCGCCCGAGCAGCTCGGCCGCATGGCCGCGGCCAGCCTGCGCGGCTTCGCGGCCGCGTTCGACGCGGTGCAGGCGCCGCGCGCGCAGGCCGCCTTCGTGCGCGGCGTGATGGGCGCCGAAGGCAGCGACGCGCCGCCGCCGGCGCGCGCGCTGCCGCCCGAGCTCGCCGGGCGCTTTCCGCCCGCGGTGCACGACATGCTCGCGCTCGGCCATGCGCGCGTGCACGACTACCAGGACGCGGCCTATGCCCGGTGCTACGCCGACCGGCTCGGGAGGCTGCTCGAGGCCGAGCGCGCGGCCGATCCGGCGGGCGCGCACGGCTTCGCGGTCACGCGCGAGGCGGCGCGCTGGCTCGCGCTGTGGATGGCCTTCGACGACATCGTGCGGGTGGCGGCACTCAAGGCGCGCGCGAGCCGCGCCGAGCGCGTGCGCGCCGAGGTGCGCGCGGGCAGCGACGACATCGTCAAGGTCTACGACCACTTCAAGCCCGGCATGCCCGAGTTCGCCGCGCTGCTGCCGCCCGCGCTCGCGCGCCGCGTGACGGCCTGGGACCGGAAGCGGCAGGCCGGCGGCCGCGAGCCGTGGTCGATGCCGCTCAAGGTCGGCAGCCATTCGGTGCTCGGCATGGCCTCGCTGCGGCTGCTGTCCTCGCTCAAGTGGCTGCGCCGCCGCGGCAGCCGCTTCGCCGAGGAGCAGGCGCTGATCGAGCGCTGGCTCGCGGCGGTCGAGCGCGGCACGCGCGAACACTGGGCGCTGGGCCACGAACTCGCGCAGTGCGGCCGGCTCGTGAAGGGCTACGGCAGCACCAACGAGCGCGGCAAGCACAACCTGCTGCACGTGATCGACGAGCTCGCGGGCCGCCCGGCGCTGCCGGCCGCCGCGCGCGCCGAGGCGATCGCGGCCGCGCGCGAGGCGGCGCTCGCCGACGAGGGCGGCAAGGCGCTCGACGCCGCGCTGGTGCGCCACGGCGCGGCGCCGCGTCCGGTGCAGGCGCAGCCGATCCGCTGGATGAAGCGGCCGCCCTCGCTCAAGGTTTGAACCGAAGAAAAGGAGACTCCCGATGTTCGAGACCCCCCGCCTGCTCCGGCGATGCCTGCCCTGGCTGGCCGCCGCCGCGCTGCTGGCGCCGGCGCACGGCGCCGACTGGCCGGCCAAGCCGGTCAAGGTGATCGTCAACTTCCCGGCCGGCGGCGCGGCCGACCAGATCGCGCGCGCCGTCGCGCAGCCGCTGCAGGAGCAGCTCAAGCAGCCGGTGGTGGTCGAGAACCGCGCCGGCGCCAACGGCACCCTCGGCGGCGAGCTGGTCGCGCGCGCGCCGGCCGACGGCTACACGCTGCTGATGAGCTCGGGCGGCATGGTGTCGGTGAACCCGCACCTCTACGCGCGCATGAGCTTCGATCCCGCGAAGGACCTGGTGCCCGTGGCCGCGGCCGCGCGCGTGCTGGTGTTCCTGGTCACCCGGCCCACGCTGCCGCCGGCCGACATCGGACAGTTCGTCGCCCACCTGAAGGCCAACCCCGGCAAGCTCTCGTACGGCTCGCCCGGCAACGGCAGCTCGCCGCACCTGGCCGGCGAGATGTTCAAGTCGCAGGCCGGCGTGTTCGCGCTGCACGTGCCCTACCGCGGCGCCGCGCCCGCGCTGCAGGACCTGCTCGCGGGACAGATCGACTACGCCTTCGACCCCGGCATCGCGCTCACGCACGTGCGCTCGGGCAAGCTCCGGCTGCTGGCCGTGGGCAGCCCGAAGCGCTCGCCGCAGTTCCCGAACGTACCCACGCTCGACGAGGCCGGCCTGCGCGGCTTCGACGCCGACACGGTGTTCGGCTTCTATGCGCCCGCGGGCACGCCGGCCGAGGTGGTGGCGCTGCTCAACGCGCAGATCAACCGCACGCTGGCGCTGCCCGCGGTGCAGGAGCGCATCGCCGCGCTCGGCGGTGAGGCCATGCCCGGCACGCCCGCGGCCTTCCAGCAGCGCGCCGCGGCCGACTCGCAGCGCTTCGGCGCGGTGATCCGCGAACGCCGCATCGCGGCTGAATGAGACGCCCCCCGAAGCCCCTGCGGCGCCTCCCCCCACTGGGGGGCGCACCCGGCGGCCTGGCAAAGCCAGTTCCGCGGGTGCACCGGGTGGCGCCATGGCGTTGCATGCGTCGCGAACGAAATCGACATTTCCTGCCCATGACCCTTCTTCTCAACGTGAACGACCACCGGCGCCGCGCGCGCCGGGTCCTCCCGCGCCTCGTGTTCGACTACGTGGACGGCGGCGCCGAGGACGAGCGCTGCATGCAGCGCAACCGCGACGCGCTCGACGCGCTGCCGCTGGTGCCCGAATGCCTGCGCGACACGCGCGCGATGGACATCGGCATCGAACTCTTCGATCGCCGCTGGCGCGCGCCCTTCGCGGTCGCGCCGATCGGCCTCGCGGGCCTGGTGCGGCCCCGCGCCGACGCGCTGATGGCCGCCGCCGCGCAGGCCGCGGGCGTGCCCTTCATCCTCTCGACCGCGTCGAACACGCGCATCGACGAGGTGCGCGCGGCCGCGCCCGACGCCATGCTCTGGATGCAGCTCTACGTGATGGGCGAGCGCGCGATCGCCGAGCGCATCGTGCGGCGCGCCCGCGCGGCCCGCTTCGAGGCGCTGGTGCTCACGGTCGACGTGCCCGTGAGCGGGCTGCGCGAGCGCGACCTGCGCCACGGCTTCCGCGTGCCGATGCGGCTCACGCCGGGCACGCTGCTCGACATGGCGCGCCATCCCGCGTGGCTGCTGCGGCAGGCGCGCGGCGGCACGCCCCGGTTCGTGAACCTGCTGCCCGACGAGGACGAGGCGCCGGTCTCGGCGCAGGCGCAGGCGGCGCTGCTCTCGCGCACCATGGACCGCTCGCTGAGCTGGGACAGCCTCGCGTGGCTGCGCGGGCTCTGGGACGGGCCGCTGCTCGTCAAGGGCCTGCTCGGCGCCGCCGACGCGCGCCGCGCGCTGCAGCACGGCGCCGACGGCATCGTGGTCTCGAACCACGGCGGACGCCAGCTCGACGCGGCGCCCGCGGCCATCGCCGCGCTGCCCGCGATGCTCGATGCCGTGGGCGGCCGCATCCCGGTGCTGGTCGACGGCGGCATGCGCCGCGGCAGCGACATCGTGAAGGCGCTCGCGCTCGGCGCGCGCGCGGCGCTGGTGGGCCGCGCGCCGCTGTTCGGCCTCGCGGGCGGCGGCGAGGCCGGCGCGCGCGCGGTGCTGGACCTGCTCGCGCAGGAGACCGAACGCACGATGACCCTGCTCGGCGCCGCGAGCGTGGAGGAACTCGGCCCGCGCCACGTCGACCGGCCCGAGCCGCGTGCGCACGACGGGCCCGGCAAGGCCCTCGTCCACCCCGCGCGCGCCGCTGCCTAGATGGCTCTGAATATCCCAACACACAACGAAGGAGACCCATGAAAACCGCTCGCCATGCCATTCCCTCGCGCGCCCTGCGCGCGCTCGCCGCCGCCTCGGCCGCCCTCGCCTTTGCGCTGCCCGCCGCGCAGGCGCAGGACAAGCCGGTGCAGATCAAGCTTTCGAGCTGGGTGCCCGCGCAGCATCCGCTGAACCCGGCCCTGCAGGCCTGGGCCGACGACATCAAGAAGGCCTCGAACGGCAGCATCAGCGCGGTGCTGTTCCCCTCGGAGCAGCTCGGCAAGGCCTTCGACCACTACGACATGGCGCGCGACGGCATCGCCGACTTCGCCTACGTCAACCCCGGCTACCAGCCGGGCCGCTTCCCGGTGATGGCGGGCGCCTCGCTGCCCTTCCTGTTCGCCAACGGCAAGGAGGGCTCGGCCGCGATCGACGCCTGGTACCGCGGCTACGCGGCCAGGGAGATGAAGGACGTGAAGTTCTGCTTCGCCTTCGTGCACGACCCGGGCACCTTCCATTCGCGCAAGAAGATCAGCGTGCCCGGCGACATCAAGGGCATGAAGGTGCGCCCCGCGACCAGCACCGTGGGCCAGCTCATCACCTCGCTGGGCGGCACCAACGTGCAGGCCTCGGCGCCGGAGTCGCGCGACATGCTCGAGCGCGGCGTGGCCGATGCGATCACCTTCCCCTGGGGCTCGATCGGCCTGTTCGGCATCGACAAGGTGGTCAAGTACCACATGGACGCGCCGCTCTACGTCACGCCCTTCGTCTGGGTCATGAACAAGGGCAAGTACGACGCGATGTCCGGCGCGCAGAAGAAGGTGATCGACGACCACTGCACCAGCGAATGGGCGCAGAAGGTGGCCGCGCCCTGGGCCGACTTCGAATTCGGCGGCCGCGCCAAGATGGCGGCGCTGCCGGGCCACGAGGTCTACAAGCTCACGCCCGAGCAGCTCGGCGAATGGCGCAAGGCGGCCGCGCCCGCTGAGGCGCAGTGGGCCGAGAGCGTGAAGAAGTCGGGCGAGGACCCGAAGGCGGTGATGGATGCGCTGAAGGCCAGCCTCGCCAAGTACAAGTCGGCGCTCTGAAGCCATGGCCGCCCGGTCCGTCCGCCTCATGGACCGCGCGATCAACACGATCGAATGGCTCGCCGCCATGTTCGTGGGGATCGTCGCGCTCAACATCTTCGTGGCCGTGGTGCTGCGCAAGTTCTTCGACACCTCGATCCCCGACGCCTACGACTTCGGCCGCATGCTGCTGGGCATCCTGATCTTCTGGGGCATCGCGGCCACCAGCTACCGCGGCGGCCACATCACGGTCGACCTGGTGTGGACGGCCGCGGGCCCGCGCATGAAGCGCGTGATCGACGTGTTCGCCACGCTGGTGCTGCTGTTCGTGGTCGCGGTGCAGACCGCGATGCTGTTCGACAAGGTGCGCGGCACCTATGCCGACAACGTGCTGACCTACGACCTCAACATCCCGACCTGGCCCTTCTATGCCGTGGCCTGGGCCGGCGACGTCTGCGCGGTGCTGCTGATCGCGATCCGCACGTACCGGCTGATCTTCCACCCGGATCAGCTCGAAGAGATCCACGCCGAACAGAAAGCCGACGAATGAGCCCCGATGCCGTTGCGATCCTGGGCTTCTTCGCCCTCTTTGCGCTGATGCTGCTGCGCGTGCCGGTCGGCATGGCGATGGGGCTGGTCGGCGTGGCCGGCTACAGCTACCTGGTCGGGCCCGGGCCGGCGCTCAAGCTCGTGGGCCAGACCTCGATGCGCACCGTGACCGACTACACCTTCGGCGTGATCCCGATGTTCATGCTGATGGGCGCGCTGGTGTCGGTGTCGGGCGTGAGCCGCGAGCTCTTCAAGGCCGCGAACTCGATGATCGGCCACCTGCGCGGCGGCCTCGGCGTCGCCACCGTGGTGGCCTGCGGCGGCTTCGCGGCGATCTGCGGCTCGTCGGTGGCCACGGCCGCGACCTTCTCGGCCGTGGCCTATCCCGAGATGCGGCGCTTCAACTACCCGCAGTCGTTCTCGACCGGCGTGATCGCCGCGGGCGGCACGCTGGGCGCGATACTGCCGCCCTCGACCGTGCTCGCGGTCTACGCCATCCTCACGCAGCAGGACATCGGCAAGCTCTTCATGGCCGGCATCGTGCCCGGCATCCTCGCGATGGCGATGTACGTGCTGACGATCGCGGTCATCGTGAAGACGCGACCCGGCTGGCTGCCCGGCGGCGAGGTCCGGCCCTGGTCCGAGCGCCTGCGCGACCTGAAGAACGTCTGGGCGCCGCTGGTGCTGTTCGTGTTCGTGATCGGCGGGCTCTACGGCGGCTTCTTCACGCCCACCGAGGCCGGCGGCGTGGGCGCGAGCGGCGCCTTCCTGCTCGGCGTGCTGCGGCGCAAGCTCGACGGCCCGAAGATCCGCGAGGCGCTGCTGTCGGCCACGCGCACCGCGGCCGCGGTGTTCACGGTGCTGATCGGCGCGCTGCTGTTCGGCTATTTCCTCACCATCACGCAAAGCCCGCAGAAGCTCACGGAGTTCCTCACCGGGCTCGGCATCGGCCGCTACGGCGTGCTCGCGCTGATCATGCTGATGTACCTGCTGCTCGGCTGCCTGATGGACGCGATGGCGATGATCATCCTGACCGTGCCGATCATCTTCCCGGTGATCGTTCACCTGGGCTTCGATCCGATCTGGTTCGGCGTGATCATCGTCATGACGGTCGAGCTCGGCCTGATCCACCCGCCCGTGGGCATGAACGTGTTCGTGATCAAGAGCGTGGTCAAGGACGTGAGCTTCACCACCATCTTCAAGGGCGTGCTGCCCTTCATCGTGACCGACATCGTGCGCCTCGTGATCCTGATCGCCTTCCCGGTCATCGCGCTGTGGCTGCCGACGAGAATGGGCTGATGAGCATGAAAGACGACGACAAACACCGATCGATCATCTACACCGTGCGCGTCGAGTTCGGCGACTGCGACCCCGCGGGCATCGTGTGGTTCCCGAACTTCTTCCGCTGGATCGACGCGGCCTCGCGCCACTTCTTCGCCGAGTGCGGCGTGCCGCGCTGGGAAGAGACCGCGAAGACCCTCGGCGTGATCGGCACCCCGCTGGTCGACACCCACACGCGCTTCGTCAAGGCCGCGAGCTACGGCGACACGCTGCAGGTGGCGGTGCGCGTCACCGAGTGGCGCGAGAAGAGTTTCGTGCAGACCTACCGCGTGATGCGCGGCGAGGACCTGATCCTCGAGTGCGAGGAAGTGCGCATCTTCGCGGCCAGGCGCGAAGGCGGCGGGATCCGGGCGGTGCCGATCCCGGGCGAGATCCGGGCGCTGTGCGAGGCGCCGCCACGAGCCGAGAAATCAATACCAAAGCATTAATAAACATCCGGCCATTGCGCCGGATGTTTCTTTTTGGCTCTATCGCCAAGCATTCCGTTACCAAATAATCATTCGTTAACTATTTGAGGGAATGTGAACCGCATCTACCGCGTCATCTTCGACCGGCGGCTCGGCCGTGCCTGCGTGGCTTCGGAGCTGGCGCGCAAGACCGGCAGTGCGTCGGGCAGCACCGTGCGCCGCAGCGTGCCGATGCTCGCAGTGCTCGCGGCCGCGCTGCAATGGACGGGTGGGCAGGCGCTGGCGGCGTGCACCCCGGACACACCTCCCGATGGCGCCACCGTGAGCTGCACGGGCACGGCAACGTCGCAGGCCGATCCCAACAATTTCTACGCGTATGGGAACAACCTCGACATCACGGTGCAGCCCGGCACCCTGATGAGCGCGACGAACGCCAGCTACAGCCTGCTCTTGGAGGGGTCAGGTCTGCGGCTGGTCAACTTCGGCATCATCGACGCAGGCGCTTTCGGCGCGCAGCAGGCAAGCGGCATCGCCGTCGGCTTTCCAGGCTCGCCGACGTGGGGCCCGGTCAACATCCGCAACGAGGGCTGGATCCGGGGCACTTTCGACGGCTCGTACGGCTTCGAGGGCATGGCCCTGCAGGTGACGAACCAGGGCACCACCACCATCGTCAACAACAGCCTCATGGAGACCGGCGGGTCCGCGCCCGACGCGCTCGTGGCGGCGGTGTACGGTGGCGGTCGCGTCGACTTCACCAACAACGGAACCATCACCGGCCGCGTCGCGTTCGAGAGTTCGACCGGCAACAGGTTCGTGAACAACGGCACCGTCAACGGCAGCGTGTCGCTCGGCAACGGCAACGGCTTCGGCAATGACACGTTCACCGCCGTCAGCGGGTCCAGACTCCAAGCTTCGACGCCGACGGCGCCCGCGTACTCGCTGTTCACGCCGACCATGCCCACCACCGAACTCAAGTTCGCAGCGACGGGTACTGTCGATGCGGGCGACGGCTTCGACGCGCTGGTATTGCAGAACAGCGCCACCTCGCCGGGCTCCGGCACCGGTGGCCCCGTCAGCGGCGTGTCGGCCTCGCAGTACCTGAACTTCGAGCAGCTGATCGTCAACAGCGGCACCTGGGTCCTCAACGGTGCGGTGGTGAGCAGCATCACTTCGCTCAACGGCGGCCTCGCCATCTTCGACAACGCGGGGGCTTTCGGCACCGTCGGGATTTCTGCGAACGGCGGCGCGATCCAGCCCGCGGTCGGCGGCCTCACGCTGAGCCCGAACATCAACCTGGTGGCGGGCCTGACCGTGCAGGGCGGCAACAGCCTCACACTGGGCGGCACGCTCACGGGCAACGGCGGCCTGGTCAAGAACGGCAGCGGCACGCTCACGCTCGCCGGCAACAACAACTTCAGCGGCGGCCTGGTGCTCAACGACGGCGGCCTGACGCTGGGCAGCGCGAGTTCGCTCGGCAGCGGGCTCTTCATCGTGGGCGGTCCGGCGACGCTCAACACCGGCTTCACGGGCACGCTGAACAACCCGGTGCAGCTCGGCAGCGCACTCACGGTCCAGGGCACGGGCACGCTGACGCTGGGCGGGCCGATCGCCGGCGGCGGCAGCCTGACGCTCGGCAGCGGCATTCTGGCGCTGGCTGGCGCCAACAACTACACCGGCGGCACGGTGCTGAACGCCGGAACGATCGACGTCGCGACCAGCAGCGCGCTCGGCAGCGGCGCGCTGACGGTCAGCGGCATCGGCGCGCTGACCGGCGCCGCGGGCGTGGTGTTGGGCAACGAGGTCGTGCTCGACAGCACGCTGCTCTTCGCCGCGGGCGGCAGCGGCGGCGCGCTGACGCTCAACGGCCGCATCAGCGGCGCGGGCGGCATCAGCCTGGCCGGTGCGCCCGGGCTCACGCTCAACGGCGCCAACGACTTCGGCGGCGGCTTGAACCTGGGCGGGGGCGCGCTCACCGTGGGGAACGACCTGGCGCTCGGCACGGGCTCGGTCACGGTCAGCGCGATCAGCGCGCTCGCGGCGAACACGGCCGTGAGCCTGGCGAACGACATCCGGATCAATGCCGACCTCGGGATCGGCGGTGCGAACGACCTTACGCTCACCGGCACGCTCAGCGGCGGCGGCGACATCGTCAAGTCGGGTGCGGGCACGCTGACGCTCACCGGCGCGAACACCTCCTTCGGCGGCATCACGGTGGCAGGCGGCACGCTGCAGGCGAACAACGGCACGGGCAGCGCCACCGGCGGCGGCATCGTCGTGGTGCAGTCGGGCGGACGGCTCGCGGGCGGCGGGCGTGTCGGCGGCGATGTGGTCGTCGGATCCGGCGGCGTGCTGGCCCCGGGTGCCAGCGCCGGCGCGATGGGCACGCTCGCCGTCGGCGGCGACATATCGCTGCTGGCGGGCAGCCGGCTCGACTTCCAGTTCGGCACGCCGGGCGCCGACTTCGCCACCGCCGGGCAGAGCGACAGCGTCAGCGTGGCCGGCAATCTCTCGATCACGCCCGGCGCCACGCTCGACGTGGCCGACGCGAGCGGCTTCGGCCCCGGCGTGTACCGGCTCATCGACTACGCCGGCACGCTGGCGCCGGGCAGCACGCTCGCCCTCGGCAGCACGCCCGCCGGCAGCACGCTGATGATCCAGAACCTCAGCGCCGACAAGCGCCTCATGCTGGTCAACACCACCGGCATGACGCTGAACTTCTGGAACGCGAACGGCCTCGCGAGCCCCACGCAGGCCGGCGGCGGCACCGGCACCTGGTCGAACACCGAAGCGGCCTGGACCGACGCCGCAGGCTCGGCCACGGTGCCGATGCAGCCGCAGCCGGGCTTCGCGATCTTCAGCGGCGCGGCCGGCACGGTGACGGTGGACGACACCCCGGGCGTGGTGCAGGCCACGGGCATGCAGTTCGCGAGCAGCGGCTACACGCTGGCCGGCGATGCGCTCACGCTCGTGGGCCCGGGCGGCGGTGCGCGGGCCGAGGTGCGCGTGGGCGACGGCGGCGCGGGCTCGGCTGGCTATATCGCCACCATCGGCAACGCCGTCGAGGGCAGCGCGGGCCTGGTCAAAACCGGCGTGGGCACGCTGGTGCTCGGCGGCACCAACGGCTACACCGGCGGCACCGCCGTACAGGCGGGCACGCTCTCGGTTTCGGCCGATGCCAACCTCGGCGCGGCCGGCGGCGGCATCGCGCTCGACGGCGGGCGCCTGCAGGTCACGGGCACGGGCTTCACCGCCACCACGCGCGGCATCGACATCGGCGCGGCCGGCGGGGAGATCGAGGTGGTGGAGGCGAACCTGGACCTGGCCGCAGGCGGCGCGCTCTCGGGCGGCGGCGCGCTGCGCAAGTCGGGCGAAGGCACGCTGACGCTCGCGGGTGCGAGCAGCTACACGGGCGCGACCACGATCGCGGCCGGCACGCTGCGCATGGGCGCCGCGGGCGTGCTCGGCGCGGGCGCGCGCGTCACGCTGGCCGATCATGCGGGCGCGACGCTCGATCTCGACGGCTTCGACCAGACGATCGGCTCGCTCGCGGGCGGCGGCAGCGCAGGCGGCGCGCTGCGGCTCGGCAGCGCCACGCTCACGACCGGCGGCGACAACGGCAGCACCCGCTTCGCGGGGACGGTCGAAGGCGCGGGCAGCCTCGTGAAGCAGGGCAGCGGCCACTTCACCCTGGCCGGCGCGGCCACGCACACCGGCACCACGCAGGTCGCCGCGGGCACGCTGAGCGCAGGCGCGGCCAACGTGCTGAGCGCGGCCTCGGCGCACAGCGTCGCGGCCGGCGCCACGCTCGACCTCGCGGGCTTCAGCCAGACCGTCGGCGCGCTCGCGAACAGCGGTACGGTCTCGCTCGCCGGCAGCACGCCGGGCACCACGCTGACGGTGCGCGGCGCCTACACCGGCCACGGCGGCGTGCTGCGGCTCGGCACCTTGCTGGGCGCGGACGGCCCCTCGGACCGCCTGGTGCTCGACGGCGCCGGCGCGAGCGCGAGCGGCCGTACCACGCTGCAGATCGTGAACCTCGGCGGACTCGGCGCGCTGACGAGCGGCAACGGCATCGAGGTGATCAGTGCGCGCAACGGCGCGACCACCACGGCGCAGACCACGAAGGACGCGTTCGCCCTCGCCGGCGGCCACGTCGACGCGGGCGCCTACGAGTACCGGCTGCACGCGGCCGACGCGAACGGCGCGGGCGAGAGCTGGTACCTGCGCTCCACGCTGCCGGGCAGCGGCAACGGCCCCGCGCTGCCGACGCCGCTCTACCGCGTCGAAGTGCCGCTGCACGCCGCGCTCGCGCAGCAGCTGCGCCAGGGCAATCTCGCGATGCTCGGCAGCCTGGCGCTGCGCGGCGGGGAAGACGCGGTGCGCGCGCCGTCCAATGACGCCGGCGAGCGCACGGAGGACCCGGGCGCTCGCCTTCGCCGCGCCTGGGGCCGCGTGATCAGCACCGACGTCGACGTCGCGCAGTGCGGCACCGTCGGCGCGCGCAGCGACGGCCGTCTGCACGGCTTCCAGGCCGGCACAGACCTGTGGGCCGGCACGCGCTGGCGCGCGGGCGTCTACGTGGGCCAGCTCGAAGGCGACGTGCAGGTGCATGGCGACGCACGCGGCCTGCTCGGCCTGCACGTGGGCGGCAACGACCTGCGCAGCCGCTACCTCGGCGCCTACGCGACCTGGCGCGGCGACGGCGGCTGGTATGCCGATGCCGTGCTGCAGGCCGGCCAGCACCGCTACAGCGTGCAGCCGCTCGCGGCCCTGGGCAGTTCGGGCAAGGGCAAGAGCCTGCTCGCGTCGGTCGAGGTCGGCAAGGCCTTCGATCTCGGCGGCGGCTGGCGCGTGGAGCCGCAGCTGCAGCTGATCCACCAGCAGCTCGACCTCGACCGCACCGCGATCGCGGGCGCCTGGGTCGCGCAGTCGCCCGACGACGGCCTCATCGTGCGCGCGGGCGTGCGCGTGCAGGGCGAGATCGCCACGGGTGCCGGAAGGCTGCAGCCCTATGGCCGGCTCAATGTCTTCCACGCGTCGGGCGGCGCCGACGTGGCGCAGTTCCTGAGCCTCGGGGGCAGCACCGCGATCTGGAGCGAGACCGGCTCGACCAGCACCGAGCTCGCGGGCGGCATGACGCTGTCGGTCGGCGACCGCACCTCGGTCTATGCGGAACTCGGCAAGCTCTGGGCCTCGGGCGGCGGCGCGCGCGTGAAGAGTTCGCTCAACGCTTCGGTGGGCGTGCGCGTGCGCTGGTGAGCGAGGGCGGCGGGCGCTTGGCGTTCCTTAGAATGCGCCGATGAACTGGCGCACCCTTCTTATCCCGCTCGCTTCGCTCGCCACCGCCGCCCTCGCCGGCTGCGCCGTGCCCCCGAACCAGGTGGTGCCGCAGCGCGACGGCGTGCTGCGCGCCACGACCTACGTGCAGGCCGACGACTACTGCCGCGAGCGCAACGCCTCGCCCAAGTGGCTGGGCCGGGCGCCCGCGGAATCGGGCGTGCTGTTCCGCTGCACCACGGACTGAGGCGCGGGCGCGAGGGTTGACGCACCCATGCCGCAGTGCAACAATTGAGAAATCTTCACTTCGGAGCCTCGTGCGTGGACAGTGCCAGTTGGATCAGTGACAAGACGCGTGCCTCGGCAGGCGTGACACATCCGGCCCTCTAGCGCAGGCTTCCTGTTCGCTGCGGCCGCCGTGCACGCAGCGTGACCCGCCCGGCCTCGAGGCCGGCGGTTCTCCCCTCCCCCGATCCCCGTCGTCTCGTCGCTGAGCTTTTCGAGTTTCAGCCAGCGCGTCCGTGCGCGAGGCCCTTCCACGCGAAGGAGCCTTGCCATGCGTCAATTCGATTCCTGCCAGAGCCTGCGGCAACAAGAGCAGCAGCAGCAACAGCGCCCGGCCGTTCGCACGGCCGGGCGCCGCGAGCCCGCGCGCCCCGCGGCCGCGGCCATGGACGAGACGCTGGACCAGGCCGCCGCGCTCTGGCCCACGCGGCGCATCCGCAGCTTCTTCCTGCTGCTCGATCCCTCGGCCGCCCCGTCGCGCCGCTGAGTCCGCGCCACGCAGCGCCCGCCCATCCACCCACGCAGCAAGGAGGCCGCCATGGATCCCGACCCTCGCTGGCGCCGCCGCGCGCCCCTTTCCCTGCCGCTTCCCGCCCCATCGATCACCCCGGAACCCGGCGCCTGCAGCGCCGTGGAGGATGCACGCCTGCCCGCTGACTGACTGAGCGGGGGGTTTCCTTCGCGGCCCGCGGCCCGAAGGAGAACCCGTCATGACCCGCGAACCACTGCAGCGCGCCGCGCGCACGGCCCCGAGCGGCCGCCGCGCGCCATCCCACGCCCACCAACCACCGCTTCGCGCGCCCAGCGGGCGCACGGCCGCGTTGCCTGAAGGCATGTCGGCCGCGCTGCTCGCCGCGTCGCGCACCGATGCGGCCGAGCTGCTCGCGCGGCTCGGCAGCTCGCCGCAGGGCCTGGCCGAGGACCGCGCACAGGCGGTGCGGCGGCAGGTCGGCGCCAACGAAGTTCGGCACGAGCAGCCGCTCTCGTGGCAGGCCCACCTGTGGCAGTGCTACCGCAATCCGTTCAACCTGCTGCTGACGGTGCTCGCGCTGGTGTCCTTCCTCACCGACGACATGAAGGCCGCGACCGTGATCGGCAGCATGGTGGCGCTGTCGACGCTGCTGCGCTTCGTGCAGGAGTCGCGCTCGAACCGCGCCGCCGAGCGGCTCAAGGCGATGGTGAGCAACACCGCGACGGTGCTGCGCCCGGCGCCCGAGGCCGGCCAGGGCGCGCGCGTCGAGCTGCCGATGCGCGAGCTCGTGCCGGGCGACGTGATCGCGCTGTCGGCGGGCGACATGGTGCCGGCCGACGTGCGACTGCTCGGCGCCAAGGACCTGTTCGTGAGCCAGTCGGCGCTGACGGGCGAGGCGCTGCCGGTGGAGAAGTTCGCGCAGCACCCGGAGGCGGCGCGCGGCGGGGCCGAGGCTGGCGTGCTCGATCGGAGCAACCTGCTGTTCATGGGCACCAGCGTGGTCAGCGGCAGCGCCACCGCGCTCGTGGTGCACACCGGCGAGCGCACGCTGTTCGGCGCCCTCGCGGAGCGCGCGACCGCTGCCGACCGGCGCACCGGCGCGTTCCAGGACGGCATCCACCGCGTGAGCTGGGTGCTGATCCGCTTCATGCTCGTGATGGCGCCGCTGGTGCTGCTGATCAACGGCTTCACCAAGGGCGACTGGTGGCAGGCCGCGCTGTTCGCGCTCGCCATCGCGGTCGGCCTCACGCCGGAGATGCTGCCGATGATCGTGACCGCGACGCTCGCCAAGGGGGCGGTCGTGATGTCGCGCCGCAAGGTGATCGTGAAGCGGCTCGAGGCGATCCACAACTTCGGCGCGATGGATGTGCTGTGCACCGACAAGACCGGCACGCTGACCGAGGACCGCATCGCGCTCGAGCGCCACACCGACGCCTGGGGCGAGGCCTCCGACCGTGTGCTGCAGTTCGCCTGGCTCAACAGCTTCCACCAGACGGGCCTGAAGAACCTGCTCGACAAGGCCGTGCTGGACCACGCGGGGCTGCGCGACCAGGCCCGCCTGCGCACCGCCTGGCACAAGGTCGACGAGGTGCCCTTCGATTTCTCGCGCCGCCGCATGTCGGTGGTGGTGACCGAGGACGGCGCCGGCGAGCACCTGCTGGTCTGCAAGGGCGCGCTCGAGGAGATCCTCTCGGCATGCGACGCGGTCGAGCGCGGCGGCGCGGTGCTGCCGCTCGACGACGGACTGCGCGCACGCATCCATGCCGTGGCCGCGGCGCTCAACGCCGAGGGCCTGCGCGTGGTGGCGGTGGCGAGCCGCCGCTTCGGCGGCGCCGCGCGCAAGCCGGCCTACGGCGTGGCCGACGAGGCGGGGCTCACGCTGCTCGGCTACGTGGCCTTCCTCGATCCGCCGAAGGCGTCGACCGCGCCCGCGCTGCGCGCGCTCGCGGGCCATGGCGTGGCGGTGAAGGTGCTCACCGGCGACAACGAAGCCGTCACGCGCAAGGTCTGCGCCGAGGTCGGCCTCGCGGCCGGCACGGTCGTGCTCGGCCACGAGGTCGAGGCGCTCGACGACGCCGCTCGGCGCACGCTCGTCGAGCGCCACCCGGTGTTCGCCA
>CBHTTS010000102.1:0-15453 GCA_966095775.1 uncultured Variovorax sp. | reverse complement strand
TACCACCCGCACGCCAAGTCCTTCCTGATCAGCGAGGCGGTGCGCGGCGAAGGCGGGCTGCTGAAGCTGCCCGAATCGGCGGGCGGCACCCGCTTCATGCCCATGCACGACGCGCGCGCCGAGCTCGCGCCGCGCGACGTGGTGGCGCGCGCGATCGACTTCGAGATGAAGAAGCACGGGCTCGACTGCGTGCACCTCGACATCTCGCACCAGCCGCCGGCCTTCCTGCAGGCGCACTTTCCGAACATCCTCGCGCGCTGCGCCGCGCTCGGCATCGACATCACGCGCGAGCCGATCCCGGTGGTGCCGGCCGCCCACTACACCTGCGGCGGCGTGGTCGCCGACCTCGACGGGCGCACCGACCTCGCCGGCCTCCACGCGATCGGCGAGACCGCCTGCACCGGCCTGCACGGCGCCAACCGGCTCGCGAGCAACTCGCTCGTCGAGTGCATGGTGTTCGCGCGCGCCGCGGCCGACGCGATCGCGCGCGCGCCGGCCGCCGAGCGCGCCGCGCTGCCGGCCTGGGACGCGAGCCGCGTGACCGACGCCGACGAGGCGGTCGTGATCTCCCACAACTGGGACGAGCTGCGCCGCTTCATGTGGGATTACGTCGGCATCGTGCGCACCGACAAGCGCCTCGAGCGCGCGAGCCGCCGCATCGCGCTGCTGCAGGCAGAGATCCAGGAGTTCTACGCGAACTTCCACGTCACGCGCGACCTGCTCGAACTGCGCAACCTGGTGCAGGTGGCCGAGCTGATCGTGCGCTCCGCGCAGGCCCGCCACGAGAGCCGGGGCCTGCATTTCAACCGCGACCATCCTTCGCTCGCCGCGACCGCCGCACCCACGGTGCTGGTGCCGCCGGCCGACTGATCGACCCACCCGCCCCGTTCTCTTCTTCATCCAGGATGCCCGGCCAACGACGCCCGCAGGGAGAAACCCAACCATGTCCGACACCATGCCCGCAGACACCCCGCCCGCCTCGCCCTACGGCACGCTGCCGCCCGCCTCCGCCCCGGCCACGCGCAAGCCAGTGAGCCTGCCGCGGCTCGCCGACATGCATGCGCGCGGCGAGAAGATCGCGATGCTCACGGCCTACGACGCCACCTTCGCCGCCATGGCCGACCGCGCGGGCGTCGACTGCCTGCTGGTCGGCGATTCGCTCGGCATGGTCTGCCAGGGCCTCGCGAGCACCGTGGGCGTGAGCCTGGAAGCCATGCGCTACCACACCGACAGCGTCTCGCGCGGCCTGCGCCGCGTGCAGGGCACGGCCTGGCTGATCGCCGACCTGCCCTTCGGCAGCTACCAGGCATCGCACGAGCAGGCGCTGCGCAGCGCTTCGGTGCTGATGCAGGCCGGCGCCCACATGGTCAAGCTCGAAGGCGGCGGCTGGACCACCGAGACGGTGCGCTTCCTGGTCGAGCGCGGCATCCCGGTGTGCGCGCACCTGGGCCTCACGCCGCAGACCGTGCATGCGCTCGGCGGCTACCGCGTCCAGGGCAAGGGCGACGCCGCCGCGGACCGGCTGCGGCAGGAGGCCCGCGCGCTGCAGGACGCGGGCGCCGCGATGCTGGTGCTCGAGATGGTGCCGGCCGCGCTCTCGGCCGAGCTCACGCAGGCGCTCCCGCACTGCGCCACCATCGGCATCGGCGCCGGCCGCGGCACCGCCGGACAGGTGCTGGTGCTGCACGACATGCTGGGCATGAACCTCGGGAAGATGCCGAAGTTCGTGCGCAACTTCATGGCCGAGGCGCCCGGCATCGCCGAGGCGATCGCAGCCTATGTGCGCGCCGTGAAGGACGGCAGCTTCCCCGACGATCAACGCCACGCCTGGTAAGAAAGGACTTTCCCGATGAAGATCGCACGCACCGTCGCCGAACTGCGCGGACTGCTCGCCGCCGCCGGCCGCCCCGCCTTCGTCCCCACCATGGGCAACCTGCACGACGGCCACATCGCGCTCGTGAAGCAGGCGATCCCGCTCGGCGACGTGACCGTCGCCAGCATCTTCGTGAACCGGCTGCAGTTCCTGCCGCACGAGGACTTCGACACCTATCCGCGCACCTGGGACAGCGACTGCGGAAAACTCGAGGCGGCGGGCTGCGACATCCTGTTCGCGCCCGACGAGCATGCGCTCTACCCCGAGCCCCAGACCTGCAAGGTGCATCCCGACCCGGCGCTCGCCGACATCCTCGAGGGCCATTTCCGCCCCGGCTTCTTCGTCGGCGTCTGCACCGTCGTGATGAAGCTGTTCCAGTGCGTGCAGCCGGGCGTGGCGGTGTTCGGCAAGAAGGACTACCAGCAGCTGATGATGATCCGTCACATGGTGCGGCAGTTCGCGATGCCGGTCGAGATCGTGGGCGGCGAGACCTTCCGCGCGGCCGACGGCCTCGCGCTGTCGTCGCGCAACGGCTACCTCAGCGAGGCAGAGCGCGCCGAGGCGGTGCAGCTGTCGAAGGCGCTCGGGGCCATGGCCGAGGCGGTGCGCGCGGGCGAGCGCGACGTGGCCGCGATCGAGGCGCGCGCGACGCAGTCGCTGGCGCAGCGCGGCTGGCAGCCCGACTACCTGGTGCTGCGGCGCCGCAGCGACCTGCAGCCGCCCTCGGCCGGCGAGCCGCTGGTGGCGCTCGCGGCCGCGCGGCTCGGCACCACGCGGCTGATCGACAACCTCGAGATCGACACCCCGTTCGCCGCATGAGCTACAGCGTCAAGGAAATCTTCTACACGCTGCAGGGCGAAGGCGGCCAGGCCGGCATGCCCGCGGTGTTCTGCCGCTTCGCGGGCTGCAACCTGTGGAGCGGGCGCGAGGAAGACCGCGCCGGTGCCGTCTGCCGCTTCTGCGACACCGATTTCGTCGGCACCGACGGCACGCTCGGCGGCAAGTTCAAGGAGGCCGGGCTGCTCGCCGACACCATCGCCGCCCAGTGGCCCGCTGGCGACGCCGGGCACCGCCTCGTGGTGCTGACCGGCGGCGAGCCGCTGCTGCAGGTGGATGCGGCGCTCGTCGACGCGCTGCACGCGCGGCGCTTCCGCATCGCCGTCGAGAGCAACGGCACGGTCGAGGCGCCCGCGGGCATCGACTGGCTCTGCATCAGCCCCAAGGCCGGCGCGCCCTGGGTGCAGCGCAGCGGCCAGGAGCTCAAGCTGGTGTGGCCGCAGCCCGGCTTCGACCTGGCCGAGATGGCCGTCGCGGGCGAGTTCGCGCACCGCTTCCTGCAGCCGATGGACGGTCCCGCGCAACGGGCGAACACGCGGCTGTGCATCGAGGAATGCATGCGCCGGCCGGCCTGGCGCCTGAGCATCCAGACCCACAAGTTCACCGGCATCCGCTAGGACCCGCTCGCCATGCGCTTCACCATCAGCCAACGCTTCTTCTTCGATGCCGCCCACACGCTGCAGCGCGAGATCGAGGCCGAGGGCAGCCGCCGCATCCACGGCCACACCTACCACGCGGAGGTCCGGCTCTCGGGCGCGCGCGATCCAGCCACCGGCATGGTGATCGACCTCGGCCTGCTGCGCCGCCGCCTCGGCGAGGTGCGCGAGCAGCTCGACCACCGCCTGCTCGACGAGGTGCCGGGGCTGCATCCGCCGACGCTCGAGAACCTGTGCCTGTTCATCGCCGATGCGCTGCCGGACCTGCGGCCCTCGCTCGCGCGCGTGAAGGTCTGGCGCGAGGCGATCGGCGACGCCTGCGCGATCGACTTCTAGCCGCGCCGGTTCACGCGGCGCCGATGCCGGCGACCAGGCTGCCGGGCGCGTGCCCGTTCCTGAGCCCCGCGGTGAACGCCAGCATCCGGTCGATCGGCACGCGCGCGCGCAGGCCGAGCGCCGGGTCGACGTGGATCTCGCCCGCACCCGTCTCCAGCGCATGCGCGAGCTCCGCGAGGCCGTTCATCGCCATCCACGGGCAATGCGCGCAACTCTTGCAGGTGCCGCCGTTGCCCGCCGTGGGCGCCTCGATGAAGGTCTTGCCGGGGTTCAGCGTGCGCAGCTTGTGCAGCATGCCGGTGTCGGTGGCAACGATGAATTCGGCCGCGTCCATGCGGCGCGCGGCGTCGAGGATCCCCGAGGTCGAGCCCACCGCGTCGGCGAGCGCGATCACCTCGGCGGGCGACTCCGGGTGGACCAGCACGCGGGCGCCCGGATGCGCCTTCTTGAGCAGCTCGAGCTCGAGCGCCTTGAACTCGTCGTGCACGATGCAGGCGCCGTTCCAGCTCACCATGTCGGCGCCGGTCTGGCGCCGGATGTAGTCGCCCAGGTGGCGGTCCGGCCCCCAGAGGATCTTCAGCCCCGCGGCATGCAGCGCGCGCACCACGTCGAGCGCGCAGCTCGAGGTGACGAGCCAGTCGGCCCGCGCCTTCACCGCCGCGCTGGTGTTGGCATAGACCACGACGGTGCGGTCCGGGTGCTGGTCGCAGAAGGCGCCGAAGGCCTCGACCGGGCAGCCCAGGTCGAGCGAGCAGTTCGCGTCGAGGTCGGGCATCAGCACGCGCTTCTCGGGCGACAGGATCTTCGAGGTCTCGCCCATGAAGCGCACGCCCGAGACCACCAGCGTGGTCGCGGCATGGTCGCGCCCGAAGCGGGCCATCTCGAGCGAATCGCTCACGATGCCGCCGGTCTCCTCGGCCAGGTCCTGCAGGTCGGGATGCACGTAGAAGTGCGAGACCATCACCGCGTTGCGCTCGCGCAGCAGGCGGCGGATGCGCGCCTTGAGCGCCTCGCGCTCGGCGGGCGGCGGCTCGGGCGGCACGCGCGCCCAGGCGCGCCGGGTGTCGCAGGCGCTGCCTGCGGCGGGCTCCTCGTATTCGATGTCGATCACCGGCGCACGCATGGGTTCAGCCTTCCTGGAAGCGCATCGAATAGTCGATCGCCTTGACGTCCTTGGTCAGCGCCCCGACCGAGATCCGGTCCACGCCGGTCTCGGCCAGCGCGCGCAGGCCCTCGAGCGTGACGCCGCCCGAGATCTCGAGCACGGCCCTGCGGCCCTCGCCCGCCGCGTCGTTGATGCGCACGGCCTCGCGCAGCGTGGGCAGGTCCATGTTGTCGAGCAGCACCATGCGCGCGCCGGCGTCCAGCGCCTCGCGCAGCTGGTCGAGCGTCTCGACCTCGACCTCGACGAAGTCGGCCCGCGCCGCGGCCGGCGCGACCGCGCGCAGCGCCGCGGCCACGCCGCCGGCGGCGGCGATGTGGTTCTCCTTGATGAGCACCGCGTCGTAGAGGCCGATGCGGTGGTTCAGGCCGCCGCCGGTGCGCACCGCGTACTTCTGAGCCAGGCGCAGTCCCGGCAGGGTCTTGCGGGTGTCGACGATGCGTGCGCGCGTGCCCTGCACCGCCTCGGCATAGCGCGCGGTCTTGGTCGCGACCGCGCTCAGCAGCTGCAGGAAGTTGAGCGCGGTGCGTTCGGCCGTGAGCAGCGCGCGGGCGCTGCCCTCGACCTCGAACACCGTCTGGTCGGCCGCGCAGCGCGCGCCCTCGGCGCAATGCCAGCGGATGCGCGCCTCGGGATCGAGCTGCCGCAGGGTCGCCTCGACCCAGGGCGCGCCGCAGACCACGGCGGCCTCGCGCGCCAGCACGCGGGCGCGGGCGCGGCGCGACGGGTCGACCAGCGAGGCCGTCAGGTCGCCGTCGGCCACGTCCTCCTGCAGCGCGCGCGCGGCATCCGCCTGCGCCAGCGCCGCGAGCGCCGAAGCCGAGAAATCGAATCGAAGGCTCACGTTTTGTTTTCCTCTCTGTTGTCTCTTTGTCGTGCGTGTGCCGGGCCGGAAGCGCAAGCCCCCCGTCAGGGGTCGGTCCGGACCGATTCGGGCACCGGGTCGCGGCCGGTCAGCGAGGCGACCGCCTCCTGCGGCGAAAGCCGGCCGTCGAGCAGCGCGACCACGCCTTCGGCGATCGGCATCTCGACGCCGAGGCTGCGCGCGCGCTGCACCACGGTGCGGGCGCAGTACACGCCCTCGGCCACGTGGCCGAGCGAGGCCACGGCCTGCGCGAGGCTGCGGCCCTGCGCGAGCAGCAGCCCCACCTTGCGGTTGCGTGACAGGTCGCCCGTGGCCGTCAGCACCAGGTCGCCGAGCCCGGACAGGCCCATGAAGGTCTCGGCGCGGGCGCCGAGCGCGAGGCCGAAGCGCGTCATCTCGGCCAGGCCGCGCGTGATCAGCGCCGCGCGCGCGTTGAGCCCGAGCGCGAGGCCGTCGCAGAGCCCCGTGGCGATCGCGAGCACGTTCTTGACCGCGCCGCCGACCTCGACGCCGACGATGTCGTCGTTGGCATAGACGCGCAGCGCCGGTCCGTGGAAGGCGTCGACGAGCGCGTCGCGCACCTCGGCATGGGGACTGGCCGCGACCAGCGCGGTGGGGCGGCCCTCGGCGACCTCCTGCGCGAAGCTCGGGCCGCTGAGCACGCCCGCGCGGAGCTCGGGCGCGACCTGGGCCCAGATCTCGTGGGCCAGCAGGCCGAAGGCGGCGGGATCGCTGCCGAGGGCGGGTTCCACGCCCTTGCAGAGCCAGGCCACCGGCACGCCGCAGCCGCGCAGCGCGGCGAGCTGCAGCCGCAGCGCGGCCATGGGCGTGGCGACGATGACGAGCTCGGCGCCCGCGTGGGCGCTGCGCAGGTCGCCCGCGCGCACCGCCAGCCCGGGCGGCAATGCCAGGCCCGGCAGGTAGCGGGCGTTCTCGCGCGCCTTCGAGATCGCCTCGGCCTGGGCCGCATCGCGGGCCCAGAGCGTGACCTCGTGGCGGCCCGCCGCATTGACGGCCAGCGCCGTGCCCCAGGCTCCGGCGCCATGAACGCAGATCTTCATCGGCGCCGCGGCGTTGGTCCGCGCCGGTTTACTGGGTGACGATCGGCGAGGGCTGGCCGGCGGCCTGCGCCTGCTGCTGCTCGTACATGGCCTGGAAGTTGATTTCGGCGAGGTGCACAGGCGGGAAGCCGCCGCGCTGGATCACGTCGGCCACGTTCCCGCGCAGGTAGGGATAGACGATCTGCGGGCAGGCGATGCCGAGGATCGGGCCCATCTGGTCCTGCGGCAGGTTGCGGATCTCGAAGATGCCGGCCTGCTTGGCCTCGACCAGGAACACGGTCTTGTCGCCGATCTTGGTCTGCACGGTGGCGGACACCGAGACCTCGAAGATGCCGTCGGCCACGGGCTGGGCGTCCACGCCGAGCTGGATGTCGACCGTCGGCTGCTCCTGCTCGAGCAGGATGGCGGGCGAATGGGGCTGTTCGAGCGACAGGTCCTTGAGGTAGACGCGCTGGATCTGGAACACGGGATCTTGGGCTTGCTGGTCGGCCATGGCTGGACTTTCGAGGATCAAAACAATGCCCGCTGGGGCGAGGAACCCGCAGCGGGCTGCAGATGCGAGAAACGAAGATTATGGCCCGGCGCGCCGGCGGGTTCGTGAAACGCCCGCGGCGCCGCGCGGCCGACGCGGTCGGATTGCACGCAACCGGGGAAAAGCCCGCGCTCAGGCGCCCTGGAGCAGCGGCACCAGGCCGCCGCGGCTGTCGAGCGCCATCAGGTCGTCGCAGCCGCCCACGTGGGTGTCGCCGATGAAGATCTGCGGCACCGTGCGGCGCTTGGTGATCTCCATCATGGTGTTGCGGGCCTCGGGGTCGCTGTCGATGCGGATTTCCTCGATCTGCTCGACGCCCTTGGACTTCAGGATCTGCTTGGCACGCACGCAGTACGGGCAGAACTGGGTGGTGTACATCTTGACGGCTTGCATGGGCTCTACCTTGGGAGGTCTTTGCGTATTTCAACCAGGCCGGCGCCGGGGTTTCCCCGGCCGCGATCAGGCCTTCTCGACCGGCAGGTTAGCCTCTTTCCAGGCCTTGAGCCCGCCGGCGACCGCTTGGGCCTGCTCGTAGCCGAGTTTCTTGGCCGTGGCGACGGCGCGCTGGGCGCGCGCGCCGGTGGCGCAGACCAGCAGCAGCGGCACGCTCTTGTTCTTGACCGCGCCGGTCAGCTTTTCCTCGAGCTGGTTCAGGGGGACGTTCTTGGCGCCGATCATGTGGCCGGTGGCGAACTCCTCGGGTTCGCGCACGTCGACCAGCACCGCGCGCTCGCGGTTGATCAGCTGCACCGCCCCCTGGGCCGTGAGGGTGCCACCGCCGCTGCCGCGAATCAGCGGCCAGGCGAGCATGCCACCCGAGCTGAGCGCCAGCAGCACCAGCATCCAGTTCGCGGTGACGAATTCGATCAATTTCACGGGGGTTCCTTGGATGGCAAACCCGGGATTTTAGAATGCTGGTTTTCCCAAGCGCTGCCAAAGGCCTCCCAACATGCACAAACTGGTACTGATCCGCCACGGCGAATCGACCTGGAATCTCGAAAACCGCTTCACCGGCTGGACCGACGTCGACCTCACCGAAACCGGCGTCGAGCAGGCCAAGCAGGCCGGCCGGTTGCTCAAGGCCGAGGGCTACGATTTCGACGTGGCCTACACCAGCGTGCTCAAGCGCGCGACGCGCACCCTCTGGCACACGCTCGACGAGCTCGACCGGACCTGGCTGCCGGTGGTGCATTCCTGGCGCCTCAACGAGCGCCACTACGGCGGCCTGCAGGGCCTGAACAAGGCCGAGACGGCCAAGAAGTACGGCGACGAGCAGGTGCTGATCTGGCGCCGCAGCTACAGCGTGCCCCCGCCGCCGCTCGAGGCCGACGACCCGCGCAGCGAGCGCGGCGACATCCGCTACGCCAAGCTCTCGCCCGAGCAGATCCCGCTGACCGAGTGCCTGAAGGACACGGTGGCGCGCGTGCTGCCGTTCTGGAACGAATCGATGGCGCCGGCGATCCGCACCGGCCGCCGGCTGCTGGTGGCGGCGCACGGCAACTCGATCCGGGCGCTGGTCAAGTACCTCGACGGCATCTCCGACGACGCGATCGTCGGCCTGAACATCCCGAACGGCATCCCGCTGGTCTACGAGCTCGACGACGAGCTCAAGCCGCTGCGCCACTACTACCTGGGCGACGCGGCGGCCGCCGAAAAGGCCGCGGCGGCCGTGGCTTCCCAGGGCAAGGGCTGATCACGCTGAAATAGCCCCGCGCGGCGCGCACCCCGTGGAACCCCGGCAGGCAATTTGCTTCCAAGCTGTGTATATTGGTTCGACAGCCGACAAGGACATTCACTCATGATGGGCCAGAAATTGAAGATTACCGGCTGGGTCGCCGCTGGCGCCGTGGCCGGCGTCCTGACCACCGTCTCGCTGCAGACGGTCGCACGCGGCTCGCTCGCGCCGCTGCCGCTGGAAGAACTGCAGCAGCTCGCCGCCGTGTTCGGCATGGTCAAGAGCGACTATGTCGAGCCGGTCGACGAGAAGAAGCTCATCTCCGACGCCATCTCGGGCATGGTCGCCGGCCTCGATCCGCATTCGCAGTATTTCGACAAGAAGTCCTTCAAGGAATTCCGTGAAGGCACGACCGGCCGCTTCGTCGGCGTCGGCATCGAGATCTCGCAGGAAGACGGCCTGATCAAGATCGTCTCGCCGATCGAGGGCTCGCCGGCCTTCCGCGCCGGTCTCAAGCCCAACGACCTGATCACCAAGATCGACGACACGGCCGTGCGCGGCCTGTCGCTCAACGAGGCGGTCAAGCGCATGCGCGGCGAGGCCAACACCAAGGTGCTGCTGACGATCTTCCGCAAGGACGAGAGCCGCACCTTCCCGGTGACGATCACGCGCGAGGAGATCCGTACCCAGTCGGTGCGCGGCAAGGTGGTCGAGCCGGGCTACGGCTGGATCCGCCTGTCGCAGTTCCAGGAGCGCACGGTCGACGACTTCGTCAAGAAGGTCGAGGAGATCTACCGCCAGGAGCCGAACCTCAAGGGCCTCGTGCTCGACCTGCGCAACGACCCGGGCGGCCTGCTCGACGCCGCGGTGGCGGTCTCGGCGGCCTTCCTGCCCGAGAACGTCACGGTCGTCACCACCGACGGCCAGCTCGCCGAGAGCAAGTCGGTCTACAAGGCGGCACCCGAGTTCTACCAGCGCCGGTCGGGCAGCGACCCGCTGCGCAACCTGCCGCCGGCGCTCAAGACCGTGCCGCTCGTGGTGCTCGTCAACGAAGGCTCGGCCTCGGCGAGCGAGATCGTGGCCGGCGCGCTGCAGGACCACAAGCGCGCCACCATCATGGGCAGCCAGACCTTCGGCAAGGGCTCGGTCCAGACGGTGCGCCCGCTCGGCCCCGACACCGGCCTCAAGATCACCACCGCCCGCTACTACACGCCGAGCGGCACCTCGATCCAGGCCAAGGGCATCGTGCCCAACGTGCTGGTCGACGAAAGCGCCGAGGGCAGCCCGTTCGCGGCGCTGCGCATGCGCGAGGCCGACCTCGAGAAGCACCTCGCGAGCGGCCAGGGCCCCGAGGTCAAGGACCCCGAGCGCGAGAAGGCGCGCGACGAGGCCCGCAAGCGCCTCGAGGAGGAAGCCAAGAAGCCGCCGCAGGACCGCAAGGTGCCCGAGTTCGGCAGCGAGAAGGACTTCCCGCTGGTGCAGGCGCTCAACCGCCTCAAGGGTCAGCCGGTGCTGGTCAGCAAGACCCAGGTCATCGTCGAGAACAAGGAAGAGAAGAAGGAAAACTGAGCGCGTGGAGGACAGCGAGCTCCTGCGCTATTCGCGCCACATCCTTCTCGAGGAATTCGGGATCGACGGCCAGGCCCGCGTCAGCGCGGGCCGGGTCCTCGTGATCGGCGCGGGCGGCCTCGGGTCGCCCGTCGCGCTCTACCTCGCGGCCGCGGGCGTCGGCCATGTGACCCTGGTCGACGACGACGTGGTCGATCTCACCAACCTGCAGCGCCAGGTGGCGCACACCGACGCACGCGTCGGCGCGCCCAAGGTCGCGTCGGCCGCGCAGGCGATGCGCGACATCAACCCCGGCATCACGGTCGAGACGCACGCGCTGCGCGCCGACGAGGCGCTGCTCGCGCGCCTCGTGGCCGAGGCCGACGTGGTGGTCGACTGCTGCGACAACTTCGCGACCCGCCACGCCGTCAACCGCGCCTGCGTGGCGCACGGCAAGCCGCTGGTGGCGGGCGCGGCGATCCGCTTCGACGGCCAGCTCAGCGTCTACGACACGCGCGACGAGGCCTCGCCCTGCTACGCCTGCCTCTTTCCGCCCGACGCGGCCTTCGAGGAGACGCGCTGCGCGGTGCTGGGCGTGTTCGGCCCGGTGGTCGGCACGATCGGCACGCTGCAGGCGAGCGAGGCGCTCAAGCTGCTCGCCGGCATCGGCCCTTCGCTCGCGGGACGGCTGCTGATGTTCGACGGGCGCCGCACCGCCTTCGACACGCTGCAGGTCGCGCGCGACCCGCACTGCAGCGTCTGCGCGAGCCGGCCGGCGCGCTGAGCGGCGCGGCGCCCTGTCCGCTCAGGGCTGCTGCTTCGCGCCCTTGGCCCTGGCCGCGCCCGAGGCCGGCGCACCGGCCGAGGGCTTGTTGGCCTCGGCCAGCACCCCCTTGCAGTCGGCATCCTCGCCCGGGCCGGTCTCGATGGTCGCGGCCAGCGCCAGCAGCGGATTGAGCGCGCCGAGCGCGAGCGCCGCGATGCCGCGCTCCGCGAGCGGCATGGCCTGCACCCCGCCCGACGGCGAACCGAAGCTGCCGCCGATCACCAGCGGCGTGCGCAGGGACAGGATGCTCGCGTCCTTGGGCTGCGGGCGGACCACGAAATCGAGCTTCTCGGTCGCGAGGTTGGCCTGGCCGGTGGCATAGAAGACGGTGTCCTCGGTATCGAGCACCATGCTGCGGCTGCGCATCACGCCCTTGTCCATATCGAAGGCCACGGCGGCGCAGCGCAGCTCGACGTTGCGGTCGCCGCGCAGCAGGAACTTGATGATCTCGCCGCCGTCGAGCCCCATGAATTCGAGCAGCAGGTTGCTGAAGCGCCCGCGCCCGGTCATGGCGGCCACGTCGCCCGAGGCGCCGCCGAGCCAGGTCGCGACCGAGTTGCCGCGCCCCGACAGGCGCAGCCGCCCGTCGAGCCGGCTGAAGCTGCTGCGCATGGTCTCGACCTTCGGGATCAGCCGGTTGAGCTGCACGTTGCGCAGGTCGAGCGAGGCGCGGATGTCGGCCGGGTCCTGGGTGCCGTCGATGCGGATCGCGCCCACGAACTTGCCGCCGCCCACGCCGAGGTCGAGCGGATCGAGCGCCAGCACGCCGTCCTTGAGCCGCACCTGCACGCTGCCGCGGTCGAGCGGCACGTCGCGCACGTTGCGGATGCGCTCGGCCGTGTACTTGACGTCGGCGTTCATGGCGCGCAGCCGGTCGAAGTCGAGCGTGGCGGTGGGCAGCACCTTGGCGCCGGGCGCGCGCGGCGGCTGGATCGTCGGCGGCGGCGCCACGCCCTCGACCGCCTTGGCCGAGCGTTCGGTGGGCTTGAGGCCGATCAGCGGGCCGAGGTCGTCCATGTCCATCACCTTGGAGCGCAGGTCGCCCGCGAGCTGCGGCCGCTGGCCGCCCTGATCGAAGCGCATGTCGCCGGCGATGTCGGACAGGCCCAGCCGGCCCTTGAGGCCCGCCACCTCCCAGAGCGTGCCGCGCTTGCGCAGGTCGCCGCTGAGGGCGTAGGGCGAGGTGTCGGGCAGCGCCACGCCGAGCAGCGGGAACAGCGCGCCCAGCGTCTGGCCCTTGAGCTCGAACCTGGCCTCGATGCCGTCGAGATCGGAGAACTGGCCGACCGTGCCCGCGGCCTTGAGCCTGGTCTGGCCGGCCGCCGCGTCGATCTCGATCGGGAACGGCGGCTGGCCGGCCGCGTTGAGCTGCAGCACGTTGCCGGTGCGGCCGTCCGCGGTCAGCGGCTGGCCCTTGTAGCGGCCCTTGATGCGGTAGGCGAGCGGCAGCTCGCCGCGGCTGGTGTCGTAGCTCACGTCCGCGTGCAGGTCGACGCCGAGATGCCGGGCCAGGAAATCGACCGCCCCGCCGTCGACCTGCATCAGCCCGATCACGGGCACGGTGCCCGGGTCGGAGGTGTCCTTGCCGAGCGCCCAGGTGCGGCGGCCGTCGGGCTCCATCTGCAGCCCGAGCGTGGGCGAGGCCAGCGCGAGGCGCGGGATCACCACCTTGCGCGCGAGCAGCGGCCAGAGGCGGATGTCGATCTCGGCGCGCTCGGCCTTGAGCAGGTAGGGGTCGCGCGCCCAGGGCGGGTTCGCGAACTCGATCCCGTCGGCCTTGAGGGTGGCGCCGCGCAGCCCCAGGCCGACGTCGAGCCGGCGCGTGATCTCGAACTTGCGCCCGGTCTTCTCGCTCACGTAGCGGTTCACCGGCCCGCGCAGCGTGTCCCAGGGGAAGAACGCCAGCAGCACGGCCAGCGCCGCCAGCAGCAGCACGAAGGCGGCGAGCAGCTTGAGCCACAGCGGCCGGGTGCGAAGGACGTTCGTAGCCATGGTGAATGGATATACCCGCCGCGCCGCGTTCCGGGTCGGCGGCGGTCCGCAGACACCGTGAGGCGAGGCCTACGGCGCGCGGACGTGCCCGCCGCTCGTCAGAACCCGCCTACAACACCCTGCATCCGAACCCTGCATGATGCTCGTCGGCGGCGCCTCACCCTTCGGCCTGGGCACTCGCCAACGGGGCGTCCGGTGACGGACACCTGCCAACGTCAGAGGAAGCGCGGTTCGGCATGGATAACAGATTGCAGACATACATCGTCGAAGACAACCTCACGATCCGTGAAAACCTCATTGGCACTCTGGAAGAGCTCACCTGCACCACCGTGGTCGGCTTCGCCGAGACCGAGGCACATGCCAAGCAATGGCTGCAGGAGCACAGCGACGAATGGGACCTCGCGGTGGTCGATCTGTTCCTCAAGCAGGGCAGCGGCCTCGGCGTGCTGCAGGCCTGCACCTCGCGCAAGGCGGGCCAGAAGGTGGTGGTGCTCAGCAACTATGCGACGCCCGACATACGGCGGCGCTGCGCCGAATTCGGGGTGGACGCGGTGTTCGACAAGTCGAACGAGATCGACGCGCTGGTCGACTTCTGCATCCTCGAGGCGGTGGCGCACCGGCCCCCCGCCGACTGAGGAGGGCCGGGCGGCCCCCCGCTTCTCCGGCTCAATCGATCAGCTTGTTCTTCAGCGCGTAGTACGTGAGATCGCTGTTGGAGGACAGGTTCATCTTCTCCATCAGCCGCGTGCGGTAGGTGCTCACGGTCTTCACCGACAGCGACAGCGTCTTGGCGATGTCGCCCGCGGTCTCGCCCTTGGCGAGCTTGAGGAACACCTGGAACTCGCGCTCGGAGAGCTGCTCGTGCGGCGCGGCATCGTCCTTGCGGTCGAGCTGGCGCGCGAGCAGTTCGGCCACGGCCGGGGTGATGTAGCGCCGGCCGAGCGAAATGGTGCGGATCGCGTTGACGATCTCCATCGGGTCGCATTCCTTGTTGAGGTACCCGCTCGCGCCCTGCCGGATCAGGTTCATCGCGTAGTGCTCTTCGGGGTAGCCGCTCAGGATCAGGATCCCCACGTCCGGCGCCTTGGCGCGGATCATCGCGAGCGCGTCGATGCCGCTCTGCCCCGGCATGGAAAGGTCCATCACCAGCACGTCGAGCTCGGTGGTGCGCACGAGTTCGATGGCTTCGCGTCCGCTCGCGGCCTCGCCGGCCACGCGCAGATCCACATGCTCGGAGAAGAACTGCCTGAGGCCCGATCTCACGATGGCATGGTCGTCCACAATTCCAATTTTGATCATCTGTTACTTTCGTCGTTGTGTTGCGCCCGTGGAAGCCGCAACATGCCGGTCCCTGGTTCGTTGTCAATTATTCACGAACTTGTGTTGAACGCATCCGCAAAAGTTTCATGCACTGGTTAGCTCCTCCCAAAATGGCCGTGAGCCTGCTGCTCGCGGCGCTGGCCGCGCTGGCGGTGGTCGGCATCAACGAGGCGGGCTATCGCCAGTCGAGCCGCGCCCTGGCCGACATCGGCGAGGCGCAGAAGGTGCGCAGCACGCTGAACCAGCTGCTGCAGAACATGCTGGACGCCGAGACCGGCCAGCGAGGCTACCTCCTGACCGGCGAGGCGAGCTACCGCCAGCCCTACGACCTAGCGGTCAAGCAGGTGGACGGCAACCTCGCCGCACTGCGCCAACTCTACGCCGGGCGGGCGGCCGAGCGCGTCCGGCTGGCCGAGCTGTCCAAGCACGTGCTGCGCAAGATCGCCGAGATGGACATGAGCGTCCGGCTGCGCCAGGACGGCAAGGAGGACGCCTGGAAGTTCGTCATGACCACCGACGTCGGTCGCGAGGAAATGGAATCCATTCGCAAGACCGCGGGCGAGCTGATCGAATTGAGCAACAAGACGCTGCACGACGGGCAGGTCCAGGTGATGAAGTCGCTGCGGCTCGCGCGCGTCGGCACCGCGATCGTGGCGCTCGCGGCGCTCGCGGCCTTCTTCCTGTACCTGCGGCAGACGCATGCGCTGCGCTCCATCGGCGAGCGCCAGCAGGAGGCGCTGCAGCGCGAGCGCAACGCGCTCGAGGACGAG
>CBHTTS010000101.1:0-15896 GCA_966095775.1 uncultured Variovorax sp. | reverse complement strand
GCTTCGTCACCGGCGTGACCTGGGTCGACGGCGAGCTCTGGCACGGCACCTGGGAGGGCGACCAGAGCGACCTGCGCCGCATCGATCCGCAGAACGGCGCCGTGCTCGAGCGGCTCGAGATGCCGCAGGGCATCGGCGTCAGCGGGCTCGAGTCCGACGGCGCCGACCTCTTCTACTGCGGCGGCGGCGACAGCGGCAAGGTCCGCGCGGTGCGCCGGCCCAGGACCGCGCGCGCCTGAGCGCGCGGCGCCCTGCCCCCGGGGCGCAGGCCCGATCCTTTTTCTTCCGACCGGCGACGAGCGCCGTCCGCGCCGCTCGCCGACCCGAGCGGCTTTCATCCAGCCAAGGAGCCCATGCCATGAACACCCAGACCTTTTCCGACACCGACCTCGCGAGCCATCCGGTGGTCGCGGGCGAGCAATGGCTCGCCGAGCGCAAGAAGCTGATGGCGCGCGAGCGCGAGCTCACGCACCTGCGCGACCAGATCGCGCGCGAGCGCCGCGCGCTGCCGTGGCGGCGCGTGGAGAAAGCCTACGTCTTCGACGCGCCCGAGGGCCCGCGCCGGCTCGCCGACCTGTTCGAGGGCCGGCGCCAACTGCTGGTGCAGCACTTCATGCTCGGCCCCGGCTGGGCGCAGGGCTGCCCGAGCTGCTCGTACATGGCGGACCATGCCGACGGCATGAACGTGCACCTCGCCGCGCGCGACATCAGCTTCGTCGCGATCTCGCGCGCGCCGCTCGCCGAGATCGAGCGCTTCCGCCAGCGCATGGGCTGGCGTTTCAAGTGGGTGTCGTCGCACGGCAGCGACTTCAACCACGACTTCCACGTGAGCTTCGCGCCCGAGGACGTGGCGCGCGGCGAGGTCTACTACAACTACGCGGTGCGGCCCTTCCCTTCGGAGGAGGCGCCGGGGCTCAGCGTGTTCTATCGCAACGACGCGGGCGAGGTGTTCCACACCTACTCCACCTACGAGCGCGGCGTGGAAGTGATGATGGGCGCCTACCAGATGATGGACCTCACGCCCCGGGGCCGCGCCGAGCGCGACGTGCCCCACAAGATGGAGTGGGTACGCCACCACGACCGCTACGAGACCGCGCCCGCCGCCGCCGCCGCCCCCGCGGCCGCGCCCTGCTGCGCCGCGCGCGCCTGAGCGCCGGCACGAGCCGCGTGCATTCCGGACCGAAAGCGCGTACAGTCAACCAAGTAGTTCACCGTTAATCCAACAGGAACAGACCCATGAACCACTCCGTATCCCCGCGCGGCGCCGCCGCGATCGACACCCACTGGTCCATCGTTGCCGCCGGCGCGCTGATGACGTGCGTCGCCATCGGCGTGGTGTTCTCGCTCGCCGTCTTCCTCGAGCCGATGAGCGCGGCCACGGGCTGGTCGCGCGCCGGCATCTCGAGCGCGATGACCTTCGCCTTCCTGAGCATGGGCGTGGCCGGCTTCGGCTGGGGCGCGCTGAGCGACCGCTACGGGCCGCGCGTGGTGGTGCTCGCCGGCACGGTGCTGCTCGGCCTCGCGACGGTGCTCGCGAGCCGCGCCGGCTCGCTGGGCGAGTTCCAATTGATGTTCGGCGTGCTCATGGGCGTCGCGGCCGGCAGCTTCTTCGCGCCGGTGATCTCGACCACCGCCTCGTGGTTCGAGCGCCACCGCAGCCTCGCGGTCTCGCTGGTCTCGGCCGGCATGGGCGTGGCGCCGATGACGATCGCGCCGTTCGCGGCCTGGCTCGTGACGCACTACGACTGGCGCACCGCGCAGCTGATCATCGGCATCGGCGCGTGGGTGCTGCTGCTGCCCGCGGTCTGGTTCATCCGCGCCGCGCCCGGCACGGGCGCGGCGGCCGGGCCGGGCGCGGGCGCGCAGGCCCCGGCCATGCCCGTGGGCCAGGCGCTGCGCTCGCGCGCCTTCCTCGTGCTCGGCGCCACCTTCTTCGCCTGCTGCGCGGCGCACTCGGGGCCGATCTTCCATACCGTCAGCTACGCGATCGGCTGCGGCCTGCCGACCTTCGCGGCCGTGACCATCTACAGCATGGAAGGCGCGGCCGGCCTCGGCGGGCGCCTGCTCTTCGGCGTGCTCGCCGACCGGCTCGGCGCCAAGCGGGTGCTGATCGCCGGGCTGCTGATCCAGGCCTTCGCCGCCGCGAGCTACCTGCTGGCCGGCGGACTCGGCGGCTTCTACGCGGTGGCGATCGTCTTCGGGCTCGCCTACGGCGGCGTGATGCCGCTCTACGCGGTGCTCGCGCGCGACCACTTCGGCCCGCGCATCCTCGGCACCGTGCTCGGCGCGGCCACGATGCTCTCGAGCCTGGGCATGGCGCTCGGCCCGGTGCTCGGCGGCTGGCTGTTCGACCGCTACGGCAGCTACGCCTGGATGTACATCGGCTCGATGGCCGTCGGCCTCGGCGCCGTGGCGATCGCGTTCGGCTTCCCGCGCCCGGCGGCGCAGATGGCGCCGCGGCTGCAGCCGGCGGGTTGAGGTGGGCGGGCCGGCGCGGCTTCAGGCGCCGTGGCGGAACAGCACGTAGGCGCTCAGCACGTGCATGCCTCCCAGCGCCAGGCTGCTCCAGCTCGCCATCCGCAGCACGCGCGCCAACGGCCGGGTCTGCAGCGCGATCACCACCACGCCGTTCATCGTCACGGCCGACATCGCGGACACGATGTGGACCGGCGAGACGGCGCCGAGGATCGGCCCGGGCGCGTAGAACACATCGTCGATCGCGAGGATGACCACGTTGAACATGTTGCTGCCCAGCAGGTTGGCGACCGCCATGTCGATCGCGCCCATGCGCAACGCCGAGAGCGTCACGACCAGTTCCGGCAGCGAGGTCACGAAGGACACGAGCAGCGTGCCGACGAAGGTCCGGCTCCATTGCATCGAGCCCGCGAGCTCGGTGGCGATGTGCGGCAGCCAGCTGCCCGCGGCGACCACCAGGCCCGCGGCCGCGAGGCAGCGCACGGCCGCCTGGCGCAGCGACAGGTCGGCGCCGGGTCCATCGGCGCGGCCGCCGTCGCCGGCAGGCCGTGCGCGATCGCGCGCGAAGCTGCTGCGCACCCCGGCGAGGTAGAGCAGCAGCAGGACCGGCGTGTACCAGCCGACGTGCCCGAGCGAATACGGCAGCGGAAGCTGCTCGATCGCGAGGCCCAGCCCGCCCAGCCCCAGCATGACGACGCCGAAGCCTGCCAGTCCCACGTGCTCCTGCCCCGTGCAGCCGAACAGCGGCTCGTCACGCTTGAGCAGGTCCAGCACGGCCACGTACGACAGGTTGAGCACGCAGGCGCCGAGCACGTTGCCCACAGCGACGTCGGGCGCCCCGGCGAAGGCGACCGAGCTGATGCCGGTTGCCAGTTCCGGCAATGAGGTGACGGTGGCGAGCAGCACCAAGCCGATCCAGGCGCGCGACCAGCCGGTCTTGTCGGCGATGGCCTCGGCATACCGGGTCAGCAGCGTCCCCGCGGCAGCGACCACGCCGCCGCAGACGACGAGCTGCAGCCACGCCAGGGCCGGTCCGCCCGCGGCGTTCATGTCATGCCCCGGACCGCATCCAGCTCGGCCGCAGCGCGCCGCGCCCGCCGCTCGCCGCCGCGCCGGCGCACCCATTTCTCGCACTCGACCGCCGCGAACACGACGCCGGCGCACGCCATGCACAGCGCGAACTCGCCGGCCGACAGGGCCTCGGTGCGGAACACCGGCTGCAGTACCGGCAGGTAGATCACGCCGAGCTGGAGCGCGAAGGTCGACGCCACGGCGCCGGCGAGCGGCAGGTTGCTGCGCAACCCCTGCGCGAAGAGCGAATCGGTCTCGGAGCGGATCGCGAGCACATGCGCCATCTGCGACAGCGTGAGCACGGTGAAGACCATGGTCTGCCAGTGCATGCCCGCGCGCAGCGCCAGCGCCTGCACGCCGAGGCACAGCGCCGCGATCAGCAGCCCGACCCAGAGCGTGTGCTGCCAGAGCCCACCCGCGAAAACGCTCTCGCCGGGCGGCCGCGGCGCGCGCTGCATCACGCCGCGCTCGGCCGGCTCGGCGGCGAGCGCGAGCCCGGGCAGGCCGTCGGTGACGAGGTTCACCCAGAGGATGTGCAGCGGCAGCAGCGGGATCGGAAGGCCGGCCAGCGGCGCGAGGAACAGGGTCCAGATCTCGCCCGAATTGCCGGTCATCGCGTAGCGCACGAACTTGCGGATGTTGTCGAAGATGCGCCGGCCCTCGCGCACGGCCGCGACGATGCTCGCGAAGTTGTCGTCGAGCAGCACCAGGCTCGCGGCCTCGCGCGCGACGTCGGTGCCGCCGCGTCCCATCGCCACGCCGATGTCGGCCTGGCGCAGCGCGGGCGCGTCGTTCACGCCGTCGCCGGTCATCGCGACGAAGCGCCCCTCGGCCTGCAGCGCCTGCACGATGCGGATCTTCTGCGCCGGATCGACGCGCGCGTACACGCGCACGTCCCCGGCCGCGCGCCGCAGCGCGACAGGGTCCATGGCGGCGAGGTCGGCGCCGGTGAGCACCGGCGCGCCGTCACCGGCGATGCCGAGTTCGCGCGCGATCGCGAGCGCGGTCGCGGGATGGTCGCCGGTGATCATCACGGGCGTGATGCCGGCGCTGCGGCAGTCGGCCACCGCGGCGCGGGCCTGCGGCCGCGGCGGATCGGCGAGGCCGACCAGCCCGAGCAGCGCCAGCCCGGACTCCGCGGCGTCCGCATCCAGGCCGGAAGGGTCTTCCGCGCAGGCGCGCCGCGCGATCGCGAGCACGCGCAATCCCTGCGCCGCCATCGCCGCGGCCTGCGCGAGCGCCTCGCCGGCATCGAACGCGGCGCCGTCGGCGGCGCGCTCGCAGCGCGGCAGCAGCGATTCGGGCGCCCCCTTGGCCACGACCAGCCAGGTCCCGCCTTCTTCGCGGTGCAGCGTGCTCATGCGCTTGCGCACGGCGTCGAAGGGCCACTCGTGCAGGCGCGGCCTCGCTGCGCGCACGGCCGCGGCATCGAGCCCGGCTTCTTCGGCCGCCTCGACCAGCGCGGTCTCGGTGGGATCGCCCGTCCAGCAGCCGTCGGCCCGGCGGGTGGCATCGCTGCACAGCAGCGCCGCCTGCCACAGCGCCTCGGGCCCGGCGCCGGCGGCCGGCACCACGCGCCGGACCTGCATGCGGTTCTGCGTCAGCGTGCCGGTCTTGTCGGTGCAGATCACGCTGACGGCGCCGAGCGTCTCCACCGAAGGCAGCCGGCGCACCAGCGCGTGCACCTTCACCATGCGCCGCGCGCCCAGCGCGAGCAGCACCGTGACCACTGCCGGCAGCGCCTCGGGAATTGCCGCCACAGCGAGGCTGATCGCGGTGAGCGCTATCAGGAGCAAGGGTTCGCCGCGCGCCACGCCGATGCCGAAGATCAGCGCGCAGATGCACAGCACCACCAGCGACAGCCGCTTGCCGAAGGCCGCGAGCCGCCGCTGCAGCGGCGTGCTGCGCTCGCCCGTGTCGCGCAGCAGCCCCGCGACGCGGCCGAGCTCGGTGCCGGGGCCGACCGCGGTCACCAGGCCTTCGGCGCGACCGTGCGTGACCATCGTGCCCTTGAACGCCATGTTGAGCCGGTCGCCGAGCGGATGCGCGCCCGCGGCGAGGTGCGCGGTGTGCTTCTCGACCGCGACCGATTCGCCGGTGAGCGTCGATTCGTCCACGCGCAGCTGCGCCGCATGGTGCAGCCGGAGGTCGGCCGGCACGAGGTTGCCCGCCTCGAGCAGCACCACGTCGCCCGGCACGAGCTGGTGCGTGTCCAGCACCTGCGCCCTGCCCTCGCGCCGCACGGTGGCCTGCGGCGTGGCGAGCTGCCGCAGCGCATCGAGCGCGCGCTCGGCGCGCCATTCCTGTGCCAGTCCGATCGCCGCGTTGAGCAGCACGATGACGGCGATGGCCGCGGTGTCGGCGAGGTCGCCGATGAGGCCCGACAGCAGCGCCGCCGCGACCAGCACCAGGACCATGAAGTCGCGGAACTGGTCCGCGATGCGGCGCAGCAGCCGCCGCGGCGGCGGCTGCGGCAGGCTGTTGGCGCCATAGCGCGCGCGGTGCGCCAGCACCTTGTCGGCGCTCAGGCCCTCGCGCGGATCCACGCCGAGATGGGCCGCGAGCGCGTCGGCGGGGTGCAGGTGCGCGTCGGGGATCGCGGTGCCCGGCGCGTTCGTCGGCGTGTCGTGCATGCGGCCGGAGGTTGTCATGGCGTGTGGGTGTGTCGGTTCGCTCGGCACGCCGCATCTTCGCGGCGCGGCCGCCGTCGGCCTTGATGCAGCGCAAGTCCCGCGGGAGCGCCTTGCCTACATTCGCGGCCATCATGCAAATCCCGAGTCACCGCCCCGACGCCGCCGCCCAGCCCGACGAACTGGACCGCAGCCTGCATGCGTTCTGGGCGCGGTTCGTCGGCGCCATGTCGCCGGCCGCGCGGATGATGGCCTGGTCCGACTGGGCGATCCACTTCGCGACCCAGCCGGCGCGCGCCGCGCGCTCTGTCGTCGAGGCGCTGCGGCCGCCGCCCGGCGCGGCCCACGACCCGAGGCTGTCGGACCCGGCATGGGACGCATGGCCGTTCAGCCTCTACCGCCGGCTGCACGAGACCGCGGCGCACGGCGTGCGCACGCTGGTCGAAGGCGTGCCCGGCGTCGACCGCCATCATGCGCAGCTCGCGGCCTTCCTCGCGCGGCAATGGCTCGAGATGGCCTCGCCGGCGAACTCGGCCTTCACCCATCCGCAGGTGCTGGCGCAGGCCGCCGCGACCGGCGGCATGAGCCTGGCGAAGGGCGCGCTGCACTGGACCGAGGACGCGGTCCGCGCGGCCTCGGGTCTCGGGCCCGCGCAGGCCGGCGGCCGCTTCGTCCCGGGCCGCGACGTCGCGCTCACGCCGGGCAAGGTGATCCTGCGCAACGGGCTGATCGAGCTGATCCAGTACGCGCCCGCGACGGCGACGGTGCATGCCGAGCCGGTGCTCGTGGTCAGCGCCTGGATCATGAAGTACTACGTGCTCGATCTGAGCGCGCACGATTCGCTGATCCGCTACCTGGTGCAGCAGGGGCACACGGTGTTCGCCGTCTCGTGGAAGAACCCGGGCCGCGAGGACGCCGGGCTCGGCATGGACGACTACCTGCGCTCGGGCGTGATGGCGAGCCTCGACGCGGTGCGCGCGGTGGTGCCGGGCCGGCGCGTCCATGCCGTGGGCTACTGCCTCGGCGGCACGCTGATGGCGATCGCCGCGGCGGCGATGGCGCGCGACGGCGACGAGCGCCTCGCCACGCTCACGCTGCTGGCCGCGCAGACCGATTTCAGCGAGCCCGGCGAGCTCGGGCTCTTCATCGACGAGAGCCAGCTCGCCTTCCTCGAGGACATCATGGCGCGCCAGGGCTATCTCGACGCCGCGCAGATGGCCGCGGCCTTCCGCGCCCTGCGCGCCGGCGAGCTGGTGTGGGCGCCGATGGTGCGCGACTACCTGCTCGGCGAACGCGCGCCGGCCACGGCGCTGATGGCCTGGAACGCGGACGGCACGCGCATGCCCTACCGCATGCATTCCGACTACCTGCGCGGACTGTTCCTCGACAACGCGCTGGCGGCGGGCCGCTACCGCGTCGGGGGGCGGGCGGTGGCGCTCGGCGACATCGAGGTGCCGGTGTTCGCGCTCGGCACCCGGACCGACCATGTCGCGCCCTGGCGCTCGGTCCACAAGATCCATCTGCTGTGCGACGCCGAGATCACCTTCGTGCTGACCGAGGGCGGCCACAACGCCGGCATCCTCAGCGAGCCCGGCCACCCGAGGCGCAGCCACCGGGTGCTGACGCGCGCGGCGCATGGCGCCTACGTCGCGCCCGACGACTTCCTCGCGCGCGCGCAGGCGCAGGACGGCTCCTGGTGGCCGTGCTTCGCGCAATGGCTGGCCGCGCGCTCGGGACCGCGGCGCCGGCCGCCGCCGATGGGCGCTGCGCGGCGCGGCCTGGCGCCGCTTTGCGATGCGCCGGGGCGCTACGTGCTCGGCCGTTGAATGCGCGGCACGGGGGCCGCGCGCCAGCGCGCGTCGATCGCCGCGAGGTCCACGGCCTGGTCGGTGCGCACCTCGATCGCGAGCGAGCGTTCGTGCGCGTCCAGCGGCTCGCGGCGCGCGATCTGCAAGGCAAGCACGCCCGGGTCGGCCTCGGAGGCATCGGCCGCGCCGGCTGCGCGCCGCCGCACGCGCTCGCGCAGCACCGGCTCGGGCGCCTGGCAGTCGAGGATCGCGAAGGGCACGCCGAGCCCGGACGCGAGCTGCTCGAAGCGCGCGCGTTCGCCCGCGCGCAGGAACGCGGCATCGACGATCACCGGATAGCCCGCGCCCAGCCCGGCCTGCGCGCAGACGCGCAGCCGCTCGAAGGTGTCGCGGTTCGCCTCGGGCGTGTAGATGTCGACCCCGTGCGCCGCGGAGCGCGCGAGCGCGTCCAGGCCGAAGAGGCGCTTGCGCTCCACGTCCGAGCGGACGCGGACCGCGTGCGCGTGCTCCAGCAGCTGCGCGGCGAGGCTGGACTTGCCCGACCCCGACAGGCCGTGCGTGATCATCAGGCGCGCGCCGCCCTCGGCGCCCTGCGCGAGCCGCGTCGCACAGGCCATGTAGTCGGGCGCCTCGGCGTGCGGGCCGAGGCGCGCCGCGAGCGCGCGCACCAGCGCGCGGCACACTTCGTGGAACGGCAGCGCCGGCAGGCCGGCGTAGTCGCCGCTGTGCTGCAGCCATGCGTCGAGCACGCGGAACGCGAGATCGGGGCGTCCGCTCGCCTTCAGGTCCATCGTGAGGAACGCGAGGTCGGCCTGCACGTCGATCCAGCGCAGCGCGGGGTCGAACTCGATGCAGTCGAAGGGCAACAGCTCGCCGTCGATGCGGACGATGTTCGCCGCGTGCAGGTCGCCGTGGCATTCGCGCACCGCGCCCTGCGCGCGTCGCTCGGCCCAGAGCCCGCGCAGCGCCGTCGACCGAGCCTCGAGCCAGCGCTGCAGCGCATCGAGCCGCGGCTCGGGCGCCAGCTGCGCCGCCACGCGCGCCGCGGCCGCGGCGACCAGGCCGGGCTCGCCGAACGGGGACGCGGGCGCGGCGCGCGCGGCCTGCGCGTGCCATGCCGCGAGCCGCGCCGCGAAGCGGTCGAGCGGCGCGGCATCGAACGCCGGCGCGCGCAGCAGGCTGCGCAGCACCGCGGATTCGGGAAAGCGGCGCATGCAGACCAGATGGTCGATCGGCGCCTCGTGCAGGTCCCTGGCCGCGAGCCGCGGTGCCTCCGGCGTGCCGTACACGGGCAGCACGCCGAGGTACAGCGAGGGCGCGAAGCGCCGGTTGAGCCGCAGTTCTTCGCGGCAGAAATGCGCGCGCGCCGCCGCGGTCGAGAAGTCGACGAAGGGCAGGCGCACCGGCTTCTTGAGCTTCCAGGCCCATTGCCGCGTCAGCAGCACCCAGGAGATGTGCGTCTCGACGAGCGTGACATCCTCGTGCGTCGATTGCCGCAGGTGCTCGCGCAGTGCGTCGGCCAGCGTGCGGTCGGACCGGTCCATCGCGGCATTCTCCCTTTCCGGCAGGTTGGAGGCGGGGCGGGCCTCGGACCGGGCCATGATGCGGCCGGCGCGGCAGGCGCGCTTGCGCAGGATCAAGGCCGCGCCGCGCAGTTGCCGCGCGCGCGGGTTCGACGCCTTGACGGCGCGCCCGGGCCCGGAACACTGGCGGCATGAACACCATCGACCTGCCCGATGCCGTCGTCGGCCTCGCCGTGGCGCTCGGCATCGGCCTGTGGGTCGGCGTGGAGCGCGAGCGGCGCAAGGGCGAGGGACGCGACCGCGCGGCCGCGGGCCTGCGCACCTTCGCGATCGCGGCGCTCGCCGGCGCGCTCGCGCAGATCGTGCCCGCGGCGGGGCTCGTGCCGGTCGGCGCGGCGCTGGTCGCGCTGCTGGCGGCGGTGTCGCACTGGAAGAGCCGCTCGGCCGACCCGGGCATGACGACCGAGATCGCGCTGTTCGCCGTCTACCTGATCGGCGTGCTGTCGGTGCAGGCGCCTGCGCTCGCGGCCGCCTGCGGCGCCGGCCTGGCCCTGCTGCTGGCCGCGCGCAGCCGGCTGCACCGCTTCGCGACGCAGCTGCTGAGCGAGCAGGAGCTGCACGACGGGCTGCTGCTCGCGGCGCTCGCACTCGTGGTGCTGCCGCTGATCCCGGCGGGCCCGCTCGCGCCGCTCGGCGGCATCGCGCCGCGTCCGCTGGCCGCGCTGGTGCTGCTGATCATGGCGGTGCAGGCGGCGGGGCAGGCCGCGATCCGCTGGCTCGGCGCGCGCGGCGGCGTGCTCGCCACCGGGCTGCTGTCGGGCTTCGTCTCGAGCACGGCGACGGTGGCTTCGTTCGGCAGCCGGGCGCGGCGGCAGCCGGCACAGGCGCTGCTGTTCGCGAGCGGCGCCTCGCTGTCGGCGGTCGCGACCTGGCTGCAGGCGCTGCTGATGAGCGCCGCGCTCTCGCCCCGCGCCGCCCTCGCGCTGCTGCCCGCCGCGCTGGCGGGCGCCATGGCGGCCGCGCTCGCCGGCGCCGTGGCGCTGCTCGCCGCCAGGCCGGCCTCGGCGCCGGAGCCGCCGACCCCCGCGCGAAGCGCGCTGCGCCCGCGCGAGGCGCTCGCGATCGCGCTGCTGCTCGCGCTCGTGACCTTCGGCGTGGGCATGGCCCACAGCCACTACGGCGATGCCGGCGCGCAGGTCGGCGTCGCGCTCGCGGCGCTGGTCGATGCCCATGCGCCGGTGGCCTCGCTCGCCTCGCTGCATGCGGCCGGCGGCCTGCCGACGGAACGCTTCGTGCACGGCGTGCTGATCGCGGTCGCCGCCAACACCCTGACGCGCTGCGTGGTCGCCGCGATCTCGGGCGGCGCCGGCTATGCACTGCAGGTGGCGGCGGCGCTCGTCGCCAGCCTCGCGGTGGCCGCCGCCACGGCCTTCTGGCAGCACGGCAGCCCGCTCTGAGCGCGTCCGGCTTGATCGAGCGCAAACGCCGGCGCGTCCCGCCGGCCTACGCTGGGCACCTCGCTCGATCACCGCAGCCACGGCGCGCAGGTGGTCGCGCCGCGCACGGGCGCCTGAGCCGCAGGCGCCTTTCACCGGCATCGATTCCTCCGGCCGCTCGACGAAAGGACACCGCCATGAACCCGATCCAGTCGATCCTCGTCCATCTCGACGGCAGCCGGCGCGCCGAGGCGCGCCTGCTTCTCGCGCACCGGCTCGCGCGCGAGCACGGTGCGTCGCTGACCGCGCTGTTCGCCGTCACGCCGCCCGTGCAGCCGACCCTGGCGCTGCCGGGCGGCCTGCCCTCGATGCCGATGCTCGGTGCGATCGACCCGGACCACCGCGCGCATGCGCTCGCGCTGTTCGCGCAGGTGCCCGAGGGCGGCCCGGTGCGCGCCGACTGGCAGGAGCTGCGCGGCGAGCCGGTGGTCGAAAGCTTCACGCGGCGCGCGCTGACCGCCGACCTGATGGTGCTGGGCCAGCGCGATCCGCTCGATGCGGCGGGCTTCGACGTGCCCGGCGACTTCGTCGAGGCCGTGCTGCTCGGCAGCGGCAAGCCCGCGCTGGTCGTGCCCTTCCGAGGCGATCCGCCCGAACGGCTCGACACGGTGCTGGTCGCATGGCGGTCCACGCGCGAGGCCGCGGGCGCGCTGGCGAGCGCGCTGCCCGTCCTGCAGCGCGCCGGCCAGGTGCATCTGGTCGGGGCCGAGGACGACGCGCCGGACCACCGACCCGCCGTCGGCGCCTGCGTGCGCGACTACCTGCGGGCGCACGGCGTGCCGCGGGTGCACGAGCATCCGGGCCTCGAGGCCGGCCGCGCCGACCGGGCCCTGCTCTCGCTCGCGGGCCACATCGGCGCGGACCTGCTGGTCATGGGCTGCTACGGCCACAGCCGCGCCCGGGAGCTGGTGCTCGGCGGCGCCACCCGCACGGCGCTCGAATCGGCCACCCTGCCGGTCTGGATGCTGCACTGAGGCCGCCCCATGCAGTACGAGACCTTCGCCCCCGCGGCCACGGCCCGCGCCGCAGCCGCCCCGGACGCCGAGCCGGACATGGAAGCGCGGCTGCGCTGCCTCGCCGCCTACCTCACCCAGGGCGACCGGCGCGCGCGCGTGCAGCGCATCGAGACCCACATGTCGTGGGTGCTCGTGGGCCGGACCGAGGTGCTGAAGCTCAAGAAGCCCGTGCGCGTGCCGCCGGTCGACCATGCGAGCGTCGCCGCGCGCGAGTGCAATGCCCGGCGCGAGCTGCGGCTGAACCGGCGGCTCGCGCCGGGCGTCTACCTGGGCCTGCTGGCGCTGCAGTGGCACGAAGGCCGGCTCGACGCGGTGCCGGAGGCCTACCTGCAGCCCGGACGGCGCGCCGTGGACTGGGCGGTCGTGATGCGGCGGCTGCCGCAGGAGCGCATGCTCGACGAGGTGATCCGGCGCGGCGAGCTCGTGCCCGCGCACCTCGATGCCGTCGTCGCGACGCTGGCGCCGTTCTACCGCGACGCGCGGCGCGCCGCGATCGACGAGGGCGAGTACGTCGCGCGGCTGCGCGACGGCATCGCGCTGAGCACCAGCATGCTCGAGCGCTTCGCGTTCGCCCTGCCGCTCGCGCGCGAAGCTTGCCAGCGCACCGACGACGCGCTCACGGCCCGGCAGGGGCTGGCGCGCGCACGCGTTGCCGAGCGCCGTATCGTCGAGGGGCACGGCGACCTGCGCGCCGAGCATGTCTGCCTGCTCGAGCCGCCGGTGGTGTTCGATGCGCTCGAGTTCGACCCGCGGCTCGGCGACGTCGATCCGTTCGACGAGCTGTGCTTCCTCGCGCTCGAGTGCGACCTGGCGGGAGCGCCGGGCATCGGCGCACTGCTGCATGCCCGCGCGGCCTTGGCGCTCGACGACGCGCCGCCGCCCGCGCTGCTGGGCCTGTACACGGCGAAGAACGCGCTGATGCGCGCGCGGCTGAGCGCCGCGCACCTGCTGGACCCGGCACCGCGTCTGCCGGAGAAGTGGCTGCCGCAGGCCGCGCGCTACCTGCGCCGCGCGCTCGCGGCGCTCGACCCCGGGGCGCCGCACGCCTCCGGCTTCGGCTCACTGCGCTGAGGCGATCACGCGCTTGATCTTGCCGCTGCGGCCGCGGTGGTTGATCTCGCCCGTGCGGCACTGGACGCGCAACGCGCCCGCACCCTGCGCCGACAGGAAGGCCAGCAGCTTGCGCCGCGCCTGCCGGAGCGTGGCCTGCGCCTGCGCGCCGTGCTGGCTGGTGCGCAGCAGCAGGTCGCCGTCGCCCTGCTGGACGAGCTGGAAGTCGAACAGCCCGGCCTCCTCCTCGAGGATCGTGCTGATGGCCAGCGGGACCACGCGCACCGGCGGCGTGCCGGGGCGGCCCGGCAGCACCAGCGTGTCGTCGTCGCGGCCCTCGACGCGGATCGCGGGCAGCGGGGAGCCGCAGGCGCAGCGCGCGCCGAGCAGCGCGACGCGGTCGCCGAGGTCGTAGCGGATCAGCGGCTGCACCTGGTTGGCGAGGTTGGTGAGCAGCGTGGTCGCGCCCGCCTGCCCCGCCGGCACGGGGCGGCCCTCGGCGTCGACGGGCTCGAGGATCGCCCAGTCGCTGTTGAGATGGAGCACGCCGAGCCTGCACTCGAAGGCCAGCGAGAGGAACTCCGACGCGCCGTAGCTGTGGGTCACCGGACAGTCGAAGGTGTCACGCACGAAGGCGCGCCGCGCGGGCGAGAACTGCTCGCCGCCGGTCCAGATCTCGCTCGGCGCGGCGGTGAGCCGCCCGCAGCGGCGCGCGTGCGCGAGCAGGACGGCCGCGCTGGGATAGGTGGCGAGCACCGTGGGCGCGAACGCGTTCAGCTCGGCCACCAGTGCGTCGATCGGCTGCAGAAAGGAAAAGCAGCGCAGCCGGTCGGCGAGGGCCGGCTGCAGCCGGCGCAGCCGCTCGATCGACACGGTGCTCGCGAAGTGCCCGTCGATGGCGCCGACGAAGGCCGTGCGTTCGGCCAGCGCCCAGGGATCGAGCCAGCGCTCGAGCGGCCGCAGCACGGGCCGGCGCAGGATCTCGAGCGCGTCGTAGACGGCCAGCGCGGCCGGGTCCTGCACGAAGATGGCGGGCTCGCCGGTGCTGCCGGAGCTTTCCCAGACCGTGTAGCGGTCGAGGTACGGCTCGGCGATGTTCGTGCGCTTGCGCACGAAGCGCCGCAGCCGGCCGATGTCGAGGCGGCGGTCGGTCACCCAGGACGCGAAGTCCGCCATCAGTGCCCTCTTCTGCACGATCGGCAGCTGCTCGAGGCCGACGGTGGCGGGATCGCGGCCCGCGAGGGCGCGGCGGTAGAACGCCGATCCTTCGGCGGCAGCCGCGAGCAGCGAGGCCAGGCGGGCGCTGCGCCGCCGTCGCAGCGCTTCGGCGGACGCATGCGCCGCGACGGACACGTCGGCGGCCGCAGCGCAGGTGCACCACGGATCGAAGGGCGGCAGCATGGCGAGGGCTCGCGTCGGTTGAAAGTGCACGGCGGGTGCGGGGAACCGCAAGCTTGCGCCGGTGGCGGATCCGCGCGTTGATCTGGCGCAAGAAGCCGCGGCGGAGGCGCTCCTAGAGTGAATGTTCGCGTCGCCCCTCGTTGCGAGCACGGCCCGGCGCGAACGCCTTCCCTTCAACCTGCTGGAGCAATCTGATGAATTCACTGACTCGCCTCGACCGGCTCGAGAACCTGTTTCCCGAGATGCTGCGCCGCTGGTCCCGGCCCTTGCAATTGATCGACGACGTCGAGCTGCCCGCCGACATCCGCGTCGATGTGAACGAGAACGACAAGGAGTACCTCGTGACCGCCGAGATCCCCGGCGCGAAGAAGGAGGATGTCCGCGTCTCGATCGACGGCAACTACGTGTCCATCTCGGCCGAGATCAGGAAGGACCAGGAGAAGAAGCACGGCCGCGCGCTGGTCACCGAGACCTACCGCGGCAGCGTCTCGCGCGGCTTCTCGCTGGCCACCGAGGTCGACGACAAGACCGCCGTGGCCAAGCTCGAGGATGGCGTGCTGCGCCTCACGCTGCCCAAGCGCGAAGGCAACGGCCGCAGCGTGCTGAAGATCCAGTGAGCGCCCCGGGGCGCCGGCGCCGCCGGTGCCCCTGCCGCGCCGCGCAGTTCAGCGCGGCGCGCGCACCTTCACGCGCATGCCGTCGCGCAGCGCCGCGGGCGGATAGACGATCACCTCGGCCCCTTCGGCAAGGCCCTCGCGCACCCAGGCCTCGCTGCCGTTGCGCCCGCCGATGGCGACCGGCGCGAGCCTCGCGCGGCCGCGCTCCACGAGGAAGACGGCGCTGCGCCCGTCGCGCTGCGGAAACACCGCGCTCACCGGCACGCGCAGCACCGACGGGCAGGACAGCGTCACGATCCGGACGCCGACCCGATAACCGTCGCCCAGCCGCTGCCACTGCTGCGGCGGGCCTTCCAGGTCCACCAGCACGTTCACGCGCTGCTCCTCGACGCCGAGCGCCGAGACCTTGGTGAACGCACCCGGCTCGACGAGCCGCACGCGCCCCGCGAGCGCGCCGCTGCCGCCCCAGCGCTCGATGCGCACCGGCGCACCCGGCGCGACCTGCAGCGCATCGGTGGTCAGGAGCTCCGCCAGCACCTCCAGCCGCGCGGTGTCGCCGATCTCGACCAGCGGCGCACCGAGCGCCACGGTGGTCGCGCTGGCCTGCGCGACCCGCAGCACCCGGCCGGCCACCGGCGCGCGCACCGCGAAGCCGCCGTCGGGCGAATCGGCCTGGCGCACCGCGGTCAATGCCGCGCGCGCCGTGTCGCGCTCATGCCGCGCGACCTGGCGGGCCTGCAGCGCGGCCTCGCGCTCGAACTCGGCCGCGCGCAGCGCGAGGCGATCGGTGTCGATGCGGGCCGGCGAGA
>CBHTTS010000100.1:0-15975 GCA_966095775.1 uncultured Variovorax sp. | reverse complement strand
GCTGGTCGACCGACTTGCGCGCGATCACGCCCGGCGCGACCTTCTCGATCACGTCGGTCATCTTCGCGTTGATCGGGCCCTTGCCGTCGATCGGCTGGCCCAGCGCGTTGACCACGCGGCCCACGAGCTCGGGGCCCACGGGCACTTCCAGGATGCGGCCGGTGCACTTGACCGTGTCGCCTTCGGAGATGTGCTCGTACTCGCCCAGAATCACGGCGCCGACCGAGTCGCGCTCGAGGTTCAGCGCCAGGCCGAACGACGGCGTGCCGTCGGCCGTGGGCGGGAATTCCAGCATTTCGCCCTGCATCGCATCGGACAGGCCGTGCACGCGCACGATGCCGTCGGTCACCGACACCACGGTGCCTTCGTTGCGGATGTTGGCACTGACGCCAAGGCCCTCGATGCGGCTCTTGATCAGTTCGGAAATCTCTGCGGGATTGAGTTGCATGACTCTTTCCTTCTTTCTGTAAATGGAGCCAACCGGCAGCCGGCCGCCCTCAGGCGGTCAGCGCCGCTTTCATTTGTTCGAGGCGCGCCTTGACCGAGGTGTCGAGCACCTCGTCGCCGACCACGGCGCGGATGCCGCCGATCAGCGAGGGGTCGAGTTCGACCCGGGTCGTGAGCTTGCGCGCGAAGCGCCGCTCCAGCACCGCGCCGAGGTCCTTCAGCGCCGCATCGTCGATCGGGAAGGCGCTGTAGACCACGGCATCGGCAGCGCCGCTGCGCGCGTTGCACAGGGCACGGAACTGCAGCGCCACTTCGGGCAGAGCCGCCAGCCGGCCGTTGTCGATCACGGTGCGCAGGAAGTTCTTGCCGGCCTCGGGCAGCGGCTGCTTCGACAGGCCGGCGATCAGCTCGAACACCTGCTCGGGCGGCACCTTCGGGTTGGCCGCGAATTGCAGCAGCTGCGGGCTGCCGGCAACGGCCGCCAGCTGGTCGAGCCAGCCGGACGTGCCGTCGGGATCCGCTGCGCAGGCCTTGAACAGCGCTTCGGCGTAGGGACGGGCGATGGTCGCGAGTTCGGCCATGTCGTCCTCAGAGCTCGGTCTTCAGGCGGCTGAGCAAGTCGGCGTGAACGCCGGCGTTGACTTCCTTGCGGAGGATCTGCTCGGCACCCTTGACGGCCAGTGCGGCCACCTGTTCGCGCAGCGCCTCGCGCGCACGCACAGCCTGCTGCTCGGCCTCGTCGCGCGCGGCGGCCACGATCTTGTTGGCCTCCTCGGTGGCGCGGCTCTTGGCCTCTTCGATGATCTGCTGGGCGCGACGCTCGGCATCGGCCAGGCGGCTGGCGGTCTCGTTGCGAGACGCCACCAGCTCCTGCTCGACGCGCTGGTTGGCGGAGGCCAGGTCGGCCTTGGCCTTCTCGGCGGCCGCCAGGCCCGCAGCGATCTTTTGTGCTCGTTCGTCCAGGGCCTTCGCGATCGGCGGCCACACGAACTTCATCGTGAACAGCACGAGCAGCAGGAAGACGATGGCCTGAACGAACAGGGTCGCGTTGATACTCACGGCAACACCTTTCTGGAGTGGCGTTGAACGGAAATTACTTCGGGATCGCGGCGATGAACGGGTTGGCGAAGGCGAACAGCAGGGCGATGGCCACGCCGATCAGGAACGCGGCGTCGATCAGACCGGCCAAGATGAACATCTTGGTCTGCAGGTCGTTCATGAGCTCGGGCTGACGGGCCGACGACTCGAGGAACTTGCCGCCCATCAGCGCGATACCGATGGAAGCACCGATCGCGCCGAGACCGACGATCAAACCACAAGCCAGAGCGACGAGACCGAGAACGTTTTCCATGATGACTCCTTAGGACAGATTGAAAGCAAACGAAAAGAAAAAGGGGAACTCAATGCGCTTCATGAGCCTGGCCGAGATAGATCAGGGTCAGCATCATGAAAATGAATGCCTGCAGCGTGATCACCAGGATGTGGAAGATCGCCCAGACGGTACCGGCAATGACGTGGCCGATCGGCAACATCACTCCCGAGAACGAGGCCGCCATCGCGCCGCCCATGAGCGCGATCAGCATGAAAACGAGTTCACCCGCATACATGTTGCCGAACAACCGCATGCCATGCGAGACGGTCTTGGCGAGGTATTCGATGGCCTGCATCAGCAGGTTGATGGGCCAGAGCACCGGATGGGCACCGAAAGGCGCGGTAATGAGTTCATGGCCCCAGCCGCCCAGGCCCTTGATCTTGACGCTGTAGAACAGGCACAGCAGCAGCACCGAGGTCGACAGGCCCAGCGTGGTGGACAGGTCGGCGGTCGGCACGACGCGCATGTAGGCGTGGTGCGGATCGTGGCCCGCGGCCTCGTAGGCCTTGGCCCAGAGCGAGGGCAGCAGGTCGACCGGCAGCATGTCCATCGCGTTCAGCAGGAAGATCCAGACGAACACGGTGAGCGCGAGCGGCGCGATGAACTGGCGGCTCTTGGCGTTGCGGATGTTGGCCTTGGCCTGGTTGTCGACCATCTCGACCAGGATCTCGACCGCGGCCTGGAAGCGCCCCGGCACGCCCGGCGTGGCCTTGCGCGCGGCCAGCCAGAGCACGAAGCAGCCCAGCGCGCCGATGATCAGCGCATAGAGCACCGAGTCGAGATTGATGACGTTGAAGTCCACGATGGCCTTCTGCACCACGGGATTGAGGTTCCAGTCAACCTGCCAGTGCTGGAGGTGGTGAACGATGTATTCACTCGCAGTCGGGGCGTTTCCTTCGGCGGCCATCTTTCAGCGTCTCTTCTTAAACAGTCAATTCCGGTTCAACAACCCGGGCCGCACCAGCAGCGCCACCCAGTACATCTTCATGGCGGCCACCACGCCGGCCAACAAGGCCAGCCAACTGATGCCCTCGATCAGCCACGGCGCCGCGGCCAGCAGGGCCACGGTCAGTCCGATCTTGATCAGCTCCCACACAAAAAACCTCAGCATGGCAGCGGATTGCGACAGAACACCACGTGCCCTGCGCACCCCGCGGACGAACAACGCCGCCGGGATCGCCACTGCCATCGCTCCGTAAAACCCCGACACCGCGGCCACGGGCCGACCGGTCCACATCCATGCCGCTCCAGCCACAAGCAATCCCACAGCCACCTGGGCCCCAATCACCCACCAGGGCGACAATTCGGGATTTTTCTCGCGCAGCTGCTGCGCCTCCTCGGCGGTCAGCGGCTTGAAGTCGGAGACTTCGGCATCGATCTCGGAGACTGGAGCGCTGGTTGTCATTGGAATGCCGCTCGCGTTGTCAGCCGGGAATTTAACAAAGCCATTGATTATAAGTAGAAACCCAGACGGCTCGGCCAACTGCGCCCCTCACGTTTGAAAAACGCCGCCGCACAAGCTGACCGGAGCCCGACCGGGCCGCCGGCAGGGCCGTTGAGGGCAGACCCATAATTCCCGCATGCATCCCCTCTCCGCCGCCCTTCCCTCCACGCTCTGCTACCTCGACGGTGAGTACACCGCGCTCAAGGACGCCAGGATCAGCGTCCTCGACCGCGGCTTCATCTTCGGCGACGGCGTCTACGAGGTCGTTCCCGTTTATCACGGCGCGCCCTTCTGCTTCGACGAGCACATGGCGCGCCTCGACCGCTCCCTCGCCGAGCTGCAGATCGCCAACCCGCTCACGCGCGCACAGTGGCGCGAGATCGTCGCGCGCCTGACCGCGCCCGCCGGCGATGCGCCGCAGGCCGTGTACTTTCAGGTGACACGCGGCGTGGCGCCGCGCGACCATGCGATGGTCCGGGGCCTGCAGCCGACGGTGTTCGTCATGGTGAACCCGCTGCCGCCCGTGGCCGACGCGGTGCGCGCCAAGGGCGTGGCCTGCGTGAGCGCGGCCGACTTCCGCTGGCAGAAGGCCCACATCAAGAGCACCAGCCTGCTGGGCGCGGTGCTCGCGCGGCAGATCAGCGTCGAGGCCGGTGCCGCCGAGACCGTCATGTTCCGGGACGACTGGCTCAGCGAGGCGTCGTCGAGCAACGTCTGGATCGTCAAGGACGGCGCCGTCTTCGGCCCGCCCAAGGACAACCTGGTGCTGACCGGCATCCGCTACGGCCTGATCGAGCGGCTCTGCGCCGAGCAGGGCTTCCCCTTCGCGCTGCGCCGCATCGCGCGCGCCGAGGTGTTCGGCGCCGACGAGCTGCTGCTCTCGTCGGCGACCAAGGAAGTGCTGCCCGTCGCCACGCTCGACGGCCAGCCCATTGGGAACGGCCATCCCGGCCCCATCTACCAAGCCTTGTACGCCGCTTACCAGGAGGCCAAGCGGCGCAACGCACAGCAGCAAGGAGCAACCACCGCATGAACGACAGCACCACCACCGGCAACGGCACCACGGCCATCCCCGATCCGCGCAAGGAGTCGCTGATCGAGTACCCGTCGAAGTTCCCGATCAAGGTCATGGGCGCCAAGGTGGACGGCTTCGTGCATGCCGTCACCCAGATCGCCGAGCGCTTCGATCCCGTCTTCGACGCCACCACGGTCGAGCTGCGCGACAGCAAGGCCGGCAACTACCTCGGCGTGACGATCACCGTGACCGCGACCAGCCGCGAGCAGCTCGACGACCTGTACCGCGCGCTCTCCAGCCATCCGATGGTCAAGGTGGTCATCTGACGTGACGCCCGCGACCGTTGCCGGCGCAGGCGCAGGCGCTGCGGACGTGGAAACCGCGCCGATCGAGGTGAAGTGGCTCGGCCGCGCCGACTACCCCGCCACCTTCGAGGCCATGCGCCGCTTCACGGCCGAGCGCGACGCGCAGACGCCCGACCAGCTCTGGATGTGCGAGCACGCGCCGGTGTTCACGCAGGGGATCGCGGGGCGGCAGGACCACATCCTCGCGCCCGGCGCGATCCCCGTGGTGCAGACCGACCGCGGCGGCCAGGTGACCTTCCACGGCCCCGGCCAGGTGGTGGGCTACCCGCTGATCGACCTGCGGCGCACCGGCTACTACGTCAAGGAGTACGTGTTCCGCATCGAGGAATCGGTGCTGCGCACGCTCGCGCATTTCGGCGTGACCGGGCACCGCGTCGCGGGCGCGCCGGGCATCTACGTGCGGCTCGACGATCCGTTCTCGCATGCCGCGCTCGCCGGGCCGCTGCCCGCGGCCGAGCCCTTCCGCGGGCTCGGCAAGATCGCCGCGCTGGGCATCAAGGTGAGCCGCCACGCCACCTACCACGGCGTGGCGCTCAACGTCGACATGGACCTCGAACCCTTCTCGCGCATCAACCCTTGCGGCTACACCGGGCTGCAAACGGTCGATCTTTCTACAATCGGGGTCCAAACCACATGGGAAGAGGCCGCCCGGGTGCTGAGCCAGAAGCTCGCCGCCTACCTCGCGCCTTGAAACGCTATGAGCACCACCGAAGTCGTCCGCGAAGCGCAAAGCGCCGAAACCTACAACCCGCTCGCCAAGCAGAAGGCCGCGGCCAAGCTCTCGCGGATCCCCGTCAAGGTGATCCAGCAGGGCGAGGTGCTCAAGAAGCCCGACTGGATCCGCGTCAAGGCCGGCAGCCCGACCACGCGCTTCTACGAGATCAAGCAGATCCTGCGCGAGAGCAACCTGCACACGGTCTGCGAGGAAGCCTCGTGCCCGAACATCGGCGAATGCTTCGGCAACGGCACGGCCACCTTCATGATCATGGGCGACAAGTGCACCCGCCGCTGCCCGTTCTGCGACGTCGGCCACGGCCGGCCCGATCCGCTCGACAAGGACGAGCCGCTGAACCTCGCGAAGACGATCGCAAAGCTGCGCCTCAAGTACGTGGTGATCACCAGCGTCGACCGCGACGACCTGCGCGACGGCGGCAGCCAGCACTTCGTCGACTGCATCCGCAACGTGCGCGAGCTCTCGCCCTCGACGCAGATCGAGATCCTGGTGCCCGACTTCCGCGGCCGCGACGACCGCGCGCTCGAGATCCTCAAGGCTGCGCCGCCCGACGTGATGAACCACAACCTCGAGACCGCGCCGCGGCTCTACAAGGAGGCGCGTCCGGGCAGCGACTACCAGTTCAGCCTGAACCTGCTCAAGAAGTTCAAGGCGCTGCACCCGAACGTGCCCACCAAGAGCGGCATCATGGTCGGCCTCGGCGAGACCGACGAGGAGATCCTGCAGGTGATGCGCGACATGCGCGCGCACGACATCGACATGCTGACCATCGGCCAGTACCTGGCGCCCAGCAACAGCCACCTGCCGGTGCGCCGCTACGTGCATCCCGACACCTTCAAGATGTTCGAGGAAGAGGCCTACAAGATGGGCTTCACGCACGCGGCCGTGGGCGCGATGGTGCGCTCGAGCTACCACGCGGACCAGCAGGCGCACGCGGCGGGGGTCTGAACGCCTGAAACCGTGGCCGGCGCCCGCCTCCGCGGGCCCGCCGTCGCCTGCGGCTCAGCCGCGGCCATGCTTCTTCGCTATCCTGCCGTCTGGCCCAAGACGAAGGACTGATCTCTCCATGCACCCCGCTGTTCAAGCCGCGATCGAGCGCGACTTCGGCGCCATCGCCGACCTGGTCCGCCTCCATGCGCAGCACACGCCCGACCAGGCCGCGCTCGCGGACAACCTGCATTCCCTGACCTACGCCGCGCTCGACGCGCTGATGGACCGCGTCGCGGCCGCGCTGCAGCGCGACGGCCTGCGGCCCGGCGACGCGATCGCCGTCTGCGCCGCCTCGTCGGTGCACTACGCGGCCGTGTTCCTCGGCGCGCTGCGCGCGGGCGTCGCGGTCGCGCCGCTCGCCCCCGGCTCGACGCGCGCGAGCCTGGCGCGCATGATCGAGGACGCCGAGGCGCGCATCCTCTTCACCGACGCCTCGGCTGCCGAGGTCGTCGGCCCCGCGCTGCCCGGCGGCATCCCGCGCGTGGCGCTCGACGGCTCGGACGCCGGGCAGGCGCTCGACGCATGGCTCGCACCCGCGGGTGCGCGGCCGCAGGCGGTCGAGGTGCAGCCCTCGTCGCCCTTCAACATCATCTATTCCTCGGGCACGACCGGCGAGCCCAAGGGCATCGTGCAGGGCCACGGCATGCGCTGGGCGCACGTGCAGCGCGGCGCCAAGTACGAATACGGCCCGGACACGGTCACGCTGCTGTCGACGCCGCTCTACTCCAACACCACGCTGGTGGTGTTCTTCCCGACCGTCGCCTTCGGCGGCTGCGTGGTGCTGATGCCGAAGTTCGACGCGCTCGGCTACCTGCAGCTGGCCGAGCGGCACCGCGTGACGCACACGATGCTGGTGCCGGTGCAGTACCAGCGCCTGATGGCGCATCCGCGCTTCGGCGAGCACGACCTGTCGTCGTTCCGCTTCAAGTTCAGCACCAGCGCGCCCTTCGGCGCCGCGCTCAAGGCCGATGTGCTCGCGCGCTGGCCCGGCGGGCTGATCGAGTTCTACGGCATGACCGAGGGCGGCGGCACCTGCATCCTCGAGGCGCACCTGCACCCGACCAAGCTGCACACCGTGGGCCAGCCGGCCGCGGGCAGCGACATCCGCCTGATCGACGAGAACGGCCGCGAGCTGCCGCGCGACGACCTCGAGGCCGCGGGCGAAGTGGTGGGCCACTCGGCCGGCATGATGACCGGCTACCACCGCCAGCCCGCGAAGACGCGCGAGGCCGAATGGTTCGACGCCACGGGCAAGCGCTTCATCCGCACCGGCGACGTGGGCCGCTTCGACGCCGACGGCTTCCTGACGCTGTTCGACCGCAAGAAGGACATGATCATCAGCGGCGGCTTCAACATCTACCCGAGCGACCTCGAGGCGGTGCTGCGCGGCCATGCGGCGGTGGCCGACGTGGCGGTGGTCGGCGTGCCCTCCGAGCAGTGGGGCGAGACGCCGTTCGCCTTCGTGGTGCGCCGGGAGGGCGACGCCACGACGGACGAGGCGCTGCTGCAATGGGCCAACGCGCAGGTCGGCAAGACGCAGCGCCTCGCGGGCCTGCGCTTCATCGACGAGCTGCCGCGCAGCGCCATCGGCAAGGTGCTCAAGCGCGAACTCCGTGAACTCGCCCGCTGAAGGCAGCGCCGCCGCCGCGCCGGCGCACGAAGGCGGCCACGGGCTGCTGTGGGTGCTGGCGGCGGTGGCCGTCGTGTTCGCGTTCGCGCGGCCGCGCGCGCCGATGGACTGGCTCGCGCTCGTCGACTGGCAGACCATCGGCGCGCTCGCGGGCCTGCTCGCGATCACCCAGGGCGTGGAGAAGAGCGGCATGCTGCAGGCCGCGGCCCAGCGCCTGCTCGCGCGCACGCACGACCAGCGCAGCCTCGCGCTGCTGCTCGCGGGCGGCGCGGCGCTGCTCTCGGCACTGGTCACCAACGACGTGAGCCTGTTCCTGCTGGTACCGCTGACGCGCGTGCTCGCCACCCAGGCGCATCTGCCGCTCGCGCGGCTCGTGGTGCTGGAGGCGCTGGCGGTGAACGCGGGCTCGGCGCTGACGCCGATCGGCAATCCGCAGAACCTCTATCTCTGGCACCGCTCGGGCGAGAGCTTCACGGCCTTCATGGGGATGATGCTGCCGACGGTGGCCGTGATGCTGTTCTGGCTCTTCGTGGCGGTCTGGCTGCTGGTGCCGCGCACGCCGATCGCGCTGCGGCCCGAGGCCGAGACCCGGCCGGTGCAGCCGCGGCTGCTCGGGCTCGCGGGGCTCTTGTTCGTGGGCTTCGTGATCGCGCTCGACCGCCACTGGCTGCTGCCCGGGCTCGCGGTGGTGTTCGGCGCCTTCCTGCTGCTACATCCGCGCGTGCTGCGCGACGTCGACTGGGCGCTGCTCGCGATCATCGCGCTGATGTTCGTCGACCTGCGGCAGCTCGCCGAGCTGCCCGTCATGGAGGCGCTGCTGAACCGCTGGCCGATCACCGAGGGATGGCGCGCCTACCTCGCGGCCATCGTCGCCTCGCAGTTCATCAGCAACGTGCCGGCCGCGATCCTGCTCGACGGCCACGTGCGCGACCTGCCGGCGCTCGCCGCGGGCGTGAGCGTGGGCGGCTTCGGCTGCGTGCTGGGCTCGCTCGCGAACCTGATCGCGCTGCGGCTCGCGAAGCTGCCGCACGGGCTGCGCGAATTCCATCGCATCAGCATCCCCTTCCTGCTCGTGGTCGCGGCTTCGGCGCTGCTGCTGCGGCTCGGCTGAGGCCGCTGGCGCCGCGGCCCGCGAGCGCGGACAATCCGGCTCGGAGCCGCCATGCACGCCCTCTCCTCTTCTTCCCTGCCGGTGCGCCACGACCTCGCGGTGCGCGACTACGGCGCCGCGCACGGCAGCCATGCGCACGACCATTTCCAGGTGCTGATCGGCCTCGAGGGCGTGCTCGAGATCGAGGTCGAAGGCCGCGGCGCGGGCATCGGCGCGGGCGATGCACAGGTGGTCCTGCCCGGCGACCGGCACGACTTCCAGGCCCGCGGCGGCCACAGCCGCTGCCTCGTGCTCGACACCACGCAGGCCGCCTGGGCGCGCTGCACCGCGCGCGCACCGGCGGGCGCGCCGCGGCTGCATGCGCTCGCGCAGTACCTCGCGCGGTGCATGGACGAGCCCCAGGCCTCGCCGCTCGCGCTGCTGCACGGCCCCGCGCTGCTGCTCGAGGCCTGGCAACCCGCACCCGCGGCCGGCGCGCGGCGCCGCCGCATCGACTGGCCGCTGCTCGCGCGCTGGGCCCGCGCGCGCTGGCACCTGCCGCTCGGCGTGGCCGATCTCGCGGAGGCGGCCTGCCTGAGCCCCAGCCAGTTCGCGCAGCGCTGCCGCGACGAGCAGGGCATGGGACCGATGCAATGGCTGCGCACGCTGCGGCTCGCGCATGCCCGCGAGCTGCGCCTGGGCGGCACGGGCGTGGCCGAGACCGCGCGGCGGACCGGCTATCGCTCGCCCTCGGCGCTGACCGCGGCGCTGCGCCGGGCCGGGGGGTGAGCGGACCGTCGCTGCGCGACGACGGACCGGCGTTGCGCGACGACCGCATCGCGTAGGCTTGCGGTCCATGCTGCTGTCTTCCTCGACCGTCTACGCGCTGCTCGCGATCGCGCTCTGGACCACCCTGGCCTCGCTCGGGACCGCGCTGTCGCACCTGCCGCCGTTCCTGCTGACCGGCCTGGCGCTCATCATCGGCAGCGTGCCGAGCTGGCCGCTGGTGCTGCGCGACCGCGGCGCCTGGAAGGTGCCGCCGCGCACGCTGGCGCTCGGCATCTACGGCCTGTTCGGCTACCACTTCCTGCTCTTCATCGCGCTGCGCCATGCGCCGCCGGTGGAAGCCAACCTGGTCAACTACCTCTGGCCGCTGCTGATGGTGGTGCTGGCGCCGCTGCTGCTGCCGGGCGTGTGGCTGCGGCCGCTGCACCTCGTGGCCGGGGCGCTGGGCTTCGCGGGCGCGGCCGCGGCGATCCTCGGCGCGCGCGGCGGCGCGGCCGCCGGCCTCGACGTGACGGGCCACTGGGGCTTCGTGCCGGCGCTGGCCTCGGCCTTCGTCTGGGCCAGCTATTCGCTCGGCACGAAGCGGGTGGCGGCGTTCCCGACCTCGGCGATCGGCCTGTTCGGGCTGGTCTCGGGCGTGCTGTCGCTCGCCTGCCATGCGCTGCTCGAGCCCGCGGCCTCGCTGTCGGCGCGCGACTGGCTGCTGGTCGCGCTCTGCGGCCTCGGGCCGCTGGGCGCGGCCTTCTACGTCTGGGACATGGCGCTCAAGCGCGGCGACGCGCGGCAGATCGGCATCCTGAGCTACATCACGCCGCTGGGCTCCACCGCGCTGCTGCTGGCCGTGACCGGCCGCTCGCCGAGCTGGAGCATCGCGCTGTCGGCCGCGCTGATCATCGCGGCGGCGGTGCTGGGCTCGCGCGCGGGCGCCGCGGCTACTGCGCCACCTGCAGCACGAGCTTCCCGAAGTTCTGCCCGCTGAACAGCCGGTTCAGCGCCTCGGGGAAGGTGTCGAGGCCGACCACCACGTCCTCCTTGCTCTTCATGCGCCCGTCGCGGAGGTAGCCCGCGAGCTCGGCCACCGCGAGGTGGTAGCGGTCGGCGTAGTCGAACACCACGATGCCCTCCATGCGCGCGCGGTTCACGAGCAGGCTCAGGTAGTTCCTCGGGCCCGCCTGCGGCATGCTGTTGGCGTTGTTGTACTGGCTGATCGCGCCGCAGATGATCACGCGCGCCTTGCGCGCGAGGCGCGCGAGCACGGCGTCGAGGATCTCGCCGCCGACGTTGTCGAAGTAGATGTCCACGCCCTTCGGGCAATGGGCCTTGAGGCCTTCGCGCACCGCGCCGGGGCCGGCCTTGTAGTCGATGCAGGCGTCGAAGCCGAGCTCCTTCACGACCCAGTCGCATTTGGCCTGCCCGCCCGCGATGCCCACCACGCGGCAGCCCTTGATCTTCGCGAGCTGGCCCACCGTCTGGCCCACGGCGCCGGCCGCGCCCGAGATCACCACGGTCTCGCCCGGCTTCGGCTGGCCCACGTCCATGAGGCCGAAGTAGCCGGTCATGCCCGGCATGCCGAGCACGTTGAGCCACTGGTTGATCGTGCCCATGCCGAGGTCGATCTTCACGAGGCCGCTGCGCTTGAGCTCCTCCTGCGCGACGAGCGCGTATTCCTGCACGCCGAGCGTGCCGTAGACCGTGTCGCCGACCGCGAACTTCGGGTTCTTCGACGCCACGACGCGGCCCACGCCGCCCGCGCGCATCACCTCGTCGATGGCGACGGGCGCGATGTAGCTCTTGGCGTCGTTGAGCCAGCCGCGCATGGCCGGGTCGAGCGAGAGCGACAGCACCTGCACCAGCACGCCGCCCTCGGCCGGCTCCCCCACGGGCTCGGTGGTGAAGCGCCAGTGCTCGCGCGTGGCGGCGCCCTCGGGGCGCTTGGCGAGACGGACCTGGTGGTTGACGGACGGGCTGCTCATGGAGGTCTCCTTGGTCGATGGCGCCTGAAATGCAGGCGCATCGTAGCCCTGGCGCGGGCCGCGGCCGGTAGCGCAGGCGACAGCCTAGAGCCGCACGACGATCTGCAGCCCCGGATGCGCGTTGCGCACCGCGAGGCTGCCGCCGTGTGCCTCGGCGATCAGCCGGCACAGGTACATGCCGAGGCCGACGCCGCCGGTCGCGCGCGCGCGTGCGCCGTCGGTGCGGTAGAAGGGCTCGGTCAGCCGCTCGAGCTGGGCCTCCTCCACGCCGGGTCCGTGGTCGCGCACCTCGAGTTCGACGCCCTGCGTGGGGCCGTCGATCGCGGCGCGCAGCGACACGCAGGGCGGGCGCGGCGCATCGGCGCTGTAGCGCAGCGCGTTGTCGAGCAGGTTGCGCATCAGGAGGCGGATGCGCATGCGGTCGACGGCATGCGGCGGCAGGTTGTCGGCCAGGTCGAGCTGCACGCGCTGCGCGCCCGGCATCTCGCCCACCGTGTCGCGCACCAGCTGCGCGAGATCGACCGGCTCGCGCTGCAGCGCCACGTGCGGGCTCGCGAGGCGTTCGCTCTCGAGCAGGTCGCTGATCAGGTCGCGCATCTCGTTGAGGTCGCGCAGCAGCGCCTCGCGCTCGGCCGCACCGTCGGGCGTGGCCGGCAGCAGCTCGGCGTTGAGGCGCGCGCGCGTGAGCGGCGAACGCAGCTCGTGGCTCACGGCGAGCAGCAGGCCGCGCTTGGCGTCGAGCATCGCCTGGATGTCGTGGGCCATGGTGTTGATGCGCTCCGCGAGGTCGCCGAGGTCGTCGTTGCGGCGCACCGGAATGGGCTCGGCGAACTCGCCCCGGCCGAAGCGCTGCGCGCCTTCGCGGATGTCGATCAGCGGGCGCAGCAGCCGGCTCACGTAGGCATAGCCCAGCACCACGAGCAGCAGCAGCGTGCCGAGCGTGGCCCAGCCGGTGGCGCGCGGCGCGAGCTGCCAGAGCTTGGGCGACCAGCCGAAGATGACGCGGTGGCCGTCGGCCGTGGGGCGGATGAACCACTTGTCGCCCGAGGGCTCGTCGTCGTCGCGCCCGTGCATCCAGCCGGCGCGGCCGTTGGTGCCGCGCGGGTTCGAGTCCCAGTTGACCTGCGGGCCGACGATGCGGATGGTGATCGGCAGCCGGTCGACCAGCGCCTGCGCGCGCGTGACGTCGGGCGGCGTGCCCATGTCGGCCACGAGCCGGTCGGCGTAGTCGACCAGCATCGGCTTCGCGGCCTCGGCCCAGCCGGTCGAGAAGGCCTTCTTCATGCCGCCCATGAAGACCACCGACATGACCAGCGCCAGCAGCATGAAGGTCATCACGAGCCGGATGCGCAGCGACCGGCGCCAGCGGCGCTTGCCCTGCACCTTCTCGTGCCACTGCGCATGCCACTGCCGGTGCAGCTCCTCGCGGCGGCAGGCGATCTCGCGCCACGTCGCGCGCAGGCCGCGCCGGCGTCTGCCCAGGTTCATGCAGGCTCGCTGCGCGCCACCGCGAGCGCGTAGCCCGCGTTGCGCAGCGTCTTGATGCAGTCCAGCGGCTCGAGCTTCTTGCGCAGCCGGCTCACGACGATGTCGACCGCACGCGTGTAGAGCTCGGCCTCGTGGCCGCGCAGCCGGTTCAGGATGTCGTCGCGGCTGAACACCTTGCCGGGCTCGGCGGTGAGCAGCGCGAGCAACTCGAACTCGGTGCCCGTGAGCTCGATGCGCTCGCCGTGGCGCGTGACCTGGCGCCGGTCGAGGTCGATCGTGAGCCCGTCGAACACGCGCACCTGCGTGCTCGCCGCGGCCTGCGGCACCGCGCGCTGGCGCCGCAGGATGGTCTGCACCCGCGCCACCAGCTCGCGCGGCTCGAAGGGCTTGGGCACGTAGTCGTCGGCGCCGAGCTCCAGGCCCACCACGCGGTCCATCACCTCGCCGCGCGCGGTGAGCATCACGATCGGGATGTCGCTGTCCTTGCGGATCTCGCGGCACAGCGCGAAGCCGTCCATCTCGGGCAGCATGACATCGAGGATCGCGGCGTCGTAGGTCTCCGCGCGCAGCTTGGCCAACCCTTCGCTCGGCCGCGCGGCGCTCTCGAGCGTGCAGCCGAAGCGCGCGAAGTAGGTGGTCAGCGGCGCGGCGAGGTGTTCGTCGTCGTCGATCAGCAGGATGCGCGGCATGGCGGGATTGTGCCTCCTGGCGAACAGCTGGCTGACGATCAGGCCGGCCGGCATCGCTTCGCCGCCCTCGTTGTCCGGCACTCGGCGCGCCATCGTGCGCCCCTCACCACGGATCGGCCCGCCCGACGCGGCCCAGGTGCGTCGCGCCGAGCCCGGTGGCGTACTTGAGGCCGTGGCCGAACGCACGGTCGAGCCCGATGTGGGCGCACCAGATCAGGCCGCCGGCCACGGCCCAGGGCGCCGCGCCGAGCACGCCGAAGGCGAGCAGCGCCAGCGCGCCGGCGTAGGAATGGGTGGCGTTGTAGAGCGCGGCGCCGGTGCGCGGGCCCGCGAGGTAGCCCAGCAGCGCGAGGTCGGGCACGAACAGCCAGAGCGCGAACGCGCCCCAGCCGGCGCCGAACTGCGCATAGGCGGCGAGCGCCGCGGCGAGCACCACCGCGCCCTCGAGCCGCAGCAGCGCGCGCACGCCGCCCGCGACCGCGCCGTCGCGCGGCGCGCCGGAAGAAGCCGCGGTGCCGGCACGCGCGTCGCGCCACGCCAGCGGCAGGCGCAGCGGCGGCGCGAGCCTATCCATGGTGCCTCCAGCGCCGGCCGCCGCGTTCGAGGAAGTCGCGCACCTTCTGCTGCTGCGCGGAGTTCAGGTGGTCGAAGAAGTCGGCCGCGGCGGCGATCACCTCGGGGCTGCCGCTCCTGAGGGCCGCGGTCTTCTCCTCGACCAGGCGGGCGGCGCCGGCCTGGTCGAGCTTGTCGCCCGCGAACAGCGCCCGGAACCGCGAACGCGGATCGCCGCCGCCGCGCATCGCCTCGCGCTGCGCCTGCAGCTTCTCGGCCAGCACGGTGAGCTTCTGTTTCTGGGCCGTGTCGAGCTCCAGCCTGCTGCCGATGCGCTCGACCATCCTGGCGCGGAACTCCGCGCTGTCGCCCTGGCCCCAGCCGTGGCGATGGCCGGCGCAGCCCGCGATGCTGCCCGCCACGACCGCCAGGCCGGCGAAGCCGAAGAGCGTGCGTTTGATCCAGTGTTTCATGATGTTCCTCGGTGGGGCCCGCGGCATGCCGCCCCGCGGGCGACGGGTGTCAGAGCCGGCTGGCGGCGCCCGCGGCGGCGCGCGTGTCGACGGGGTTCTGCATGGTCGAGATGACCTTGCTGTTCACGCGCGAGCCGGGGGTCACGTTCTGGTCGGGCTGGGCCGCGGTGCGCACGGCTTCGGCGACGACGCTGGCGCGGTCCTTCGACACCGCCACCGTCTCGGGGCCGCGCGAGCCGCGCACCACGTTCTGGTCGGGGGCGGAGGCCGTGCGGACGGCTTCGGCGTTGACATCGGCGCGGCTCATGGCCGACACGGGCGCGTGCACGCCGTCGTAGGTCTCGGCCTTGGCGCCGGCGGCGGCGAGCATGGCGAACGAAGCGACGGCGACGAGCTGCGAGTACTGCGAGAGGGATTTCATGGTCAGGCCTTTCTTTCGGTGGTGAAGAGGAGACCTGATGGTGCTTGCCGGCGCGCGGCAAGTCCTTTCGCCGCGGTTTCGGCGTGTTTCGTTTCTTTTCATTCGCGCGTCGCGCGTGAAAAGAAGAAGAAGGAAGCGTTCAGCCCGCCATCGCGGCGGCGGGATCGTCCGACTCGAGCACGGCCCGCGCCCAGGCCTCGAGCTTGCCGGTGTCGGCGCGCAGCACTTCCTGCTTGACCGCGAGGATGCGCGAGGGATGCATCGAGAAGCTGCGCAGCCCGAGGCCGAGCAGCAGCCGCGTGAAGGCCACGTCGCCCGCCATCTCGCCGCACACCGCCACGCCCTTGCCCTGGCGCCGGCATTCGGCAATGGTGTCGGCGACGAGCCGCAGCACCGCCGGATGGGCCGGGTCGTAGAGATGGGCCACCGCCTCGTCGGCACGGTCGATCGCGAGCGTGTACTGGATCAGGTCGTTGGTGCCGATCGAGAGGAAGTCGAAGTACTTCA
>CBHTTS010000099.1:0-16114 GCA_966095775.1 uncultured Variovorax sp. | reverse complement strand
GTGAGCCACCTGCACCTGCCGGTGCAGCACGGCAGCGACCGCATCCTGATGGCGATGAAGCGCGGCTACACCGCCATGGAATACAAGAGCACGGTGCGCAAGCTGCGCGCGATCCGGCCCGAGCTGGCGCTCAGCAGCGACTTCATCGTCGGCTTCCCGGGCGAGACCGAGGAGGATTTCGCGAAGATGATGAAGCTGATCGACGACTGCCAGTTCGACAACAGCTTCAGCTTCATCTTCAGCCCGCGCCCGGGCACGCCCGCGGCCGCGCTGCACGACGACACGCCGCACGAGGTCAAGCTCGCGCGCCTGCAGGCGCTGCAGAAGGTGATCGACGGCAACGTGCGGCGCTTCGGCGACGCGCTGGTCGGCACCACCCAGCGCGTGCTGGTCGAGGGCGCCTCGCGCAAGGACGCGAGCGAGCTCATGGGCCGCACGGCCTGCAACCGGGTGGTCAACTTCGAGGGTGAGGCCCGGCTGGTCGGCCAGATGGTCGACCTGCGCATCACGCGCTCGCTGGCCTACACGCTGCGCGGCGAGGTCCCGACGCGCGAATCCTCGGCGGCGTCGACCACCAGCGCGCCCGCTGCGCTCGCCGGCTGATGGCGAAGCGGTTGTCGAGACGGGGCTCGTTCCAGCAGCTCCTGCTGTTCGCCTTCCTGCTGATCACCGCGCTGCTGGTGGGCGTGGCGGCGCGCTCCGTGTTCCAGTACGACGCGCTCATGATCCAGAGCCGCGACGCAGCGGCGCGCGCGCTGCGGCTGTCGGGCGCGGCCCAGTCGCTGGCCGAGCGCAGCGCCGCGATGGAGCGCGCCGGGCGCCAGTCGCTGGTGCTCAACGACGCGGTGCTCAGGCGCCGCTTCGACGATGCCGCGCGCGAGGCGAACCAGGTGCTCGAGCGCATGGAGCTCAACGGCCTCGCGCCCGCGGGCATCGAGATGTGGCGCGCCCAACTGGGCGTGATCGAGGGCCTGATGAGCGGCAGCGCCGAGAGCGCGCTCGCGCGCGAAAGCAGCATGGCGATGCAGTTCCGCGAGCTCGATTCGCTCAACACCAACCTCGCGCAGCAGGCGCAGTTCCTGATCGAGCTGCAGAACGACGCGCTCGCCAAGCGGATCGAGAACGCGCGCCGCCGGCTGATGCGCGAGGTGATCGCGGCCAGCGTGCTCGCGGTGTCGCTGGCGCTGGCCTTCGGCATCTGGCTCGCGCGGCCGTTCAAGCGGCTCGAGCACGCGATCGTGGGGCTGGGCCAGAACCGGCTCGACGAGCCGATCGACATCCGCGGCCCGGCCGACGTGCGGCGGCTGTCGGAGCAGCTCGAATGGCTGCGCCTGCGGCTGACCGAGCTCGACGCCGACAAGGCGCGCTTCCTGCGCCACGTGTCGCACGAGCTCAAGACGCCGCTGGCCGCGCTGCGCGAGGGCGTGTCGCTGCTCGAGGACGGCGTCACCGGGCCGCTGAACCCGGCGCAGCTCGAGGTGGCGCAGATCCTGAACCAGAACACGGTCGCGCTGCAGGGACAGATCGAGGCGCTGCTGCGCTTCAACGCGGCCGCCTTCGAGGCGCGCGAGCTGCGCCGCGAGCGCACCGAGCTCCTGCCGCTGATCGAGGAGCAGATCGAATCCCAGCGCCTGCAGTGGCAGGCCCACGGGCTGCGCGTGCAGGCCGAGGGCGATCCGATCACGCTCACGGTCGACCGCACGAAGCTCGGCACGGCGATCGCCAACCTGCTGTCGAACGCGATCCGTTACTCGGCGCGCGGCGGAACGATCACGATCGCGGTCTCGGGCACGCCCTCGGCCGCCTACATCGATGTCAACGATGCCGGCCCGGGTATTGCCGAAGGCGACCGGGACCGGATTTTCGAGCCCTTCTACCGGGGCGAGCGCCAGCCCGAGCATGCCGTCAAGGGCACGGGCATCGGCCTTTCCATCGTGCAGGAGTACATTGCGGCCCATGGGGGGCGCATCACCCTGCAGCCGGGCGGGCCTGGCGCACGCTTTCGCATCGAACTGCCGCGCACGGCCTGAACCCCACCGTCGAGCCTCCGGGCATCCATCTCAGAAACACCGCGTCTTGTCCTTCCATCGTCGATCCATGCCTTTTCCGTTCGTCCGCAGTTCGACCCTCGCCGGGGCGGTGGCCATGCCCTTCGTCCTGCTGCTGGCCGGCTGCGCGACGCGGCCCGCGCCGCCCGCCGAGGCCGAGGCCCTGCCGCCGCCGCCGGTCGTGCCGCGCGTGATGCCGGTCGAAGCCGAACCCAGCGCGCCCGCCACGCAGCCGGCCTCGCTGTTCACGCTCATGACCCAGGGCCCGGTCGCGGCCATGCTGGCCTACGCCGACAAGGTCCGACCGCTCGGCGGGGCCGAGCTCGGCGCCGAGATCGCCCGCGCGGGCGACCCGGGCGACTCGCCCACGGCCCAGATGCAGCTCGCGCTGCTGCTCGCGCAGACGCGCGTGCCGGCCGACCTGGCGCGCGCGCTGGGCCTGCTGCAGCGGGTGATGTCGAACCCCTCGCCCGAGGCCCAGGCGCTGCACCCGCTCGCGCGCGCGCTCGCCGCGCGCTACGTGGAGCAGCGCCGGGTCGAGGACGACCGCGACAAGCAGGTGCAGCAGCTGCGCGAGAGCCAGCGCCGCATCGACCAGCTCAACGACCGCATCGAGGCGCTGCGCGCGATCGAGCGCAGCTTCGCGCGGCCCAACAGCGGGCCGTCGCCGACCCTGCCGCCGCCGGCCGGCGGCAGGACCTCGCCATGACCATGCGGCCGCGCCTGAGAGGAGAAAGCCCATGAGCACGACCGGCGCCCGCCTGCTGGTGGTCGACGACGATCCCGACATGCTGCGGCTGCTCTCGATGCGGCTGAGTTCGGCCGGCTACCAGGTCACGGCCGTGACCTCGGCCGAGACCGCGCTCACGCAGCTCGAGATCGAGCATCCCCAGCTGGTGCTCAGCGACGTGCGGCTGCCCGGGCGCGACGGGCTCCAGCTGTTCGACGAGATCCGCAAGCGCCATCCCACGCTGCCGGTGATCCTGCTCACGGCCCACGGCACCATTCCCGACGCGGTCGAGGCCACGGCGCGCGGCGTGTTCACCTACCTCACCAAGCCCTACGACGGCCGCGAGCTGCTCGACAAGATCTCGCAGGCGCTCGCGCTGGGCGCGCCGGCCAGCACGCCCGCGAAGTCGGGCGACGACAGCTGGCGCGCCGAGATCGTGAGCCGCAGCAACCGCATGTCGGAGCTGCTGGCCGAGGCGCGCATGGTCGCCAAGTCGGACGCCTCGGTGCTGCTGCGCGGTGACTCGGGCGCCGGCAAGGAACTGCTGGCGCGCGCCATCCACCGCGCCAGCGCGCGCGCCGACAAGCCCTTCGTGGCGGTCAACTGCGGCGCCATTCCCGAGGCGCTGCTCGAGTCCGAGCTGTTCGGCCACATGAAGGGCGCCTTCACCGACGCCCACGCCAACCACAAGGGCCTGTTCCAGCAGGCCGACGGCGGCACGCTGCTGCTCGACGAGATCGGGGACATGCCGCCGGCGCTGCAGGTCAAGCTGCTGCGCGTGCTGCAGGAGCGCGCGGTGCGGCCGCTCGGCGCGAGCCAGTCGATCCAGGTCGACGTGCGCATCATCTCGGCGACCCACCGCGACCTCGACGCGGCGATGCAGGCGGGGCAGTTCCGCGAGGACCTGTACTACCGCCTCAACGTCGTCACGCTGACGCTGCCGCCGCTGTCGGCGCGGCGCGAGGACATCCCGCTTCTGGCCAACCATTTCCTGCAGAAGCTCTCGGCCAAGTACGGCAAGCGGCTCTCGGGCTTCGCGCCCGAGGCGCTCAAGGCGCTCGCGACCGCGGCCTGGCCGGGCAACGTGCGGCAGCTCTACAACGTGGTGGAGCAGGTGTGCGCGCTCTCGAGCTCGCCGCTGGTGCCGCTCGCGCTCGTGCAGCGGGCGCTGCGCGTGCCCTCGGTGGAGGTGCTGACCTATGCCGAGGCCAAGCAGCGCTTCGAGCGCGACTACCTGGTCGGCCTGCTCAAGCTGACCGACGGCAACGTCGCCGACGCCGCCCGGCTGGCCGACCGCAACCGCACGGAGTTCTACCGCCTGCTGCAGAAGCACGAACTCACGCCGGGCCACTTCAAGGCCGAGGCTGTCGCCCCGGGCAGCGACCCCGTCGCCGACTAGCGACACCCGCAAGTCCTTGATTTGCAAGGACATTTTTCCTGACACGTTCACACTTGTCGGGATTCGGCGACAAAAACGGGGGCTTGGAGGCCCTCCGGCGGCCGCGGCGCCCGAAAATCGCGTCCGATTCGCTGCAAGTCGTTGATTTGCAAGGGTTTTTCCAGGCTGGCACAGGGTTTGCCCCTGTATCGGCATGACAGCACTCCACAGCCCATCTTTCGCACTGCGTCCGCAGCGCGACGGCCTGCGTCAAAAGCAGTTTTCCCCCGTGCGGCCCCGCGCCGCCGGTCATTCGGCGGCCGTGCTCGCAGGTGCGGGCGGCGCCGAACCGGATTGCGTGGTCAAGCGCTTTCCTGCCATTGGCGACATCCCCTCTTCCCTCGACAAGCAACGTTGGTAATCCCATGAAGCCGAACGACTTCTCCCAACTGAACGTGCTGGCCGACACCCGCTTCTCGCGCCGCAGCCCCGTGCGCGAGGAGCGCCATCCCAATTCCGTCACCGCGCCGCCGGTCAACCGCGGCTCGATGACGCCCCGCCCCTGGCGCGGCTTCTGGAACAGCATCGGCACCGCCCTGCTCGTGAAGCTCGGCGCCGGCGGCCAGCGCGCCAAGACCGCGCCGGCCGCGGCGCCGCTGCCGTGGCAGCGCGCCGCCGCCCGGCGCCGCAACGCCTTCATGCTGCTCACCGTGCTGAGCACCGTGATCGCCTCGACGCTGTTCGCGGGCGTGCAGCCCGACTACGACAACGTCTGGCTCGAATACGGCCAGATCGGCCTGTACGGCCTGCTCTCGGGCTGGGTCGTCACGGGCTTCGTAACCGCGCTCATGGGCTTCTACGTCTCGCTGCGCGGTGACAAGCACTCGCTGTCGGCCAAGCAGGTGGCGCACCACCCGATGAACCCCGAGGCGCGCACCGCGATCATCATGCCGATCTGCAACGAGGACGTGGCCACGGTGTTCGCCGGCCTGCGCGCCACCTGCGAATCGGTCGCGGCCACGGGCCACGCGAAGCAGTTCGACGTGTTCGTGCTGTCCGACAGCTACAACCCCGAGACGGCCGCCGCCGAGCGCGCCGCCTGGGAAGACCTGCGCGCGGCGCTCGCCGAGAGCCCCAACCAGCCGCAGGTCGAGGTCTACTACCGCCTGCGCACCCGCCGCACGCACCGCAAGGCCGGCAACGTGGCCGACTTCTGCCGCCGCTGGGGCAAGGACTACCGCTACATGGTCGTGCTCGACGCCGACTCGGTGATGAGCGGCGACTGCCTGACCTCGATGGTCAAGCTGATGGAAGCCAATCCGACCGCCGGCATCATCCAGACCGCCACGCAGGCCATCGGCCACGTGACGCTGCATGCCCGCGCGCAGCAATTCGCCTCCCGCGTGACGGGCCGCCTGTTCACGCTGGGCATGCAGTTCTGGCAACTGGGCGAATCGCACTACTGGGGCCACAACGCGATCATCCGCGTCGAGCCCTTCATGAAGCACTGCGCGCTGGCGCCGATCAAGGGCACCGGCGGCATGTCGGGCGGCATCATGTCGCACGACTTCGTCGAGGCCGCGCTGATGCGCCGCGCCGGCTACCACGTCTGGCTCTGCGCCGACCTCGTCGGCAGCTACGAGCAGCAGCCGCCGGACCTGCTGGCCGAACTCCAGCGCGATCGCCGCTGGTGCCAGGGCAACCTGCAGAACGCCCGCCTGATGGCCGAGCCCGGCATCCACCCGGTGCACCGCGCGATGTTCGTGACCGGCACCATGGCCTACGTCTCGGCGCCCCTGTGGCTCGCGTTCCTGACGCTCGGCACCGCGCTGTGGCTCAACGGCTCGAGCCTGATCTCGAGCTGGAGCGTGCTGCCCGCGGAACTCGCCGGCCTCTGGGTCTGGACCCTGTGCCTGCTGTTCCTGCCGCGCGTGCTCGGCATCATCGCCGTGCTGATGCGCAAGGAACAGCGCCAGTTCGGCGGCCTCTGGGGCCTGGTGAAGAGCTCGGTGCTCGAGAGCGCCCTCGCGATCGTGCAGGCGCCGGTGCGCATGCTGGCCCACTCGCTGTTCGTGCTGGTCGCCCTCACCGGCATCAAGCTCGACTGGAAGTCGCCCCCGCGCGAAGCCGCCGCCGTGCCGTGGAAGGTCGCCGTGTCCCAGCTCGCACCCATGAGCCTGGTGGTCGGCGCGCTGGCCCTCGGCGTCGCGATGATCGACGCGAGCGCGCTGATGTGGCTCATGCCGGTCGGCCTGCCGCTGCTGCTCGCGATCCCGCTCACGGTGCTGACCAGCCAGATCGCGCTCGGCACCTCGCTGCGCGACCGCGGCTTCCTGCTGATCCCCGAGGAATCGCGCTCGCCGGCCGTGCTGCGCCGCGCCTGGATGCACGCGCTGCGCCTGGCGCGCCCCGCGGCGCTGGCCACGGCCTGATGCGCTGAGCCGACACCGCTCGCAAAAAGCCGGCCCCCGAGGCCGGCTTTTTTCATGGCGCGTGGCAGAATCGCGCCCTTCGTTTTTCTTCCACCCACGGATCTTCGCGATCCCCTGGAGCCCCAAGTGCCTCGACTCGCCGTCACCACCCTCTGACGCCGACAACACCGCTTCATCGCTGGTCATGTCGGGCGCCTGGCTGCGTTCCCACCGACCAGAGACGGCCCCCTTCGGCCGCCGAAGTCGAGAGCCTCTTCCAGCTTCGCCCCCGCACGTTGTCGGTTCTTCCCGATTCCCATCCGGAGAACAACGTGTTGCCTCATCCTTCCTCCCTTTCGTCGATCCCGCTGCTCAAGTACCCGCGGACGGCCCACCTGGCAGGCTCGCGCCTGCAGCCCGGCGACACCGACCGGGACCAGACGCCCCTGTCGGCGCTGCACGGGCACGTCGTCATCGAGGAGAAGCTCGACGGCGCGAATGCCGCGCTGTCGTTCACTCCCGCGGGCGAGCTGCTGCTGCAGTCGCGCGGCCACTACCTCGCGGGCGGTGCCGGCGAGCGCCAGTTCAATCCGTTCAAGCACTGGGCCGCGGCGCACGAAGCGGCGCTGCTGGAGCGGCTCGAAGACCGCTACGTGATGTACGGCGAATGGTGCTTCGCCAAGCACAGCTGCTGGTACGACCGGCTGCCGGCCTTCTTCCTGGAGTTCGACGTCTACGACCGGCAGGCCGGGCACTTCCTCTCGACGCCGGCCCGCCATGCGCTGCTGGCCGGCGGCCCGGTGCTCTCGGTGCCCGTGCTGTACGCGGGCGAAGTGCCGCCGCATGCGAAGGCGCTGCGCTCGCTCGTGCGGCCGTCGCTCGCGCGCAGCGCCGGCTGGCGCTCCGCCTTCGAGGCCGCCGTGGCGCAGGAAGGCCAGTCGCTCGATCTGGTGCGGCAGCAGACCGACCTGTCCGACCTCGCCGAAGGCCTGTACCTCAAGACCGAATCGGACGGCATGGTGACGGGCCGCTGGAAGTGGGTGCGCCCGGACTTCGTCCAGACCATCCTCGACTCGGGCACGCACCACAGCCGCCGGCCGGTGCTGCCCAACCGGCTCGCGCCGGGCGTGGACCTCTACGCGCCCACCCCGCAGCTGACATGGCAGGACCTGGGCCTGCGCACCCTGCATGCGCCGGGCGAGCTCACGGCAACGGGGAGGACGCGATGACCTTCGACGATCTCCGCAGCCTGGTCCCCGAACCCGGCAGGGACAGCGACTGGACCCGGTGCTGCGAGCTGCTGCCGGCCCTGCGGCGCCTCGAAGAGACGCCGCAGGACCCGTACTACCACGCCGAGGGCAACGTCGGCATCCACACGCGCATGGTGCTCGACGCCCTGCTGCAGGACGCGCACTACCGCCGCGCCGATGCCGACGGCCGCTTCGTGCTGTTCATGGCCTGCCTGCTGCACGACATCGCCAAGCCCGACACCACGGTGATCGACGAAGCCAGCGGCCGCATCGGCCAGCCCGGCCATTCGCGCCGGGGCGCGGTCGACGTGCGCGTGCTGATGTGGAAGGCCCGCGTGCCCTTCGCGCTGCGCGAGGCGGTGTGCCGGATCATCGCCGTGCACCAGGTGCCGTTCCATGCCTTCGCCTCGCGCCGGGGCGTGCGGCCGGAGTGGCTCGCGCACAAGCTCTCGTGGGAGCTGAGCCTGCCCGACCTGTGCTGCGTGGCGCGCTGCGACATGCTCGGCCGCCATTACGAGAAGCGCGCGGACAGCATGGCCGACATCGCGCTGTTCGAGCAGCTGGCGCAGGAGGAAGGCTGCTGGGACGCCCCGAGAAGCATGGCCGACGCCCACACGCGCCTGGCCTACTTCCGAGGCGCCGACACCAGCCCGGACTATCCGCTGTTCCAGAACGCCGGCTCGCAGGTGACGGTGATGTGCGGGCTGCCCGCGAGCGGCAAGAACCACTGGGTGGCGCAGCACCGCCAGGGCTGGCCCGTGGTGTCGTTCGACGATGCGCGTGCCGAGCTGGGCCTGCGGCACGGCGAGAACGACGGGCTCGCCGCGCACCACGCGGTCGACCGGGCCAAGGCCCTGCTGCGCCGCCGGGAGCGCTTCGTCTGGAACGCCACGCATCTGAGCCAGCAGATGCGCGCCAAGACGCTGGACCTGCTCTGGGCCTACCACGCGCGGATCGAGCTGGTGTACCTGGAAGTGCCGCATTCGGAGCTGATGCGCCGCAACCGCGAGCGCGACACCACGCTGTCGAACGCGGGCATCGAGCGCATGCTGCACCGCTGGGAACTGCCGGCGCCGGTCGAGGCGCACGAGACGGTCTACGAGGTGCAGACCTGACGAAACGAAAAAGCCCGCCGCGGCATGCCCGGCGGGCTTCTTTCCATGCCTCGATGGATGGCGGCTCAGAACGGCAGCTTCGGCCCGCCCGGACCGCCGAGGCCGCCCAGGCCCTTCATGCCGCCCATGCGCTTCATCATCTTCATGAGGCCGCCGCCCTTCATCTTCTTCATCATGCCCTGCATCTGCTCGAACTCGTTGAGCAGGCGGTTGACCTCCTGGACCTGCACGCCCGCGCCGGCCGCGATGCGGCGCTTGCGCGTGGCCTTGAGCAGCTCGGGCTTGCGGCGCTCGAGCGGGGTCATGCTGTTGATGATGCCTTCCTTGCGGCGGATGTCGCGCTCGGCGCGGCTCAGGTCGGCCTCGCTCGCCTTGGCGGCCATCTGCGTGGGCAGCTTGTCCATCAGGCTCGACAGGCCGCCCATCTGCTTCATCTGCTGCAGCTGGCCGAGGAAGTCGTTGAGGTCGAAGCCCGCGCCGCTCTTGACCTTGGCCGCGAGCTTCTGCGCCGCCGCCACGTCGACGCCGGCCGTGACCTGCTCGACCAGCGCAACGATGTCGCCCATGCCCAGGATGCGGCCCGCGTGGCGCTCGGCGTCGAACACCTCGAGGCCGTCGATCTTCTCGCTCGTGCCCGCGAACTTGATCGGCACGCCCGTGACCTGCCGCACCGAGAGCGCCGCGCCGCCGCGCGAGTCGCCGTCGGTCTTGGTCAGGATGATGCCGGTGAGCGGCAGCGCCTCCTTGAAGGCCTTGGCGGTGTTGACCGCGTCCTGGCCCTGCATGGCGTCGACCACGAACAGCGTCTCGACCGGATCGAGCGCGCCGTGCAGCTGCTTGATCTCGTTCATCAGCACTTCGTCGATCGCGAGGCGGCCCGCGGTGTCGACCAGCAGCACGTCGAAGAAGTGGCGCTTGGCATGGTCGAGCGCGGCGCGCGCAATGTCGAGCGGCTTCTGGTCGGGCGTGCTCGGGAACCATTCGGCGCCGGCCTGCTTGGTGACCATCTTGAGCTGCTCGATCGCGGCCGGGCGGTAGACGTCGCCCGAGACCGTGAGCACCTTCTTCTTGCGCTTCTCGATCAGATGCTTGGCGAGCTTGGCGGTGGTGGTGGTCTTGCCGGCGCCCTGCAGGCCGGCCATCAGGATCACCGCGGGCGGCTGGGCCGCGAGGTTGATGTCGGATACGCCCTCGCCCATCGTGGCGGCGAGTTCGCGGTTGACGATGCCGACCAGCGCCTGCCCGGGCTTGAGCGAGCCCAGCACCTCCTGGCCGAGCGCCTTTTCCTTGACGCGCGCGACGAAGTCGCGCACCACCGGCAGCGCCACGTCGGCCTCGAGCAGCGCCATGCGCACCTCGCGCAGCATGTCCTGCACGTTGCTTTCGGTGATGCGGGCCTGCCCGCTCATCGTCTTGACGAGGCGGGAGAACTTTTCGGTGAGGGCGGTGGCCATGAGCGGGATGCCTTGCTGCCCGCTGCGGCGGGCATGGGAAGAAGATCGTGAAGGCGCTGCGGCACGCAGTGCGCAAGCCGGGGGAGATAAACTCCAGCCATGATTTTAGCGATCCCCTCTCCACTCGCCGTGGCGCTGGGCATCGCCACCGCGGCCGCCTACGGTTTCGCGGCCGCCGCGGGCGCCCGGCTGAGCCGGCGCGGCACGCAATGGGCGCTCGGCATCGCATGGCTGCTCCATGCCGCGGTGCTGGGTCACGGCCTGGTCGCCGGCCAGCCGCGCTTCGGCTTCGCGCCCGCGCTGTCGGTCACCGCCTGGCTGGTGCTCACGGTCTACGGCATCGAAAGCAGCATGTACCCGCAGCTCAAGGTGCGGCGCGCGCTCGCCTGGCTGGGCGCGGCCGCGGTGCTGCTGGCCGTGCTGTTCCCGGGCACGCCGCTGCACGTGTCGGCCTCGCCGTGGCTGCCGCTGCACCTGGCGCTCGGCATCGCCTCGTACGGCCTGTTCGGCGCCGCCGTGGTGCACGCCTGGCTGATCACGCGCGCCGAGAAGCAGATCCGGCTCGCCGCCGAGCCGCCGAGCGGCGTGCCGCTGCTCACGCTCGAGCGACTCACCTTCCGTTTCGTCACCGCGGGCTTCGTGCTGCTGTCGGCCACGCTGCTCGCGGGACTGCTGTTCAGCGAAACCCTCTACGGCACCTCGGTGCGCGGCTGGAAGTGGGACCACAAGACGGTGTTCTCGGTGCTCGCCTGGCTGAGCTTCGCGGTGCTGCTCGGCGGCCGCATGCGCTTCGGCTGGCGCGGCCGCACCGCCAGGCGCGTGCTGTATGCGGGCTCGGCGCTGCTGCTGCTGGCCTACGTGGGGTCGCGCTTCGTGCTCGAAGTGGTGCTGGCGCGCGGCACGGCATGAAGTACCTGCTCGTCTTCCTGGTGATCGCGGTGGCGGTCTGGCTCTGGCGCAAGAACCGCCGCGAGGAGATGCAGGAGGCCCTGCGCGAGCGGGCGGCGCGCGCCAGGCCGGCGCCCGGCGCCGCGCCGGCCGCGCCGCAGGCGATGCTGCGCTGCGCCCATTGCGGCCTGCACCTGCCCGCGGCCGACGCCATCGGCGGCAGCGGCGCCGCGGTCTACTGCAGCGCCGCGCACCGCCAGGCCGCCGAGGGCCGTTGAAGCGCGACGCCGCGTCATGAGCGCTTCCCCGAGGTCGCGAGCCGGGCCCGTCACCGACTGGAACGAGCTCGATCCGGAACAAGGCCAGAGCGCCGCGCTGCTGCGGCTGTGGCGCGGCTTCATGGCGGCGCGCTGCTTCGTGGCGGCGGTGCTGGTGCTGCTGCAGGCGGTGGCCTTCGCGCTCGGCCAGACCATGCAGCCGCTCGCGATCGCGCTGCCGGCCGGCTACCTGGTCGTGACCTGGCTCGGCGCGCGCTACACCCGCTTCACGCCGCCGATCCGCGCCTTCGGCACGGTCTGGTTCCTGACCATCGGCGTCGACCTCGGCACCTTCACCGCGCTGCAGGTCCTGCAGGGCGGCAGCATCAACTACACGCCGCTGTTCGCGCTGCCGGTGCTCATGAGCGCGGTGCTCGGCACCGTGACCGTGGGCCTGGGCACCACGGCCGCCGTGACGCTGCTGCTGCTGGCCGACGCGGCCTGGCACTGGCTGCAGCAGCCCGGCGATCCCTCGAACCGCTTCGTGCAGGCGGCCCTCACGGGCACCGGCCTGTTCGTGGTGGCGCTGCTCGCGCACGAGCTCGCGCGCCGGCTCGCGCGCGAGGAGGCGACCGCGCAGCGCAACCGCAGCAGCGCGCAGATGCAGGCGCAGGTCAACGACCTCGTGATCGAGACGCTCAGCGAGGGCGTGCTCGTGATCGACGCCGACGGCATGGTGCATGCCGCCAACCCCGCGGCCGACGCGATCCTGGGCCAGGGCCTCGCCAAGCTCCGGCTGCCGTTCGCGCTGCATGCGCAGCCGGCCTGGCATGCGCTCGCGGCGCTCGCGCGCCAGACCTTCGCGCGGCGGGCGCCGCAGAGCGAGGAAATACCGGTGGCGCAGGCGCGCGGCGCCGCGCGCGAGGTGCGCGTGCGCACGCGGCTCACGCCCACCAGCGACCAGCGCGGCTACAGCCTCTGCGTGATGTTCCTGCAGGACCTGCGCGAGCTCGAGGCGCGCATCCGGACCGAGAAGCTCGCCGCCATGGGCCGGATGTCGGCCGCGGTGGCGCACGAGATCCGCAATCCGCTCGCCGCGATCACCCAGGCCAGCGCGCTGCTCAGCGAGGACCTGACCGACCCCGCGCACCGCCAGCTGACCGGCATGGTGCAGCACAACGCGCAGCGCCTCGCGCGCATCGTGGACGACGTGCTCGACGTCTCGCGCGCGCGCCAGCAGCGCGTGCTCTCGCTCGGCGAACAGGTGGTGCTCGATCCCGCGGTGCGCGCGCTGGCCGAGGAATGGGTGCGCCAGAGCGGGCGCCAGGGCGTGCTGATCGCGCTCGATGCCGCCGACCGGGAGGTCCACTTCGACGTCGAGCACCTGCGGCGGCTGCTCGTGAACCTGCTCGACAACGCGGCGCGCTACGCGGGCAGCCGCGAGGGCTCGATCCAGGTCGTGACCACCACGCAGCGCGGCAGCTCGGGCCGCCCGACCCTGCTGGTGTGGAGCGACGGCGCGCCGCTCGAGCCGGCGGTCCAGCGCCACCTGTTCGAGCCCTTCTTCTCCTCCGAGAGCCGCTCGAGCGGGCTCGGCCTCTTCCTGTGCCGCGAACTGTGCCGGCGCCACGGCGCCACCATCGGCTACGAGCGCCGGGCGCTGGTCGCGGGCGGCCCCGAGGGCAACGAATTCTTCGTCCGGTTCGCGCCGAGCGAAAACCGGCTGACACAATAGCGCCGTGAGCACGACCTCTTCTTCCACGCAGCGTCCGGGCAACATCCTGGTCATCGACGACGAACCGGACCTGCGCACCCTGTACGAACTGACGCTGCTGCGCGAGGGCTATCGCGTCGAGGCTGCCGGCAGCGTGTCGGAGGCCTGGCAGCACCTGGAGGCCGGCCAGTTCGACGCGGTGATCACCGACATGCGGCTGCCCGACGGCCAGGGCATGGAGATCATCCACCGCATCCAGCAGAACCAGCGCAGCGAGCGCTGCGTCGTCATGACGGCCTACGGCTCGGCCGAGAACGCGGTCGAGGCGCTCAAGGCCGGCGCCTTCGACTACCTGACCAAGCCGGTGGACCTGAAGCAGTTCCGCGCGGTGGTCGCCTCCGCCGTGCAGGCGCAGCAGGCGGCGCCCGCCAAGGCCGCGCGCACCGCGCCCGCGGGGCCGAGCGAGCGCCCCGACGCGCCGGCCGTGCCCCTGAGCGGCGTCGCGGCGCTCGAGCGGCTGGTGGGCGACTCCGAGCCGATGCGGCTCGTGAAGTCGCGCATCGCCAAGGTCGCGCGCGGCATGGCGCCGGTGCTGGTGCGCGGCGAATCGGGCACCGGCAAGGAGCTCGTGGCGCGCGCGGTGCACGCCTGCAGCCAGCGCAGCGAGGGCCCCTTCATCGCGGTCAACTGCGGCGCCATTCCCGAGAACCTGCTCGAGGCCGAGTTCTTCGGCGCGCGCAAGGGCTCGTACACCGGGTCCTCGCAGGACCGCGACGGCTATTTCCAGGCCGCGCGCGGCGGCACCCTGTTCCTCGACGAGATCGGCGACCTGCCGCTCGCGATGCAGTCCAAGCTGCTGCGGGCGATCCAGGAGCGCAGCGTGCGCTCGATCGGCTCGACCCAGGAGGACGCGGTCGACGTGCGCATCGTGAGCGCCACCCACAAGGACCTGCATGCCGAGGTGCAGGCGGGCCGCTTCCGGCAGGACCTGTTCTACCGGCTCAACGTGATCGAGATCGCGGTGCCCGCGCTGCGCGAGCGGCGCGAGGACCTGCCCGCGCTGTGCCGCGCGCTGCTCGCGCGCATCGCGCAGGACGGCGGGCTGCCGGTGCCGCACCTGTCCGATGCGCTGCTGCAGCGGCTCGCGCAGCATCCGCTCGCGGGCAACGTGCGCGAGCTCGAGAACCTGCTGCACCGCGCGGTCGCGCTCAACGACGGCGACGAACTGCAGCTCGACCTCATGGGCGCCGGCCCCGGCCAGCCCGCGGCGACCGACGAGGCCGTCGCCGCGCCGGCGCCCCCGGCCTCGCCTGCTGCGGCACCCGAAGCCGCGCCGCCCGCGCCGCGGCCCGCGGCCGAAGCCAGGCCGGCGCCGCCGCCGCTGCCCTCCGACCTGCAGGCCTGGCTCGACCAGCAGGAGCGCGAGATCCTCGTGCGCGCGCTGCACGAAAGCGGCTTCAACCGCACCGCGGCCGCCGCGCGGCTCGGCATGAGCCTGCGCCAGATCCGCTACCGCATCGCGCGGCTCGGCATCACGACGCCGAGCGGCGACGAAAGCGCCGCGAGCCATGGCGACGACTGACGAGGCGCCGGCCGTCGACGGCGGGCTCTGGCACGCCGGCTGGTACCGCTTCGCCAGGGCGCTGCGCTCGCCGAACTTCGGACCGCGACCCGCGCGCGCGCGCACCGACCTGATCGTGCTGCATTCGATCAGCCTGCCGCCGGGCGAATTCGGCGGCGAGGCGGTGCAGCAGCTCTTCACCAACCAGCTCGACTGGGGCGCGCACCCCTACTTCCAGTCGATCCGCGGCCTCGAGGTCTCGGCCCATTTCTTCGTCCGGCGCGACGGCGCGCTGTGGCAGTTCGTGAGCTGCGACGACCGCGCCTGGCACGCGGGCGTCTCGTCGTGGCGCGGGCGGGCCAACTGCAACGACGACTCGATCGGCATCGAGCTCGAGGGCCTCGAGGGCGGCGCCTTCGAGGCCGCGCAGTACGAGACGCTGTCCGGCCTCTGCGCCGCCATCGCGCAGCACTACCCGATCGCGCACGTCGCGGGGCACGAGCACATCGCGCCCGGTCGCAAGCAGGACCCGGGCGCGGGTTTCGACTGGCGGCGCCTGCGCGACCAGCTCGGCTGGGATCGCGCCATGTTCCCCGCGCAGACGATGGGCCGCTAATTTTTTTCAATCGCGCCGCCGTTCGTGATGCGCGGCGCAGCCGGCGACGCAAGTTCAACATTGCAAACGCCGCATGCAGCAACCATGCGGGCTGCAAGCCCAAATCGCCCCGGAAGCCACGCCCCATGCGGGTTGCGTCACGATGAACCAATGTTCATGGGGCACCGATGGCCGTCGCGCCCTTCGAGGGGAAAAGCGACAGGGATTGCAACCACAGGAAAACGCTACATCTAGTGGGTTGTGGCACCCCGGCACCCTAGATATAGTGTGTTCCGTCCGGCCGCCCGGCACCGGCGCAACGCCCGGCCCCAGCGCTGCCACCCAACAAGAATTGCCAACCGAGAGGAAGCGAATGCAAACAACCCTGAACACCCCATCGACCCCGCGTGCCGTTCCCTCCACGCCGTCGCTGCAGCCGCAGGACACCGCGGGCTCCCCCACCAGCCAGAACCTCGCGCACTACCAGATCATCCGCCGCAACGGCGCGGTCGTGCCGTTCGAGCCCAACAAGATCGCGGTCGCGATGATGAAGGCCTTCCTGGCGGTGCACGGCACCCAGGGCGCGGCCTCGGCCAGCGTGCGCGAGACGGTCGATGCGCTGACCCAGGGCGTGATCCGCGCGCTGGTGCGCTCGCGTCCGGGCGGCGGCACCTTCCACATCGAGGACGTGCAGGACCAGGTCGAGCTCGGCC
>CBHTTS010000098.1:0-16138 GCA_966095775.1 uncultured Variovorax sp. | reverse complement strand
ATCTCGCTGGGCATCGGCCAGGGCTACAACAACTTCACCATGCTGCAGCTCGCGCAGGCCACGGCCATCGTGGCGAGCGGCGGCGTCAAGCGCAAGCCGCACCTCGCGCTCGCGACGCGCAACACCGTGAGCGGCCAGGTCGTGCCGCTGCCGCAGCCGCCGGCCGAGAACCTCGGCTACACGCCCGCCAACGTCGCGGTGATCCGCGAGGGCCTGGTCAGCGTGGTCACGAGCGGCACCGCGCGCAGCGTGTTCGCGGGCGCGGGCTACCAGGCGGCCGGCAAGACCGGCACCGCGCAGGCGGTGACGATGGCGCAGAACACCAAGTACAACGCCCGTGCGCTCGAGGAGCACCAGCGCGACCATGCGCTCTTCATGGCCTACGCGCCGGCGCAGGACCCGAAGATCGCGCTCGCGGTGATCGTCGAGAACGCCGGCTGGGGCGCGGGGGCGGCGGCGCCGATCGCGCGCCGCGTGTTCGACTACTGGCTCATGGACCAGTACCCGAGCGAGGCCGACCTGGCCGCGATCCGCGTCGGCAAGGCCGCCGCGCCGATCGGCAAGCCGCGCGTGGCGAGCGAGGTCGCCTGGCCGCCCGCGGGCGCGGCGGCCGTGCCCGCGCCCTGACCCGTCAGACCACCGTTCCGCTGACTTCGCCGAGGCCGATGCGCACGGCGCCCTCGCGCTCGCACCAGCCGCGGATCACCAGCGTGTCGCCGTTCTCGAGGAAGGTGCGCTGCTCGCCGTTGGGCAGCGTCACGGGCTGCTTGCCGCCCAGCGTGAGCTCGATCAGCGAGCCCGCCTGGTCGGGCTTCGGACCCGACAGCGTGCCCGAGCCGAACAGGTCGCCGGGCTGCAGGTTGCAGCCGTTGACCGTGTGGTGCGCCACGAGCTGCGCCGGCGTCCAGTAGGCGGCCTCGACCGTGTTGCCGCGCGTGAGCCGCACCGGCGCCTCGCCCGCGGCGCGCATCTTCGCGGTCTGCAGCAGCACCTCGAGCGTGATGTCGAGCCCGCCGTGGGCGCGGTTCGACGGCGCGTCGAGGTAGGCGAGCGGCTGCGGGTCGCCCGCGGGCCGCTCGAACTTCGCGCGGAAGGGCGCGAGCGCGTCCATCGTCACGATCCAGGGCGACAGCGTGCTGGCGAAGTTCTTCGAGAGGAAGGGGCCGAGCGGCTGGTATTCCCAGGCCTGCAGGTCGCGCGCCGACCAGTCGTTGAGCAGCGTCACGCCGAACAGGTGCGCCTCGGCGTCGGCGATCGCGACCGGTTCGCCGAGCGCGTTGCCGCGGCCGATCAGGAAGCCCAGCTCGAGCTCGTAGTCGAGCCGCTTCGAGGGGCCGTAGCTGGGCTCGGCCGCATCGGGCGCCTTGGTCTGGCCGTGCGGGCGCTTGAAGGCCTGGCCGCTCACGACGATCGAGGAGGCGCGGCCGTGGTAGCCGATCGGCACCCACTTGTAGTTGGGCATCAGCGGCTGGTCGGGGCGGAACAGCCGGCCGATCGTGGTCGCGTGGTGGATGCCGGTGTAGAAGTCGGTGTAGTCGCCGATGCGGCAGGGCACGGCCATCTCGGCCTTCGACTGCGCGAAGAGCGCCTTCGACCACGCGGCCTGCCGTTCGCTGCCTTCGGCGAGGCCGGCCGAGATCGCGGCGCGCAGCGCCTGCCGCTCGGCCACGCTCGCGGCCATCAGCGCGTTCATGTCGTCGGTGTCGACGAGCCCGGCGGCGCGCAGGTCGAGGATCTGGTCGCCGATCGCGACGCCGATGCGCAACGCCTCCGCGCTGCCCGCGGCGCGGAAGCGGCCGAAGGGCAGGTTCTGGATCGGGAAGTCGCAGCCGGCCTCGTTGGCCGAGGCGACCCAGCTGCGCAGCTTCGGGTCGTGGGTCGCGTTCAGTGTCGTGGTGGTCATGGATGTCTTTCGTTCGGTGTGCGGGGGGTCATTCGGCCGTCATGCCGGCCTTCTTCGCGACCTCGCCGAGGCGCTGGTACTCGGTCTGCGTGAGCGTGGCGAGCTCCTGCGCGCTCGAGCCGCGCGGCGAGAAGCCGGCCTGCGCGAGCTTGGCCTTGACCTCGGGCTGCGCGAGCGCCTCGACGAAGGCCTCGTTGAGCGCCTTCACGACCGGCGCGGGCAGGTTCGCCGGACCGTAGACGCCGAACCAGGGCTCGAGCGCATAGCCCTTGAGTCCGGCCTCGGCCATCGTCGGCACCTCGGGCAGCGAGGGCGAGCGCGCCGGCCCGGCGACCGCGAGCGCGCGCAGCTTGCCGGCCTGGATGTGCGGCAGCGACGCGGGCAGGTTGTCGAACATCACGCCGATGTTGTTGCCGAGCATGTCGGTGATCGCGGGGCCGCTGCCCTTGTAGGCCACGTGCGTGAGCTCGGTGCCGGTCATCTGCGCGAACATCACGCCCGCGAGGTTCATCGAGGTGCCTGCGCCCGCGGTGGCGTAAGGCAGGCCGGGGCTCTTCTTCGCGGCCGCAACCAGCTCGGCGACCGACTTGATCGGCGAGGCCGCGGGCACTTCGAGCACGATGGTCGAGGTGCCGAGCAGGCTGATCGCGGTGAAGTCGCGGCGCGGGTCGAAGGCCATGGCCTTGTAGATGTGCGGGTTCAGCGCGTTGGTCGAGATCGCGCCGAAGCCGATCGTGTAGCCGTCGGGCGCGGCCTTCGCCACCGCGTCCATGCCGATGTTGCCGCCCGCGCCCGCGCGGTTGTCGATCACGACCGGCTGGCCGAGCTTCTCCGACACCTTCTGGCCCACGGTGCGCGCCACGAGGTCGGTGGTGCCGCCCGGGGTGTAGGGCACGATGAAGCGGATCGGCTTCGAGGGGAAGTCCGCCGCCTGTGCGATGAAAGGCGTGGCCAGCAGCGCGAATGCCGCCGCGCGGCGCGTGATGAGGAGGCTCATTTTTTGAACTGGTCCTTGAGGCCGGCCCAGCAGTCGGCGTAGTCCGTGTCGAGCGCCTGGCTCCGCAGCGCGAAGTTCGTCGGCACGAAGCGGTAGCGGCTCTCGAACATGAAGGCCAGCGTGTTGTCGAGCTTGTGCGGCCGGAGGTCGGCGCCCGTGGCCTTCTCGAAGGCTTCTTCGTCGGGGCCGTGCGGCACCATGCAGTTGTGCAGGCTCGCGCCGCCGGGCTTGAAGCCGCCGGGCTTGGCGTCGTACTCGCCGAGCACCAGGCCCATGAACTCGCTCATGAGGTTGCGGTGGAACCAGGGCGGACGGAAGGTGTTCTCCATCACCATCCAGCGCGGCGGGAAGATCACGAAGTCGCAGTTGGCGGTGCCGGGCGTGTCGCTCGGCGAGGTCAGCACCGTGAAGATCGACGGATCGGGATGATCGAAGCTGATCGAGCCGATCACCATGAAGTTCGCGGTGTCGTACTTCACGGGCGCGAGGTTGCCGTGCCAGGCGACCACGTTGAAGGGCGACTGGCGCGTGGGCGCGGTCCAGAAGCGGCCGCCGAATTTCTTGACCAGTTCGTAGGCGCCGCCGTCCTCCTCGTAGGCGGCCACGGGCGCGAGGAAGTCGCGTGCGTTGGCGAGGCCGTTCGAGCCGATCGGGCCGAGCTCGGGCAGGCGGAAGTGCGCGCCGTAGTTCTCGCAGACATAGCCGCGCGAAAGCCCGTCGGGCAGCGCGACCTTGAACACCATGCCGCGCGGCAGCAGCGCGATCTCGCCGGGCTTGACCTCGAGCACGCCGAGCTCGGTCGTGATCACCAGACGGCCCTGCTGCGGCACCACGAGCATCTCGCCGTCGGCGTTGACGAAGGCGCGCTTGTCCATCGAGCGGCCCGCGAGGTACATCAGCGAGCCGACGCCGGCCTGCGACTCGGCGTCGCCGTTGGCCGCGATGGTGTGCATGCCCTCGATGAAGTCGGCGCCGGCCGCGCCGTCGAGCGGCATCGGATGCCAGCGCAGCGGCTCGGGCGCGAGCGCGATCTCGCGGTCGGCGCCGGTGGTCCAGTGCGCCTGCGCGAAGGGCTGGTAGCGGCCCGACACCACCGAGGGCTGGCGCCGGTAGAGCCAGGTGCGGCGGTTCTCGTGGCGCGGCGCCGTGAAGGCGGTGCCCGAGAGCAGCTCGGTGTAGAGGTCGAAGGGCGCGCGCTGCGGGTTGTTGCGGCCGCGGGGCAGGGCGCCCGGGACGGCTTCGCTGGCGTATTCGTTGCCGAAGCCGCTTTGGTAGGAAGTCATGGTGTGGTCCTGTGGATGGGAGAGGTGGCGGACGCCGCCGCGAGCGCTTCGCGCAGCACGGCCAGCGAGCCGATGTGGTTGGCGAGCACCAGCACGAGCCGCGCGTTGTAGGCGTGGCTCTCGTCGGTGCTCAGGCCCTGGTGGGCCTCGATCAGCGCCTCGTAGAAATCGTCGGGCGCCTCGAGGTGCGGATCGGTGATCAGCGCGGGGGCGGATGTGGTCATGGCGTGTCTCCGTTCAGGCCTTGGCGAGCGCGCGGTCGTGGGCGGCGCGCAGCTGCGCGGCCGAGGGCGCGCGCCAGCGGGCGCACACGTGCTGGTCGGGGCGCAGCAGGTAGACGGTGCCGGCGCGCGCGTCGTAGCGCCGGGCCGCGAGCGCGTCGGCCGGTGCGACGCGCACGGTGCGCATCGGCAGGCCCGATTCGTCGACCGCGCGCAGGCTTTGCGCGGTCGCCGGGTCGCCGGCCTCGCCGAACACCAGCGCCGTGAAGCCCTCGGCCTCGCTGAGCGAGCGCAGCAGCCAGCCGGTGCTGCCGTCGGCGCGCAGCACGGGCGCGTCGGCGGCCGCGGCGCCGGGCACCATCGGACCCGTGAAATCGCCGTCGGCATCGGGCGTGTTGAGCGCCGAGCCGTGCAGCACCGCGGGCACCGACAGCCGGCCGCTGTTGACCAGCGTGCGCGCGAAGGCATGGCGCTTGGTCAGTTCGAGCACCGCGTCGCGGAACAGGCGGCTGACCTCGCTCTTGGGCGTGATGAAGTCGGTGGCGCGCGTGGAATGGCGGATGTTCTCGTCGGCCGCGTACTCGCGTTCGCGCGCATAGCTGTCGAGCAGCGCCTCGGGCGCGTCGCCGCGCAGCACGGCCGCGAGCTTCCAGGCGAGGTTGTCGGCGTCCTGCACGCCCGAGTTCGCGCCGCGCGCGCCGAAGGGCGAGACGCCGTGCGCCGAGTCGCCCGCGAACAGCACGCGGCCCTGGCGGAAGCTTTCCATGCGCTGGCAGGCGAAGGTGTAGACGCTGGCCCAGCCGATCTCGAACTGCACGCCCGCATGGCCGATGCTGTCGAGCAGCGCGCGCACGCGCGGCACGATGCGCTCGGGCCTGCGCTCCTCGACCGGGTCGGCCTCCCAGCCGAGCTGGAAGTCCACGCGCCACATGCCGTCGGCCTGCTTGTGCAGCAGCACGCTCTGGCCGGGGTGGAAGGGCGGGTCGAACCAGAAGCGCCGCTCGGTCGGCAGGTGCGCGTCCATCACCACGTCGGCGATCAGGAAGCGGTCGCGGAACACGCGCCCCTTGGCCTCCTGCCCGAGCAGCTGCCGCAGGTTCGAGCGCGAGCCGTCGCAGGCGCAGACATGGTCGGCGGCGAGGCGGTAGTCGCCCTCGGGCGTCTCGATCGTGAGCAGCGCGCCATCGGCCTGCTGCGCGATGCCCGTGACCTTGTTGTTCCAGCGGATGTCGATCAGCGGCAATTGGGCCGCGCGTTCGGCGAGGTAGCCCTCGACGTAGTACTGCTGCAGGTTGATGAAGGCCGGCCGCTCGTGGCCCGGCTCGGGCAGCAGGTCGAAGCGGTAGACCTGCTCGTCGCGGAAGTAGACCTTGCCGATGTTCCACGACACGCCCTTGGCGACCATGCGGTCGCCGCAGCCCAGGCGGTCGAAGATCTCGAGCGTGCGCTTGGCGAAGCAGATCGCGCGCGAGCCGGTCGAGAGCGTGTTGTCGTTGTCGAGCAGCACCACCGGCACCCGGCGCAGCGCGAGGTCGATCGCGAGCGAGAGCCCCACCGGGCCCGCGCCGACCACCACCACGGGGTGGCGCGCGGGCGCGGCCGCGTCCTGGTCGGCGTGGTGGCGGTAGTCGAAGCGCAGGCTTTGATAGTCGGTCACGTCGTTGTCTCCGATTTTTTTCTTCTGCCCCGCGCCGAGATTCAGCCCTCCAGCGCCTTCCACATCTCGACGTCGCGCTCGGCCGTCCAGATGCGCGGGTCGGCATGGCCCGAGGCCTCGTCGTAGGCGCGGCTCACGTCGAAGGGCATGCAGTGGTCGAAGATCACCCACTGGCTGTACCTGGGCTGCAGCTTCGCGTAGGTCTCCTTGTAGACCGCGTTCAGGTCGCGCCCGGCCTTCACCCCCTCCTGCACGCTCGCGTACACGTCGGCGATGAAGCTGCGCGTGCCGCGCAGCCCCTCGGCCACCTGCTCGGGCGTGGTCAGCGCCGCGCCCCGGCCCGGCACCAGCGCCTTCGGCTCGAGCGCGGCGATGTTGTCCAGCGTCTGCGGCCAGTCCCGGAAGTACGCGTCGCCCGCGTACGGCGTCGCGCCGAACTCCACCAGGTCGCCCGACAGCAGCGCGCGCTCCTGGGGCAGCCACACCACCGTGTCGCCCTTGGTGTGGCCGCGGCCGAGCTGCAGCAGCTGCACCTCGAGCTTGCCCAGCCACAGGGTCATCTTGCCCCGGAAGGTCATCGTGGGCCAGGTCAGCCCCGGCGGCACCGTCTCCACGTTCTGGAACAGCCGCGGGAAGCGGCCGATCTCGCTGGCCTTGTCGGCCTCGCCGCGCTCCACGATCAGGTCGCGCGTGTCCTCGCTCGCGAGGATGTGCTCGGCCCCGTAGCCCGAGGCGCCGAGCACGCGCACCGCGTGGTAGTGCGTCAGCACCACGTACTTGATCGGCTTGTCGGTCACCTCGCGGATGCGGCGCACCACGTCTGCGGCCATCGCGGGCGTGGCCTGGGTGTCGGCCACCAGCACGCAGTCGTCGCCGATCACGATGCCGGTGTTGGGGTCGCCCTCGGCCGTGTAGGCCCAGGCGTGCTCCGATATCTGGCTGAAGGTGACCTTCTTCTCTTCCAGGTCGGCCTGGCTGGCGAACTTCTTGGCTTGGCTCATCGTGCGTCTCCGTGGTCTGTGGGGGTTTTGATTCGTCTAAAGCAAATTAATTTGCGGATAACGAATTCGCGAAGTGTAGGCGCTGAACCGGTTCATGTCTAATCCCTTCTTCATGAACGAACATCCGACGCCGGGGCGCCATGGCCGCCCATGACACCGACCGCGCGGCGCAGCGCGGCATCCAGAGCATCGAAGTGGGCGGCCAGCTGCTGCGCGCCCTGGTGCACCACGGCCGGCCGATGGCGCTCAAGGACCTGGCCCGCGAAGCCGAGATGACGCCGGCCAAGGCCCATCCGTACATGGTGAGCTTCGGGCGGCTCGGGCTGATCGAGCAGGACCGCGCCAGCGGCCACTATCTGCTCGGCCCGCTGGCCTTGCAACTGGGGCTGATCAGCCTGCAGCAGGCCGACCCGGTGCACATCGCGACGCCGCTGATCGCCGAGGTGGCGCGCCGCATCGGCCACACGGTGGCGCTCGCGGTCTGGGGCGCGCGCGGCGCGACCATCGTGCGCACGGCCGAATCGCCCTCGCCGGTGCATGTGAACATGCGGCACGGCACGGTGTTCTCGCTCACCAACACCGCCTCGGGCCGCGTCTTCGCGGCCTACCTCGAGGCCGATGCCGTGCGCCAGCTGCTCGAGGCCGAGCGCGCGCGCCAGAAGCAGCGCGCCGCGCCGGACGCCGGCATGCCGCCGCAGCCGCCGCTGCCGACGTGGAGCGAGTTCGAGCGCCAGCTCGAGGAAGTGCGCGCCCACGGCCTCAGCCGCTCCGAAGGCGAGGTGATCGAGGGCGTGAGCGCGATGGCGGCGCCGGTGTTCGACCACACGGGCGCGATCGTGCTCTCGGTCACCGCGATCGGGCCGGCGGCGGTCTTCGACACGGCCTGGGACGGCGAGATCGCGCGTGCGCTCAAGGCCTGCGCGGGCACGGTGTCGGCGCGGCTGGGCCAGCGATGACGGCGCCGGTCGACGACGCCATCGCGCTGCTGCGCGCGGCGCGGCGCATCGTGGTGTTCTCGGGCGCGGGCCTGTCGCGCGCCTCGGGCATCCCCACCTACCGCGACGCCGACGGCCTCTGGATGAACCGCGACGCGCTCAAGTTCTCGCATGCCGAGGACCTGGCGCGCGATCCCAAGGGCTTCAGCCGCTTCTGGGCGCAGCGCCTCGCGCAGGTCGAGGCGGCGGCGCCCAACCCCGGGCATGCGGCGCTCGCGCAGCTGCAGCGGCTGCGGCCCGCGACGCGGCTGGTGACGCAGAACGTCGACGGCCTGCTCACGCTGGCCGGCGGCCTCGAGGTGCTCGAACTCCACGGCTCGCTGCGCCGCTGGCGCTGCGACCACTGCGGCAACCGCCAGGGGCCGTGGCCGTTCCAGCGCTGCATGCGCTGCGCCTCGCGCGCGCGGCCCGACGTGGTGATGTTCGGCGAGGCACTGAACCCGGGCGTGCTGCTCGACGCGCAGGCCGCCGCGCAGGAGGCCGACCTCTTCATGGTGGTCGGCAGCACGGCCGTGGTCTACCCGGCCGCGGAGCTGCCGCAGCTGGCGCTCGCCAACGGCAGCCGGCTGATCACGCTCAACATGGAGCCGCTGCCGCAGCTCGACGGCGCGGCCTCGGTGGTGCTGCGCGGCGCCTCGGAGGTGCTGGTGCCGCAGCTGCTCGCGGGCATGGAGGGCGCGTAGCGGCGCTCAGCCCTTCCTGCCGCCGAACAGCACCAGCGCGCCGCCGACCACGATGGCGGCCACGCTGGCCCAGGCCGGGAAGTTGACCTGCTGCTTCTCCTTGACCGAGAACTCCAGCGGCCCGAGCTTGGCCTGGTGCGTCTCGCGCGTGAAGCTGAAGCCGCCGAGCCCGAGGCCCGCGATGCCCGCGACGATGAGCACGATGCCGGCGATGCGTGTGGGATTCATGCTGGATCTCCTCCGGGTGATTGGGATGGTTCGAGCTTACTGCCGCGGCGCCTGGTCCACCCACTGCACGATCTCGGCGATCGCCGCGTCGGTGGCGGCCGCCAGCGCCTTCACGCCGCCGGCCGCATTGGCGCTCGGCGCGGGCCGGCCCACCGTGAAGCTGCGCTGGCCCAGCACCCGGTCGCCGCCCGTGGTGCCGCGGATCAACGTGGCGCGCAGCCGCACCAGGCCCACGCTGCTGCTGGCCGAGTCGAAGTAGTGGCTGAACTCGTCGAGCGAGATGCGCAGCGTGTCGGGCACCCGGCCCTCGGTGCGCGCGATGGTGGCGCTCTCCTCGGGGCCGAGCACCGTGCGCCGCTCGGCGAGCGCGTCGCGCAGCCGCTGGCGCAGCAGCTGCGCGGGCGGCAGGCTCCAGCGCGACTGGCCGTAGGGGCGCAGCTCGTTGGCGTCGGCGTAGCCGAGGCGGTAGAGGATCTGCGTGCCGTCGAGCCGCGTGTTGCTCTCGATCTCGGCCAGCGCGAGCGCGGGCAGCGCGGGGGCCGGCGCGGCCACGGCCGTGGTGGGGCCGGGGCCGAAGTCGTACAGCGTGGCGCGCGCGGGCTTGTCGGGCAGCGCGCCGCAGCCGGCGAGCAGCAGCAGCGCGAAGGCGAGCCCGGCGCCGAGGCGCGCGCGCGGGGAAAGGGCAGGGGCGTCGTGGGTCGTCATGGTCGTCCTCCGCTTCAGGGGCGCTCGGCCGCCGCGGCCGGTGGCGCCGTGAAGCCCGGCTCGCCGGGCCCCGCGGCCGTGCCGCCGTTGCCGAACAGCAGCGATTGCGGGTTGTCGTTGATGCTGTCGGCCGCGCGGCCGAGCCGGCGCACCGCGCGCGAGGTGTCGTCGGCCACGCGGTTGACGCGCGGCAGCGTGGCGGCGTTGAAGGAGTCGACCGCCTGCGCGAGCGCGCGGGTGCCGTCGCTCAGGCGCTGGATCGGCCCGTCCTCGGCGTTGAGCCGGTTGACCGTGGTGTTGAAGTTGTTGGCCACGCGCGAGACGTCGCCCGCGGCCTTCTTCACCGAGCCCACCGCCTCGGGCAGCGCCGCGAGCGTCGGGTTGAGGCCGGTCCTGACCGTGTTGTCGAGCTGCTTGAGCAGCGTGTTGGCGCTCGCCGAGGCGGCGGCGATGTTCTCGAGCGCCACCGCCACCCGCTGCTGGTTGTCGTCGCCGAGCAGCCGGTTGGCGCGCTGGGTCGCCTGCTCGACCTGGTTGATGATGGCCTCGCCGCGGTCCTGCAGCTGCGCCAGCATCGAGGGCTTGAGCGGGATGCGCGGCGGATCGTCGTTGTTGGGCACCAGCGCGACCTGCGATTCGCCCTTGTCGTCGAGCGCGATGAAGGCCAGGCCGGTCACGCCCTGGTAGCTCAGCGTCGCGAAGCTCGAGGTGGTCAGCGGCACGCGCTGGTCGACCGTGATGCGCACGCGCACGTTGCCCTTGGTCTTCGGGTCGAAGTCGATCGAGGTCACCTTGCCGACCGCGATGCCGCGGTAGCGCACCATGGCCTGCGGCTGCAGGCCGCTGACCGGGTCGCGCGTGGAGAGCTCGTAGATGTTGCGCACGGTGCTGTCGCGCGTGAACCAGACCACCAGCCCCACGAGCACGGCCAGGAGGCCGAGCACGAAGGCGCCGGCGGCGAGGGCATGGGCTTTGTTTTCCATGGTGGGCTACCTTTCAACGGCCGCGCCGGCCGCGCTCGGCGCGGCGTCGGCGGGTTTCTTGTCGTGCAGGGCTTCGAGCGCGCGCTGGCCGCGTCCGCCCAGGAAGTATTCGTGGATGAAGGGATGCGGGTACGCGATCACCTCGCGCGCCGAGCCGCTCACGATCACCTTCTGATCGGCCAGCACCGCGATGCGCGTGCTCAGGTCGAACAGCGTGTCGAGGTCGTGCGTGACCATCACGACCGTGAGGCCGAGCTCGCGGTGCAGGCCGCGCAGCAGGTCGCAGAAGCTGTCGGAGGCCTCGGGGTCGAGGCCGGCCGTGGGTTCGTCGAGCAGCAGCAGCGGCGGGTCCATGATCAGCGCGCGCGCCAGCGCCACGCGCTTGATCATGCCGCCCGAGAGGTCGGCCGGGCTCTTGTTGGCATGGCGAGGCTCGAGGCCCACCATCTGCAGCTTCACGAGCGCGGCGTTGCGGATCAGCTCGTCCGGCAGCAGCTTGAGCTCGCGCAGCGGAAAGGCGATGTTCTCGAGCACGCTGAAGGCCGAGAACAGCGCGCCGTGCTGGAACAGCATGCCGACGTTGGCCGCACCCTTGGCGCTGAGCTCGCCGGGCGCGCGGCCGAGCACCTCGACCACGCCGCGGGTCGGCTTCTCGAGGCCGAGGATCTGGCGCAGCAGCACCGTCTTGCCGGTGCCCGAGCCGCCCACGAGCGAGAGCACCTCGCCGCGCGCGATGCGCAGGTCGAGGTCGCGGTGCACCACCTGCTCGCCGTCGGCGCTCTTGAACACCGTCCAGAGCTGGCGGATGTCGACCACGGTGTCGCTCATCGGAACACCTCCGTGCTGCGTGCTCATGCGCGGAACCCCACGCCCTTGAACAGCACCGCGAACAGCGCGTCGACCAGGATCACGGCGGTGATCGAGGTCACGACCGACGAGGTGGTGCCGCGCCCGAGGCTCTCGGTGTTGGGCTTGACCTTCATGCCGAAGTAGCAGCCGATCAGCGCGATCAGGACGCCGAACACGGCCGACTTCGCGAGCGCGATCCAGAGGTTGGTGATCGGCACCGCGCGCGGCAGCGCCGAGAGGAAGTAGGCCGGCGAGATGTCGAGCGCGGCGTCGGCCGCGACCATGCCGCCGAGCAGCGCCGCGAGCGAGGTCCAGAGGCTGATCAGCGGCATCGCGATCGCGAGCGCGAGCACGCGCGGCATCACCAGCCGGAAGCCGTGCGGGATGCCCATCACGCGCATCGCGTCGAGCTCCTCGGTCACGCGCATCACGCCGATCTGCGCCGTGATCGCTGAGCCCGAGCGGCCCGCGATCAGCACCGCCGCAAGCACCGGCCCGAGCTCGCGGATCAGCGACAGCCCGAGGATGTTGACCACGAAGGACTCGGCGCCGTACTGGCGCAGCTGCTGCGAGATCAGGTAGGCCAGCACCACGCCGATCAGCAGGCCCACGAGGGCCGTGATGTGCAGCGCGGTGGCGCCGAACTGGTAGAGGTGCCCCGAGAAATCGCGCCAGGGCGCGCGGTGCGGCGCGCGCAGCAGCGTGGCGACGTCGAGCGCGAGCTGGCCGATCAGCCCGACGTAGTCGCGCATGGCCTGCAGCGCGCGCGGGCCGGTGTGCGAGAAATGCCGCAGCCGCTCGCCCAGCGTGGGCCCGCTCTCCTCGGGCGTGCCCACGGTGTACTGCGCCACCTGGTCGAGCACCGCCTTGTGCTGCGGCGACATCTCGAGCATCGCGGGCCAGTCGTGGCGCCAGTGTTCCCACAGCAGCTGGGCGCCGATGTGGTCGAGCTGCGCGATCGGGCGCAGGTCCCAGGCGCGCTCCCCGTCCGGCGGCACCTTCGCCAGGTCCTGCGCGAGCGACTGCCAGGCGGTGCGCGAGGACATCGCGAGCGTGGTCCAGCGGCCGCTCGCGACGGCCCAGCGGCGGCCGTCCTGCTCGCGCGCCTCGACGCGCGGCAGCACGCTGTCGGCGGCGGATGCGTCGGCAGGCGGGCTTGCGGTGGACATGATGGTCGGGCGGTGCAGGGCGAAGAAGGAAGTAAGAAGAAAGGAGGTCGGAGCGCCATCGTAACCGGGTGAATCGGCGTTCCGGTGACCTCCGGCCGGCGCTTTGCGTAGGGCGGCACGCCGTTTCGGCGATCACTTCCGGCGCGATCCGCTCAGTTCCAGGCGCGGGCGAGGGCGTTCCAGGCGCTCGCGATCACCGGTTCGTTGCGCCGCGCGGCCAGGGAGACGAAGCGCAGCGCGCAGTCGAGCTGCACCCGGTCGGCCATCACCAGGCCGTGCGACTGGCTCTCGCGGATCGCGATCGAGTCGCGCAGCAGGCTCAGGCCCACGCCCGACTTGAGCAGGTCCAGCATCGAGGCCTCCTGGTCCACCAGCGCCACGCGGCGCGGCGCCAGCCCGAGCGGGCCGAACACGCGCTCGAGCAGCCGGTGGTGCGCCGACTCGGGCGGCGTCGCCAGCCAGGGCAGCGCGGCCAGCGCCTTCCAGTCGCGGCCCAGCACCTGCGGCCCCCAGCCCGCGGGCGCGACCACGCGGTAGGTGAAGCGCGTGAGCGTGCGCGCGGCCAGCGGCGCGGCCGCGGCGCCCTCGGCGTCGCCGGCGTCGAGATGGAAGCCCACGTCCAGCTCCCCCCGCAGCACCTGCGCGAGCACCGTGCCGCTCATGCCGTGGCGCAGCTCGGTCTCGATCTGCGGCGCCGACTCCACCAGTTCGCGCAGGAACACGCCGAGCCGCGTGAACTCGGGGTCGAGGATGGTGCCGATGCGCAGCGACCCGCGCACCGTGCCCTGCAGGTTGCGCGCCGCCTGCTGCAGGTCGCCCACGGCCGCGAGCACGCGCTCGGCCTGCGGCAGCAGCGCGGCGCCGTCGGCCGTGAGCGCGAGGCCGTGCGGCGTGCGCGTGAAGAGCACCAGCCCGGTCTCCTCGGCCAGCCGCTTGAGCTGCAGGCTCACCGCGGGCTGGGTCAGGTGCAGCCGCTCGGCCGCGCGCGAGACGCTGCCCTCGCGCGCCGCGAGGACGAAGGCGCGCAGCAGCTGAAGGTCCATCGGGGCGGCGGCAGTCATATAAGGCTGATTTATAAGCGAGCCGCGCCGAAATCATTGGCTTTCCGGGGCCTCCTTGGGCGAAACTGCCGCCCGCGGCTGCCGAAGCGGCCCATGAGCGTCAAAAATATCCCCGGAGACAAGGCAGGCCGCCATGAGCGACGACAACACCTTCGACCACATCGTGATCGGCGGCGGCACGGCCGGCGCGCTGATGTGCAACCGGCTCACGCGCGAGAAGCAGCGCCGCACGCTGCTGATCGAGGCCGGCCGCAAGGACGACTACCACTGGATCCACATCCCGGTCGGCTATCTCTATTGCATCGGCAATCCGCGCACCGACTGGCTCTATCACACGGAACCGGACGAGGGCCTCAACGGCCGCAAGCTGCGCTATCCGCGCGGCAAGACGCTGGGCGGCTGCTCCAGCATCAACGGCATGATCTACATGCGCGGCCAGTCGCGCGACTACGACCAGTGGGCGGCGCTCACGGGCGACGACGCCTGGCGCTGGGAGAACGTGCTGCCCGACTTCAAGAAGCACGAGGACCACTACCTCGGCGCCGACGAGCTGCACGGCGCGGGCGGCGAATGGCGGGTCGAGAAGCAGCGGCTGCGCTGGGACATCCTCGATGCCTTCGCCGAGGCCGCGGTGCAGGCCGGCATCCCGCACAGCACCGACTTCAACCGCGGCAGCAACGAGGGCGTGGGCTACTTCCAGGTCAACCAGAAGAACGGCTGGCGCTGGAACACCGCCAAGGCCTTCCTGCGCCCGGTCTGCTACGGCCGGCCCAACTTCGAGATGTGGGTCAACGCGCACGCCAGCCGGCTGCTGTTCGAGACCGGCGCCGACGGGCGCCCGCGCTGCACCGGCGTGCAGGTCTGGGACGGCCGCGAGATGATCACGGCGCGCGCCACGCGCGAGGTGATCCTCTGCGGCGGCGCCATCGGCTCGCCGCAGCTGCTGCAGCTCTCGGGGATCGGTCCGGCCGAGCTGCTGCAGCGGCACGGCATCGAGGTGCTGGTCGACGCGCCCGGCGTCGGCGCCAACCTGCAGGACCACCTGCAGATCCGCGCGGTCTACAAGATCGACGGCGCGCCCACGCTCAACGTGCTGGCCTCGTCGATGTTCGGCAAGGCGCGCATCGGGCTCGAGTACCTGATGAAGCGCAGCGGCCCGATGAGCATGGCCCCCTCGCAGCTGGGCGCCTTCACGCGCAGCTCGCCCGACCACGCGTGGCCCAACATCGAATACCACGTGCAGCCGCTGTCGCTCGACGCCTTCGGCGAGCCGCTGCACAGCTTCCCGGCCTTCACCGCGAGCGTGTGCAACCTCAATCCCACGAGCCGCGGCACGGTGCGCATCAAGAGCCCGCGCTTCGAGGACGCGCCGGCCATCGCGCCCAACTACCTGAGCACTGACGAGGACCGCAAGGTGGCCGCCGATTCGCTGCGCGTGACGCGCCGCATCGCCGCGCAGCCCGCGCTCGCCAGGTACCGGCCCGAGGAATGGAAGCCCGGCGTGCAGTACCAGAGCGACGACGACCTGGCGCGGCTGGCCGGCGACATCGCCACCACCATCTTCCATCCGGTCGGCACCACCAAGATGGGCGCCGACGGCGACCCGATGGCGGTGCTCGATGCGCGCATGCGCGTGCGCGGCGTGCAGGGCCTGCGCGTGGTCGACGCGGGCGCGATGCCGACGATCACGAGCGGCAACACCAACAGCCCGACCCTGATGATGGCCGAGAAGGCGGCGGGCTGGATCGCCGCCGGATAGCGCGCCCTCGGCACGGGGGCGTCACTTCAGCTTCCTGTCTTCGCGCTTGGCCTCTTCCATGGCCTCGGGCTCGAGCTCCTCGGCCGAACGGTTGAGGCGGATGAAGACGCCCCAGCCCGCCATCACCAGCCCGACGGCGCCGAGCAGCACGGCCGCATGCAGCATCAGCGCCGGTTCCTCGCGTGCCTTGATGATCGCGACCAGCGCCTCGACCGCGACCGCCACCACGATCACCACCATGAAGCGCGAGAGGAAGCGCCGCACGCGCGTCGGTGCGCTGATGTGGGCGTCGCGCACCACTTCCTCCTCGAGCACCGTCTGCGAGATCTGCAGCGCCACCACGCCGGCCGCGAGCAGGCCCACGGCCTCGATGATGGCCTCGGCCGTGCGCAGGTCGAACCCCTGCGCGACCGCGCCCCAGCCCGCGCGCGCGGCGATCGCGACGAGCACCAGCGAGGCGATGGCGAAGGCCAGCGCCATCAGCGCGTGGACCGCGGAATAGAGCGAGTGGATCAGCTTCATGGCGCGCCGCATCATCGGTGCAAGGCCGCCGCCGCCGCGTAGGTGCGCAGCCCGTCCTGCGGGGAGCGGACGCCGGCTTCGTTCCTTTCCCCTCTAGGCAAGCGATCGGGATTCGCTGATAT
>CBHTTS010000097.1:0-16256 GCA_966095775.1 uncultured Variovorax sp. | reverse complement strand
ACCGCATGGGCGGACTGCACCAGCGCGCGCGAGAGCGCGTCGGCCAGCACCCGGTCGTCCTCGACGAGCAATATCCGCATTGGTGAATGATCTTCCTGGCAGCGCCCCAGCGTTCGATGCTAACCGGATGCGCCGGGCGGCGCCGGCCTACTCGGTCTGGAACAGCGTCTCCACGCGCGCGAAGTCGCGCCCGTACTGGTCGACCTTGGCCTGGAACGGCACGCTCTCGCCGGGCGCGATCGCGGGCAGGTTGTCGAGCAGCGTGAAGCCCGCGAGCTGGCCCGCGGCGTCGCGCAGGCTCACCCACAGCCGCACCTTGCGCACGATGGTCTGCGTGGGGTTCGCGACCGTGCCGCTGACGTCGACGTACTTGTAGCTGTAGCGCCGGCTGAAGTTGACGAGCACGCTGCTCGTGGCCGCGCGCGTGTCCGTCACGCTCACCTGCAGCGGCGCGCGCGCGCCGGGCAGGGCGGCGCGGCGCATCGGCTTCCATTCGACGCGGGTGGCGGTGATGCGGTCGCCGCCGCGCGGCTCCAGCAGCACCGGGAAGCGCTCGCCGGGGTAGAGGTAGGCCGGCCCGCCGACCGCGGTGGTGCCGTCGAGGCGGCTGCCGTCGTAGCGCGAGATCACGGCGCCGGGCGCGACCGCGATCGCGTCGCTGCTGCGGTTGACCACTTCGGCGAGGTACACCGGCCGCTGCGTGATGTCGCGCGCCGGCACCAGCGGCGCCAGCTCGATCTTCGCGGCATCGAAGCGCTCGGCGTCCTCGGCGAGCAGGTCCTCGCTGCCGAGGCGCAGCGACGGGTGGAAGGTCTCGGGCGCGGCGGCGGTGCGCACCACGCGCGCCGGACCGAGCACGCGCGTGCGGCCCTGCTGCGGGTCCTCGATCAGGTTGTAGTCGATGCGGTAGTCCCAGGCCGCGACCGGCGCCTGGCGGTTGCCGATGCGCTCGACGCGCACGTCGACCGCGCTGCGCTCGCCGGGCGCGATCTCGTTGGCCTGCGAGAAGCCGCGGCCGTAGCCGATCACCGCGCCGGCATCGTCGTAGACCGTGACCAGCACCTCGACGCCGGCCAGCATCGCGCGGTCCTTGCGGTCGTTCACGATGCGGCCGACCAGGCGCAGGTTGTCGTCCTGCTGCACCAGCCGCGCGCGCGCGAACTTCAGCGCCGGCCCCTCGACGCTGCGGTACGGCGCGGACAGCGGCGAGACCTGCAGCTCCTGGCGCGTGACGTTGCGGTCGCCCGGCAGGTCGATCAGCACCGGCGCGCTCTCGCCGGGCGCGAGCGTGCCGACCGGCAGCGATTCGCTGCGCTCGCCGATGCGGCTGTCGCCGTCGTAGAACACGGCCTTGATGCTCGGGCGTTCGAGCGGCTGCCCGGTCTCGTTGCGCGCGACCACCAGCAGCCGCGGCCGGGCCGAGCTGCCGCTGCCGACCAGCACCTGGCGCGGCGCATCGAGCTTGAGCCCGTCGGCCGGAATGCTGCGCGGCGCGCTCGACACCGCCTGGGGCCGGCTGGCCACCGTGCCCGAATCCTTGCGGCCGCCCGTGAGCAGCGCGGTGACGGCGAACACCACCACGACCAGGCCCGCGATCGCGACCGCCGCGATGCCCATCGCCCGGCCCACGTGCTGCTGGCGCGCCGCCTGCTCGGCCGCGAGCCGGCGGCCCGCCTCGTTCTTGACCTGCTCGAGCACGCGTTCCAGCCGCGCGGACACGTCGTCCTCGACGATCGAGACCGAGCCGCAGTGCGCGCAGGTGTACTGGTTGAGCCCGGAGCGCTGGAGCGCGCCGCTGCCGCATTCGCCGCACTTGAGCGTTTGCAGGTTGATGGTCACTGGAAGTTCCTCGTCGAAGGGAGAGCAGGGCAGGCCGGGGCGGTGCGCGGCCGCGCGCATCTTAACGAGCCGCGAAGGGCCGATGTGAACCTTCTTCCAACTGGCGGCGCGCGCGGGCCTTGCATAGACTCGCGGCCGATCACTTTTCGCTACAGGAGCCCCCATGGGTTTGATGGACCAGGTCGGCCACGCGCTGCTGGACAACGACGAGCTGCACTTCGCCGAGGACAGCCAGTGCTCGCCAGAGGAGCGCTGGCTCGTGACGCTGAGCGCGCCGCTGTCGGCCTTCAACGGCAACTACGTCGACGCGGTCGAGACCGGCCAGGACCCCGAGACGCTGCGCGACGGCATCGCGAGCATGTGGGGCGTCAAGGACCGCCGCAGCTTCGAGCAGACCGCGCAGTGGCTCGTCGAGGAGGGCCACCGCGACAAGTACCGCGGCGTCTGGCAGGCGCTGCAGAAGGTCGATGCCGCGCACCGCTCGGCGCCGCTGCTGCTGCGCAGCGTGGCCTCGCTGGTGTTCCCGGGCCTGTTCATGCTCAAGCTGCGCAACGAGCTCAACTACCAGGCCTTCGCCAACCAGACCGGCAAGAGCGTGGCCGACATCGCGGCGCTGATGAGCGCCTACGACGACTGGATGGACGACCTGCGCGACCCGCTCGGCGTGCAGCCCGCCGAGATCGAGGACCTGGTCGCCTGGGATGCCGTGCGCCTCGCGAGCCTCTCGCGCTGGGCCGTGGACCTGGGCTACATCGAACGCGCCGAGTTCGAGCGCTTCGCCTCGGGGCTCGCGGGGCGCGTGCGCACCGCCTATGCCAACTGGGCGCAGGTCAGCGCGGCCTACATCGCGGGCGGCCTGATCTGGAAGTATTCCGATGCGCGGCAGGAAGCGCTGGTGCGCACCAACGCGATGCTGCTGCGCGATGCGCGCAGCCCCTACAAGCGCGTGCCGTTCCGCTAGGCCGCGCCCCGTTCAGCTGGGCGCCGCGCCCTGCGTCGCGGTGTAGACCGCGTAGAGCGACTGGCTCGCGGCCATGAACAGGCGGTTGCGCTTCGGCCCGCCGAAGCACACGTTGCCGCAGACCTCGGGCAGCCGGATGCGGCCGATCAGCCGGCCCTGCGGATTCCATACCGTCACCCCGCTGTAGCCCACGCTGCGCCCCGCGTTGCTCGAGCACCAGAGGTTGCCGTCGACGTCGGCGCGCACGCCGTCGGGCGCGCACTTCACGCCGTCGACCATGAAGTCGCTGAAGCGCCGCCCGCCGCTCAGGCGGTTGTCCGCGCCCACGTCGAACACGTACATGTCGCCCTTGCCGCCCGCGATGGTGTCGCCCGGCCCCTGGCCCGTGCTCACGATGTAGAGCTTCTTGAAATCGGGCGAGAAGCACAGGCCGTTCGGATCGGGCACGATGTCCTCGCCGGCCACCTGGGAGAGCGTGCCGTTCTTGTCGAGCCGGTAGACCGCGGTCGGCAGCTCGCGCTTGTCGCCGCCGATGCCGGGCGGCTGGCCGAGCCGCGGGTTGAGCCGGCCCGCGCGGTTCGCGGGGCCGCCGGGCGCATCGACCGCGCCTTCGTAGAGCTGCGCGCCGTAGGGCGGATCGGTGAACCAGTAGCTGCCGTCGGGATGCGGCACCACGTCGTTCGGCGAGTTGAGCCGCTTGCCGTTGAAGTGCGAGGCCAGCACCGTGGCCGAGCCGTCGAGCTCGTAGCGCACGAGGCGGCGCGTGAGGTGCTCGCACGAGAGCTGCCGGCCCTGGTAGTCGAAGGTGTTGCCGTTGCTGTTGTTCGACGGCGCGCGGAACACGCTCACATGGCCGTCGTCCTCGCTCCAGCGCAGCTGCCGGTTGTTCGGGATGTCGCTCCACACGAGGAAGCGCCCGACTCCGTTCCACGCCGGCCCTTCGGACCACAGCGCGCCGGTCCATAGGCGCTGGATCGGCGCGTTGGGCTGGCGCAGCGCGTCGAAGGCGGGATCGACCGTGAGCACGTCGGGATCGGTGAAGTAGGTCGTCGGCGCGCCGTTCGGGCCGAAGTCGCGCGGCGGCTGGGTGACGGTGCTCGGCGGCGCGACGGGCGCGGCCTGGGCCTGCACCCAGCGCGGCAGCGCGGCCGCGGCGCCGATGCCGGCCGCGAGGCCGCGCAACAGGCGGCGGCGACGGCCGGCGGGCTTCGGATCGAATGCTTCCGTGTTCATGTCTCACTCCATGCCCCGTGGGGCGGAAGAACGCAGCGGGCGGGATCGAAAAGCCGTGCATGCTACGCGGGCGCGGCGCCTCGCGACAAGCGCCATTCGGCGGCGCGGGCGCTGATGCATCGCGTTTGCGATACGATGAGGCATGACGACCGCCACACTGCCGTCGCTCAGGGTCGAGCCCGAGTTCCGCGCCGAGGTCGAGTCCGTGCTGAACGAAGGCGAGACGTTGTCCGAGTTCGTCGAGGCCGCGGTCCGCGCAGGCGTCCAGCGCCGCCGCCTGCAGGACGCATTCGTCGCCCGAGGCTTGCAGGCCCGTGACGAGGCCCGGCAAAGCGGGGACTACGTCAGCGCCGAAGCCGTCCTTCGGAGCCTGCGGCGCGGCCTGGACGACGCGCGCACGAAGGCAACTGCGCGCGCTTCGTCGAAGAAGAAGTGAGCTATACGGTCCGCTTCACGCGCCAGGCCGAAGCGGATCTCCAGCGGCTGTTCGTCTTCATCCTCGAACGGGAGATGGAACGGCCCGGCGGCGGCGATTTCGCGCTGGCCGACGACTACCACTGAGCGCCCGGCATGCTCACAGCCATTCGCCAGTCCGACGGCCTCAAGACGGCTGCGCGCGATGCGCAGCGCGGCGATGGGCCCTTCCTGTGCCTGGGCTGCGCGGCGGACATGACGCTGCGAAAGGGTCCGATCCGCATCCACCACTTCGCGCACAAGGCCTCGACCTCGTGCCGCGCCGGTGTCGGCGAGACCGAGGACCACCGGCTCGTGAAGCTCGCCATCCACGACGCGCTGCGCAGCGAGCCCAACGTCGCCGGCCTCGAACTCGAGAAGCGGTTGCCGGGCGCGATCGCCGACGTGTTCGCCCTCATTGCCGGGGTCCCGGTCGCCGTCGAGGTGCAGCGCAGCGTGCTGGGCATCGACCACATCGCCGCGCGCACCGTCGCCTACCACCGGCTCGGCATCGCCGTGGTCTGGGTCGCGCTGCCCGAGGGCGAGCTCGGCTTCGAAAGGTACAGCCCGGCCGCCTGGGAGCGCTGGTGCCATGCGGCCTGCTTCGGGCGCGTCTACTACTGGGCCGAAGGGCAACTGCTGCGCCCGGTCCATTTCGCGCCCGTCACGCTGCACGTGCCCGAGCAAACCTGGCGCAAGGCAGGGCGGGAGCAGACGGGCGGCGGCTACGACCGGCGTTCGCGGCTCTGGGTCAGGCCCGTCGCGGGGCGCGCCGTGCTGCTGTCGGCCCACTTCCAGAAGCGGGTCAGGCCGGCATGGTCCGGCGGCAAGCTCGCGATTCCGGAGTGCACGCTGTTTGTCGACCGGCAGCAGAGATGGTGGGAATAGGTTGCTCCGAGGCAGCGGGGTCCCAGGAACGGCGCGGCCGGGTGGGGCAGGTCGCGGATGGCCCTGTCGGTGATCGCTCGCCCGACGCCCCGCACTTCGCAAGGACATTGAGAGGCCGCGGCGCCCGCGCGTCCTACAATAAGAATGCGACTCGCTCGCATTCTCTCGATCCCGTCCGACCTTCCTGCGCATTCCGACATCAAGATGACGCCCTTGCACATCGCATCGCGCGTGGCCGCCAGCCTGCTCGGCGGTTATGCCTTCGTCTGGGGCTTCGTGACCCTGGGGATCGCCCTGCAGCTGGCCGCGGGCGTGGACTACGAGGACGCCCGGCTGCTGTGCAACCTGCTGGCCTTCCTCGTGTTCCTGGCCTGCTTCTGCTGGGCCTTCGCCGCGCGCAGCCTGCGCCGCGCCTGGGGCGTGCTCGCGGGGGGCGGGGCGCTGATGACCGGCGCGGCCTGGCTGCTGCTGGGCGGTGCGGGCTGAGCGGAAGAAGCACGAGCACAGAAGACAAGAAAAGGAATCGACGCCCATGTTCCAGTCCTTCCGCCTCTCGATGGCGTGGCTCCACACCTGGTTCGGCCTGGTGCTCGGCTACGTGCTGATGATCGCGTTCTTCTTCGGCGCGCTGTCGGTGTTCGATCGCGAGATCGACCGCTGGGCGATCCCGCAGACGCGCTTCGAGCCGCAGGTGATGCCTTCGTTCGACCGCGTGCTCGCGCCGATCTTCAAGACCATCCAGCCCGAGGAAGAGGAGCTCGCCGCGGCGCGCTCGCGCGTCGGCGGCCCGCTGCCGAAGGAGCTGCCGCTGATGAACTGGAGCGCCTACACCACGCACCGCGACCCGGTGCTCGCGATGTATGCCGAGTACGCGGTCACGAACAACCCGAACGATCCCGACGACCACGTGCACGGCCACGTCACGATCGATCCGCGCAGCGGCGCCGTGCTGCCGCACGACCAGCTCAAGATCGGCAGCGAGTTCTTCTATCCGCTGCACTACAGCCTGCACATCGAGTGGAAGTCGCTCGGCTACTGGATCGTCGCGCTCGCGGCGCTGGTGATGCTCGCGGCGCTGGTCAGCGGCGTGGTGATGCACCGCAAGTTCTTCCGCGAGTTCTTCACCTTCCGGCCCGGCAAGCACGTGCGCCGCAGCATGCTCGACCTGCACAACCTCACGGGCGTGGTCGCGCTGCCGTTCCACTTCATCTTCGCGCTCTCGGGCCTGACGATCTTCGCGGGCATCTACCTGCCGGTGTCCGAGACCATGCTCAAGCCGCAGGCCCAGTCGCACGCGATGGCCGAGGCCAAGGCCAAGGGCCTGGCCTTCAAGCCCGCGGGCGTGCCCGCGCCGATGGCCTCGGTCGACGCGATGGTGGTCGAGGCCAAGCGCCGCTGGGCCGCGCGCGACATGCCCGGCGAGGTCGGTTTCCTGCAGATCAACCATGTGGGCGACGCCAACGCCTACGTGAGCATCTTCCGCGCCGGCAGCGACCGCGTCGCGCTCGTGGGCCAGGCGGTCCATTTCGAGGCGGCCACGGGCAAGGTGATCCTCGAGGAGCCGCCGCCGACGCCCGTGGCGAGCATCAACAACTTCCTCACCGGACTGCACCTGCAGCATTTCGAGCACTGGATGCTGCGCTGGCTCTACGTGCTGGGCGGCCTGCTGGGCTGCGCCTGCATCGCCACCGGCTTCTTCTTCTTCGTCGAGAAGCGCAAGGCCCAGCATGCCAAGCAGGGCAGCCGCGCGGTGCGCTGCGTCGATGCGCTCGCGGTGACCACGGTCACCGGCATGGTGATCGCGGCGCTCGCGATCCTGGTGGCCAACCGCCTGCTGCCAGCGGACCTGGCGCACCGCGGCGACTGGGAGAAGTCGGTGTTCTGGGGCAGCTGGCTGCTGGCCTTCGCGCATGCGGCCTGGCGCAGCGCGCCGGTCGCCGAGGCCCGGCTCGCGCCGGCCTGGCGCGAGCAGTGCTGGGCCATCGCGGTGCTGGCCGTCGCGGCCGTGGCGCTGAACTGGATCACCACCGGCGACCACCTCGGCAAGACGCTCGCCGAGGCCTACTGGCCCGTGGCCGGCTTCGACCTCGCGCTGCTCGCCAGCGCGGGCCTGGCGGTGTTCGCGGCGCTGCGGCTGCGCCGGCGCGAGCGCCAGGACGTGGTGGCGTCCGCCGCGGGCGGCGGCGGCACGCTCAAGCCGGTGCCGATGGCGGAGGCCGACCGTGTCTGACGCGCTGCTGCTGCTCGCGGCCGTGCTCGCCAACCTCGCGGGGATGGCCTGGCTCGCGCTCGCGATGGACGTGCACTGGGAGCAGGTGCGCGGCAGCGCGCCGCTCGGCGCCGGCACGGCGATCGCGATGCGCTGCGCGGCCGCGCTCGCGATCGTCCTCGCGCTGGTGCTGTGCCTGCGCGCGGACCATCCCACGATGGCGGTCCTGGTGTGGGTCATGACCCTGACCGGCGCCGCCGTCGCGGTGGCGTTCGCGCTGGCCTGGCGGCCCGCGCTGCTCGCGCCGATGGTGGCGTGGGCGCGGCGCTGAGCCGAACGCTCAGCCCACCCGCAGCGGCTGGTGCCCCAGCCGCTTCGATACCTCGATGCCGCAGGCCTTCACGGCCTGCGCCTGCGTGCCGTTCCAGTCGCTGTCGAAGGAGCGCGAGCGGCCCATCAGCGTGATGCCCAGCACGATGTTGCCCGAGTAGTCGAACACCGGCGCCGCGAACGAGCAGACGCCCGGCGTGGGGTTGTTGACCGAGCGTGAGACGCGGTGCTTGCGCACTTCGGCGAGCATGTCCTGCAGCTCGCGGTGGTCGATCGGCGCCGCGATGTCGGGGCCGAGCCGGCGCTCGTCCTCGAGCAGCGACTCCTCGATCAGCTTGGCCGGCAGGTAGGCCGCGAACAGCCGTCCCGTGGCCGTGTTCGCGAGCGACATCACGGTGCCGGTGCGGATGTTCGTGTGCAGCGGATAGATCGCGTCGAACAGGAACACGATCGTCGGCCCCTGGTTGCCCCACACCGACAGCGCCACGCTGTGCCCGGTCTCGCGCGCGAGGTTCTCCGCATAGGGCGTGGCCTCGCGCACCGGGTTGAGCATGCGCAGGGTCACGAGGCCGAGCTGCATCGCGGTCGGCCCGAGCCAGTAGTAGCCCGTCGACGCCTCCTGCGTCACCAGGCCCAGCTTCGAAAAGCTCACGAGGTAGGGGTGCGCCTTGCCGGGCGCCATGTCGGCGGCCTTCGCGAGTTCGCGCAGCGGCATCGGCCGCCCGTGCGCGCCCAGCGCCAGCAGCAGCTGGCCGCCGGCCTCGATCGACTGGATGCCCCTGCGCTCCTTCTCGGCGCCCGCGTCGTTGCTCTCGCTGTCGTCGGATGTGCCCATCGTCGCCTCCTAATGGTTTGATTGTATCTACTCGATTAGTTCAGGGTAAATCATTAGATAGAACAAGATGCGTTAGCACCATACTAACGTCCAGCGACGCCGGGACCCGGCGGCAGAAGGAGCGAAGGTCAAATGAATGAGCAGCAAACGACGGTCGACGTGCTCGTGGTCGGCACGGGCGCCTCGGGCATGTCGGCCGCGGTGACGGCGGCGCATCACGGGCTCGAGGTGCTGGTGGTCGACAAGGCGCCGGTCTACGGCGGCACCACCGCGCGCTCGGGCGGCTGGCTGTGGATTCCCGGCACGCGGCTCGCCACGGCGCAGGGCATCCACGAGGCGCCGGGCGCCGCGCGCGCCTACCTGCAGCACGAGGCGGGCACGCATTTCGATCCCGCGCGCGTCGATGCCTTCCTCGAGCACGGGCCGAAGGCGATCGATTTCTTCACCGAACACACCTGCGTGCAGTTCGACATGCCGCCGGTCTTCCCCGACTACCACGCCGAGGCGCCCGGCGGCCAGCCCGCGGGCCGCTCGATGGTCACGCGGCCCTTCGATGCGCGCGAACTCGGCAGCCGCGTGGCGCAGCTCGCGCCGCCGGTGCCCGAGCTCACGGTGTTCGGCATGATGCTCGGCTCGGGCAAGGAGCTGTGGCACTTCCTGCGCGCGTTCAAGTCCTTCGAGTCCTTCTTCTACGTGGCGCGCCGCTTCGGCGGCCACCTGCTCGACGTGCTGCGCCACGGCCGCGGCATGACGCTGACCAACGGCAACGCACTCGCGGGCCGGCTCGCGAAGGCCGGCATGGACCTCGGCATCCCGGTCTGGCTCGAGTCGCCGGTCAGCAGGCTGGTCGTCGAAGGCGATGCGGTCGTCGGCGCCACGGTGCTGCGCGAGGGCCGGTCGGTCGAGGTGCGGGCGCGCCGCGGCGTGGTGCTGGCCTGCGGCGGCTTTCCCTACGACGTGGAGCGCCGCAAGGCCCTGTTCCCGCATGCGCCCACGGGCCGCGAGCACTACACGCCGTCGCCCGCGCTCAACACCGGCGACGGGCTGCGCCTGGGCGAATCGGTGGGCGGCTGGGTCGATCCCACGATCCCCAACGCGGCCGCCTGGTGCCCGACCTCGGTGACCAGGCGCAAGGACGGCTCCGAGGGCGTGATGCCGCATTTCATCGACCGGGCCAAGCCCGGCGTGATCGCGGTCACGCGCGAGGGCCGGCGCTTCACCAACGAGGCGCTCTCGTATCACGACTTCGTGCAGGACCTGGTCAAGGCCTGCGCGGGCGCGCCCGAGGTGAGCTGCTGGCTCGTCTGCGACCACAAGCACCTGCGCGAATACGGCATGGGCTGCGTGGCGCCGTTCCCGCTGCCGATCGGCCGCCACCTGAAGAGCGGCTACCTGAAGCGCGCGAACAGCCTGCAGGCGCTGGCGCAGGCGATCGGCGTGCCGGCCGACGCGCTCGCGGAGGAGGTGGCCGCCTTCAACCGCGATGCCGTGCAGGGCGTCGACACCCGCTTCGCCAAGGGCAGCACCGCCTACAACCGCTTCCAGGGCGATTCGCTCGTCACGCCGAACCCGTGCATGGCGCCGATCCGCCAGGGCCCGTACTACGCGATCAAGATCGTGGTGGGCGAGATCGGCACCTTCGCGGGGCTCGCGACCGACGCCTCGTGCCGGGTGCTCACGAAAAGCGGCCGGCCGGTCGCGGGCCTCTATGCGGTCGGCAACGACGCGGCCAGCATCATGGGCGGCAACTATCCCGGCGCCGGCATCACGCTCGGCCCTGCGCTGACCTTCGGCTACATCGTCGGCCAGACGCTCGCGGGCCGGCTCGGACGACCCGCATCCGCCGCCCCGGCCGCGCCCGCGGCGCAGCCCCTCGCGCAGGCGGCCTGAGCTTCGACTTCACAAGGACCACCGGACCCATGGACATCACCGACACCATCGCGCCGCGCGTGCTCGCGGACCGCCTCGCGCTCGTCACGGGCGCGGGCCAGGGCAACGGCCGCGCCATTGCGCGCGGCCTCGCCCGCGCCGGCGCGCGCATCGTGGTCACCGACCTCGACGAAGGCAACGCGCGCGCCGTCGCGGCCGAGATCGAGGCCGCGGGCGGCCGCGCGCTGGCCTACCGGCTCGACGTGACCTCGGCCGAGGCCTGCCATGCGCTCGCGCAGGTCGTGGCCGAGGAGGCCGGCGCGATCGACATCCTGGTCAACAACGCCGGCATCATCATCCGCGAGGGGCTCGACAGCCCGCAGGCGGCCGCCAACCTCGAGCGCACGCTCGGCGTCAACGTGATGGGCAGCTTCCATCCGGTGCAGGCCTGGCTCGGCGCCCTGCGCGCGACGCGCGGCGTGGTCATCAACGTGGCCTCGATCGCCTCGAGCGCGGGCATCCCCCATTCGGTGGGCTATTCGCCCTCGAAGGGCGCGGTCAAGCTGATGACGCAGGCGCTCGCGGTCGAGCTCGCGAAGGACGGCATCCGCGTCAACGCGATCGCGCCCGGCGTGATCGAGACGCCGATGACCTCGTACACGCGCGAGGCGCCCGAGCGGCTCGACCGCTTCATGCAGCGCACGCCGATGGCGCGCGTGGGCCAGCCCGAGGAGCTGGTCGGCCCGGTCGTCTTCCTCGCCTCGGCGATGGCCAGCTACGTGACGGGTGCCACGCTGCCCGTGGACGGCGGCTTCCTCGCCGCCTGAGCACCGCTTCGCAACCCAGAGAAAAACCCAACGGAGACAGCCATGCGCATTCCCAAGTTCTTCCAGCGCGCCGTTCTGGCCGCGAGCCTCGTGGCCGCCGCGGCCGCGAGCGCCCAAGACATCAAGCTGGGCTACAACGGCGACCTGTCCGCCTCGCCCTCGGCGCAGAGCGGCCAGGCGGCGGTGCTCGGCATGGAGGCCGCGATCGCCGACATCAACGCCGCCGGCGGCGTGCTCGGCCGGAAGCTCGCGCTCGTGACGCGCGACGACACCTCGGCGCCGCCAAAGTCGATCCAGAACATGAGCGAGCTGATCGACAACGAGAAGGTCGCGGCCGTGTTCGGCCCCACCAACTCGGGCAACGCCATGGCCTGGAAGCACATCGCGAACCAGAAGAAGGTGCCGGTGATCGGCAACGTGGGATCGGGCACGGACATCACCAAGCCGATGAGCGCGGGCGCCGACAACTACATGTTCCGCGTCTCGATGGTCGACCGCGAGCAGGTCGCGGCGCTGATGGCCTACGTGAAGAAGAACGCCGCGCAGTCCAAGGTGGTCGGCCTGTTGGCCGAGACCACGGGCTACGGCCAGGGCGGCCTGAAGGACATGGAGGAGATCGCCAAGCTGCAGGGCATCAAGGTCGCCGCGACCGAGCGCTTCGGCGTCGGCGACACCGACATGACCTCGCAGCTCGGCAAGATGAAGTCGGCCGGCGTCGACACGGTGGTGGTCTGGGCGCAGGGCACGCCGATCGCGCAGCTGGTGCGCAGCATGGAAAAGATCAACTACTTCCCGCTGGTGCTGAGCTCGTGGGCGGCCGACAACATCACCTTCTACGACGCGGCGGGCAAGGCGCTCGCGGAGAAGCCGATCTTCATGCGCACCGTGAGCGAGACGCGCACGCCCGCGCAGCAGAAGCTCTTCGACCGCATCGGCGCGAAGCTCAAGGCGCCGGGCTCGTTCTCGTTCGCGCTGCACGGCTACGACTCGGTGCTGCTCTATGCCGCCGCGGCGAAGCAGGCCGGCAGCGTCGACGGCCCGGCCGTGCGCCTCGCGCTCGAGGACCTGAAGGCGCCGGTGCAGGGCGTGCTCAAGACCTACGAGAAGCCCTTCGGCAAGGCGAACCACGAGGCGCTCACCGCCAGGGACCTGGTGTGGATCCGCTGGAAGGACGGCAAGCTGCTGCCCTACACCGACCCGGTCATCGCCGGCCTCGCGGCCGCCGACTTCAAGCAGTAACGAGAAGGCGACATGACAGAGGCGCTCCTGCAGGCGATTCTCAGCGGCCTGGCCGTGGGCGGGGCCTACGCGCTGGTGGCGCTGGGCTTCAGCATCACGTTCACCACGACCAAGACACTGAACTTCTCGCACGGCGAGTTCGTGTCCGCGGGCGCCTTCATCGGCATGAGCGCGCTCTTCCTGGTGCTGGGGCTGCCCGTGAGCTCGACCACCTTCGGCTCGGCGCTGCCCGGCGCGGGCGCGCAGCTGCTCGCCCTGCTCGCCGCGCTCGGCGTCATGGGCCTGCTGGGCTGGCTGCTCTACCTGGTCGGCGTGCGGCCCTTCGCGGGCCGCCCGGGCATGGCCTGGGTCATGAGCACGCTGGGCTTCGGCGTGATCCTGCAGAGCATCGGACTCGCGATCTGGGGACCGAAGCCGGTGGTGGTGCCCGGGCCGGTGGGCGACGGCGTGCTGCGCCTCTTCGGCATCGGCGTGCGTCCGCAGGAGCTGCTGACGCTCGCGGTGGCGGTGGTCATCATGATCGGCTTCGACCGCGTCATGAACCGCACCATGATCGGCAAGGCGATGCGCGCTGTGGCGGCCAACGGCAACGTCGCGAGCCTCATGGGCATCAACACCAACGCGGTGATGATCGGCGCCTTCGTCGTGAGCTCCGCGCTCGCGGGGCTCTCGGGCTTCCTGCTCGCGCCGATCGCGCAGGCCTCGCTCTTCATGGGGCTCACGGTCGGGCTCAAGGGCTTCTCGGGCGCGATGATCGGCGGCCTGAGCAATCCGCGCGGCTGCGTCATCGGCGGCTTCGCGCTCGGCGTGATCGAGTCGCTGGTCAACCTCTGGCAGGCGCAGTGGCGCGAGGTCGCGGTGTTCGCGCTCGTGATCCTGGTGCTCGCGTTCCGGCCCACGGGCCTGTTCGGCAAGCCGATGGTGGAGAAGGTATGACGCGCGGCGGCCACCTCCTGGGCGTGCTGCTGGCCGCGGCCGGCGTGATCGTCGCGACCTCGTTCTTCGGCAACGACTACTACCTGCGCATCGTCTTCATGATGTGCGTCTACTACCTCTGCGCGGCCGGCATGAACGTGCTCGTGGGCTACGCGGGCCAGAAGTCGCTCGGGCAGGCGGGGCTGTTCGCGGCCGGCGCCTACGCGGTCGCGCTCCTGACCACGCGCACCGAGATCAGCCCCTGGCTCGCGCTCGTGGCGGCGGCGGCGATCTCGGGCCTGTGCGGCGTGCTGATCGCGCTGCCCTCGCTGCGCGTCAAGGGACCGTACCTCGCGATGGTGACGCTGGCCTTCGGCATCGTGGTCGAGAAGCTGGTGGGCGAATGGACCGAGGTGTTCGGCGGCGCGCAGGGCATCTACGGCATCCGGCCCGTCACCTGGAACGGGCAGCCGCTGAGCACGCTGCAGTGGGTCTGGTTCGCGGTGGTGCTGTGCGCGCTCGCGCACCTGCTGCTGCGCAACCTGCTGCGGGGCCGCTTCGGGCGCGCGCTGCTGTCGCTGCAGGCCGACGAGATCGCCTCGGCCTCGGTGGGCGTGCGCGTCTACCGCGGCAAGGTCATGGCCTTCGTGGTCGCGGCCGTGACCTGCGGCATCGCGGGCGCGCTGGTCGCGCAGCAGAACCAGTACATCAACTCGGACTTCATCACCTTCCACCTGTCGATCTTCATCCTGCTGCTGGTGCTGTTCGGCGGCGCGGGCTCGATGTACGGGCCGCTGGTCGGCACGGTGATCCTGACCACAGTCGACGCGATGCTCGCGCGCTGGCCCTCGGCGCAGCACTTCCTCTACGGCTTCCTGCTGCTGTTCGCGCTCTACGTCATGCCGGGCGGCGTGACGGGCATGTTCGGCCAGTGGTTCCGGCGCCGCGGCCGCGCGGCGCCCGCCGTGCCGGCCGCGCCGCACCAGGCCGCCGCGGCGATCGGGCCGGCCGCGGGCGGCGGCGACCTGCTCGTGGTCGAGGGCGTGACCAAGTCCTATGGCGGCGTGAAGCCCGCGCAGGACGTGTCGTTCCGGCTCCAGCGCGGCCACATCCACGCGCTGATCGGACCCAACGGCGCGGGCAAGAGCACCATGATCAACATGCTCACGGGCGTGGTGGTGCCGACCGCCGGCTCGATCCGCTTCCTCGGCGAGGAGATCGCGGGCCGCAGCGCGCATGCGATCTGCTGCATGGGCATGGGGCGCACCTTCCAGAACCTGCGCCTGTTCGCCGACCTGTCGGTGCTCGACAACGTCATGCTCGGGCGGCACAGCCGGATGGCGAACGGCTTCGCCGCCTCGCTGCTCGGGCTGCCGTCGGCGCGCGGGCAGGAGCGCGCGACGCGCGAGCGCGCGCTGCAGCTGCTCGCGCTGGTGGACCTGGCGCACCTCGCGCACCAGCCCGCGGGAAGCCTGCCCTACGGGCTGCAGCGCCGGGTCGAGCTGGCGCGCGCGCTCGCGACCGAGCCGCAGCTGCTGCTGCTCGACGAACCCGCCGCGGGCCTCAATCCCCAGGAGACCGCCGAGCTCGGCGAGCTGCTGCTGCGCATCGGCCGCTGCGGCGTGAGCATCCTGATGGTGGAGCACCACATGGACCTCGTGATGTCGGTCTCGGACCACGTGATCGTGCTCGACTACGGCATCAAGATCGCCGAGGGCCGGCCTGCGCAGGTGCAGTGCGACCCGCGCGTGGTCGAGGCCTACCTCGGCGTGGACGACGACCAGGAACAGGCCGCCGCGCCGGCCGTGCAGGCGCGCCTGGCCTGAGGACCCCAAGCATGCTGAAACTCGAATCCGTGAAGGTGTCCTACGGCGCCATCGAGGCCGTGAAGGGCGTGAGCCTCGAGGTGCGCGCCGGCGAGGTGGTCACGATCATCGGCGCCAACGGCGCCGGCAAGAGCACGCTGCTCAAGAGCATCGTCGGCCTCGAGGCCGCGCGCGAGGGCCGCATCCTGATCGACGGCAAGGACTGCACCCATGTGCCGCCGCACCGGCGCGTGGGCCTGGGTGTGGCGATGTCGCCCGAGGGCCGCGGCGTGTTCGCCGACCAGACGGTGCGCGAGAACCTGATGCTCGGCGCCTACTCGCGCCGGCGCGACGCCGCCGCCGTCGAGGCCGCGATCGAGCGCGAGTTCGACCGCTTCCCGCGGCTGCGCGAGCGGCAGCACCAGCTGTCGGGCACGCTCTCGGGCGGCGAGCAGCAGATGCTCGCGATCGCGCGCGCGCTCATGAGCGAGCCGCGGCTGCTGCTGCTCGACGAGCCCTCGCTCGGGCTCGCGCCGCTGATCATCAGGGACATCTTCGAGGCGATCCGCCAGCTGCGCGCCTCGGGCCTCACGATCCTGCTCGTCGAGCAGATGGCGCGCCAGGCGCTCGGCGTGGCCGACCGCGCCTACGTGCTCGAGACCGGGCTGATCACGCTCGAGGGCTCGGGCTGCGAGCTGCTCAAGGACCCCAAGGTCAAGGCCGCCTACCTCGGCGCGCACTGACCGCCTCCATTCCACACACACACCAGATCCGCAGGAGTTCCCCATGACCGCCGCCGCCAAGAAGTTCGCCAGCCAGGCCGACCTGGAAGAGAAGAAGGTCACCTTCAGCC
>CBHTTS010000096.1:0-16320 GCA_966095775.1 uncultured Variovorax sp. | reverse complement strand
AGCAGCAGCACCTGGATGTGCGAGCCGTCCACGTCGGCGTCCGAGAGGATGCAGATCTTGCCGTAGCGCAGTCCGCTCAGGTCGGGGTTGTCGTCGGGGCCGTGCGGGTCGACGCCCACGGCGACCGAGATGTCGTGGATCTCGGTGTTGGCGAACAGCCGGTCGCGCTCGACCTCCCAGGTGTTGAGCACCTTGCCGCGCAGCGGCAGGATGGCCTGCGACTCCTTGTCGCGGCCCATCTTGGCGCTGCCGCCGGCGGAGTCGCCCTCGACCAGGAAGACCTCGTTGTGTGTCGTGTCGCGGCTCTCGCAGTCGGTCAGCTTGCCGGGCAGCACCGCCACGCCCGAGCCCTTGCGCTTCTCGACCTTCTGGCCCGCGCGCTGGCGCGTCTGCGCCGCCTTGATCGCGAGTTCGGCGAGCTTCCTGCCGTAGTCCACGTGCTGGTTGAGCCAGAGTTCGAGCGCCGGGCGCACGAAGCTCGACACCAGCCGCACCGCGTCGCGCGAGTTCAGTCGCTCCTTGATCTGGCCCTGGAACTGCGGGTCGAGCACCTTGGCGCTGAGCACGTAGGAGGCGCGCGCGAACACGTCCTCGGGCAGCAGCTTCACGCCCTTGGGCAGCAGCGAATGCAGCTCGATGAAGCTCTTGACCGCGTTGAACAGCCCGTCGCGCAGGCCGCTCTCGTGCGTGCCGCCGGCGCTGGTGGGGATCAGGTTGACGTAGCTCTCGCGCACCGGCTGGCCCTCTTCGGTGAAGGCCACGGCCCATTCGGCGCCCTCGCCCTCGGCGAAGTTGTCGGCGTTCTTGTCGGCATGGCCGGCGCCCTCGAACAGCGGGATCACCGGGTCGCCCGCGAGCGTCTGCATCAGGTAGTCGCTGAGGCCGCCCTTGTAGAGCCACTGCTGCGTTTCCTTGGTCTTCTCGTTGACCAGGGTGACGCCCACGCCGGGCATCAGCACCGCCTTACTGCGCAGCAGGTGCGTGAGCTCGCCCATCGGCAGCGCGGCGCTCTCGAAGTACTTGGGATCGGGCCAGGCGCGCACCGTGGTGCCCTGGCGGCGCTCGCCGGCCTCGAGCCTGCGGACCTCCAGCGCCTCGATCACGTCGCCGCCGCTGAAGGCCAGCTTCGCGACCGAGCCCTCGCGGTGCGTGGCCACCTCGAGCCGCTTCGACAGCGCGTTGGTCACCGACACGCCCACGCCGTGCAGGCCGCCCGAGAAGCTGTAGGCGCCGCCCGAGCCCTTGTCGAACTTGCCGCCGGCATGCAGCCGCGTGTAGACCAGCTCGACCACGGGCGCCTTCTCTTCCGGATGCAGGCCGAAGGGGATGCCCCGGCCGTCGTCTTCCACGCTGACCGAGCCGTCGGCGTGCAGCGTGACCTTGATCTTCTTGCCGTGGCCCGCGAGCGCCTCGTCGGCGGCGTTGTCGAGCACTTCCTGGATGATGTGCAGCGGGTTGTCGGTCCGGGTGTACATGCCCGGGCGCTGCTTCACGGGCTCGAGGCCCTTGAGCACGCGGATGGAGCCCTCGGAATAGCCGGAGGCGGCGGAGGAACTGCTGGAGGTCTTGGGGGGAGTCGCCATGGGGGCGGATTGTAGTCAGTCGCCTCCCCGACAACTGGATGTCCGTACAGCGCCGGGCCGCGGCGCGCCGTTGATGCGCGCCGCGCATCGAAACCGCGCCGAGAAATCATCAATCGGGATTTCCCGCCGCGCTGCCGGCCGGGGCGCGAATCGCTACATTCGACGCCATGTCGACGCCCGCAGCCCCCACCCTCTCGATCAAGCAAGTCCTGTTCTGCGGGGCGATGATCGTCACGCTCTCGATGGGCATCCGCCACGGCTTCGGCCTCTGGCTGCAGCCGATCACGCAGGCGCAGGACTGGAGCCGACAGACCTTCTCGTTCGCGCTCGCGGTGCAGAACCTCTCGTGGGGCGTGTTCGGCGTGTTCGCGGGCATGCTGGCCGACCGCTTCGGCGCGTTCCGGGTGCTGATCGGCGGCGCGCTGCTCTACGCGCTCGGCCTGTTCGGCATGGCGCATTCGCCGACGCCGCTGCTGTTCACGCTCAGCGCGGGCATCCTGATCGGCGCGGCGCAGGCGGGCAGCACCTATGCGGTGATCTACGGCGTGATCGGGCGGCAGATCCCGGTCGAGCGGCGCTCCTGGGCCATGGGCGTGGCGGCGGCGGCGGGCTCCTTCGGCCAGTTCCTGATGGCGCCGATCGAGGGCCGGCTGATCGCCGGCTTCGGCTGGCAGACCGCGCTCGCGGTGGTGGCGCTGCTCGCGCTCGTGATCATCCCGCTCGCCTTCGGGCTGCGCGAACCGAAGACCGCGGCGCTCGCGGGCCACCGCGAGCAGTCGGTGCTGCAGGCCGTGGGCGAGGCCTTCCGCTACCCGAGCTTCGGCCTGCTGATGGCGGGCTACTTCGTCTGCGGCTTCCAGCTCGCGTTCATCGGCATCCACATGCCCACCTACCTGCGCGACCGCAGCCTGCCGGCCGAGGTCGCGGGCTACGCGCTGGCGCTGATCGGCCTGTTCAACGTGTTCGGCACCTACACCGTGGGGCTGCTGGGCCAGCGGCTCGCCAAGCGCAAGATCCTCGCGGCGATCTACTTCGCGCGCGCGGTGTCGATCGCGCTGTTCCTGCTGGCGCCGCTGTCGCCCGCGAGCGTCTACCTGTTCTCGGCCGCGATGGGCTTCCTCTGGCTGTCGACGGTGCCCGCGACCAACGCGATCGTGGCCGGCATCTTCGGCGTGGCGCACCTGTCGATGCTCAGCGGCTTCGTGTTCCTGAGCCACCAGGTCGGCTCCTTCCTCGGCGTCTGGCTCGGCGGCTACCTCTACGACACCACCGGCAGCTACGACGTGGTCTGGTACCTCGCGATCGCGCTCGGCGTGTTCGCGGCGCTCGTCAACCTTCCGGTCAAGGAAAGCGCGATCGCGCGCGCCGCGCGGCCGGCCGCCGTGCCGGGCTGAAGCCGGCGACAATCGCCCGATGACCCCGCAGATGCGTCGCCATGTGGTCCACGCCGGCTGGCTCGCCGCCGCGCTGGCGGCGCTGGGCGGCGTGTTCGCGCTCTACGTCCACCCGAGCTTCCTGGTCACGCTGGTCGACCAGGTCTGGTCCTGTTTCTGAGGCAGATCCCGGCTTTTCCCATGAAGGATGCAGTGCTTTCGCACGGCGGCGGCGCGCCGTCGGACTGGATCGTGCGCTGGGCGCACCTGGCGGTGCCCGGCGCCGCGGTGCTCGACGTGGCCTGCGGCCACGGGCGCCACATGCGCTTCTTCGCCGAGCGCGGGCATGCGGTCACCGGCGTCGACCGCGACCCGGCCGCCACCGCCGCCGCAGGCGTCTTCGGCGAGGCGCTGACCGCCGACATCGAGGACGGCCCCTGGCCCTACGCGGGCCGCGGCTTCGGCGTGGTGGTCGTCACCAACTACCTCTGGCGCGCGCGCATGGCCGACATCGTGGCCGCCGTGGCGCCGGGCGGCCTGCTGCTCTACGAGACCTTCGCGGCCGGCAACGAGACGGTCGGCAAGCCCTCGCGCCCCGACTTCCTGCTCGCCCCGGGCGAGCTGCTCGCGGCCTGCCGCGGGCTGCGCGTGGTGGCCTACGAGGACGGCTTCCTCGCCGAGCCCGCGCGCTTCGTGCAGCGCATCGCCGCCGTCAGGGAGGACGGGGCCGTGCCGGGGGCGCCCGCGCGCCGTCCGCTGCGGCCCGGCTGAGCCCGCCGGGCCCGGGATTTCCAGGGGCCCCGGAGTAAGTAGAATCGGCGCTTTCGTCCACCGACAGAGAGATTCCCCCTTGGAGCAACTGACAGGCAGCATCGTCGCTCTCGTCACGCCGATGCACGACGACGGCAGCGTCGACTATCCCGCCCTGCGCCGGCTGATCGATTGGCACATCGACGAAGGCACCGACTGCCTCGGCATCGTCGGCACCACGGGCGAGTCGCCCACGGTCGACGTCGAGGAGCACTGCGAGATCATCCGCGTGGCGGTGGAGCAGGCCAAGGGCCGCGTGCCCGTGATGGCCGGCTGCGGCGCCAACTCCACCAAGGAAGCGATCGAGCTCGCGAAGTTCGCCAAGGGCGTGGGCGCCGATTCGCAGCTGCAGGTCGTGCCCTACTACAACAAGCCGACGCAGGAAGGCCAGTACCAGCACTTCAAGGCGATCGCCGAGGCCGTGGGCGACCTGCCCATCGTGCTCTACAACGTGCCCGGCCGCACCGTGGCCGATATGGCGCACGACACCGTGCTGCGTCTCGCGCAGGTGCCGGGCATCATCGGCATCAAGGAAGCCACCGGCAACATCGAGCGCGCGCAGTGGCTGATCCGCGACCTGCCGAAGCACTTCGCCGTCTATTCGGGCGACGACCCGACCGCGGTGGCCCTGATGCTCTGCGGCGGCCAGGGCAACATCAGCGTCACGGCCAACATCGCGCCGCGCCGGATGCACGAGCTCTGCGTGGCGGCGCTCGCGGGCGACGTGCGCCGCGCGATGCAGATCCAGTTCGAGCTGATGCCGCTGCACAAGAACCTGTTCGTCGAGCCCAACCCGATCCCGCTGAAGTGGGCCATGGCCCGACTCGGCCTCTGCGGCGGCACGCTGCGGCTGCCGCTGACCGAGCTCTCGGCGGCGCACCATCCCACGGTCGAGGCGGCGCTGCGCGCCAGCGGCCTGCTCAAGGGCTGAGTCCGCATCCCGCGCCACAGACATCCCCGCTCCCCTTTTTCCCGCCGCACCGAGGTGACGCAACCTTTTGCCTGATCCGCGCTCTGAGAGTGCGGGCCGTGCGGCCCACAGACCGACCGAACCCCATCCGACAAGGAAGACGACGTTGAAGAACATTGCGCACATTTCGCGAGCTGCACTGCTGGCCACCCTCGTTGTCAGCCTGGCCGCCTGCTCCGTCCTCGAGAGCGACAAGATCGACTACAAGAGCGCCGGCAAGGCCCCGACGCTCGAGGTCCCGCCGGACCTGTCGCAGCTCTCGCGCGACAACCGCTATGCGATCCCGGGCGGCGCGGTCACCGCCAACGCCTACCAGGCCGGCATCGCCAACGCGCCGGGCATCCCGACCGCGGTCGCGAACATCGGCGACGTGCGCATGGAGCGCTCGGGCACGCAGCGCTGGATCGTCGTCAACCGCACGCCCGACCAGCTCTGGGACCCGGTCAAAGACTTCTGGCAGGAGAACGGCTTCCTGCTGACCACCGAGCAGCGCAACCTCGGCATCATGGAAACCGACTGGGCCGAGAACCGCGCCAAGCTGCCGCAGGACATCATCCGCGGCACGCTCGGCAAGCTGGTCGATTCGGTCTACTCTACCGGCGAGCTCGACCGCTTCCGCACCCGCATCGAGCGCACGACCAACGGCACCGAGATCTTCATCAGCCACCGCGGCATGCAGGAGGTCTACAACAACAGCCGCCAGGACCAGACCGTGTGGCAGCCGCGCCCCAGCGACCCCGAGCTCGAGACCGAGTTCCTGCGCCGCCTGATGGTCAAGCTCGGCGTCTCGCAGGAGCAGTCGAAGATCCTCGCCGCGACCACCGCGCCGAGCCGGACCGCGACCGTCGCCAACGTCGGCGGCCAGCCCGTGGTGCAGATCAGCGAAGGCTTCGACCGCGCATGGCGCCGCGTCGGCCTCGCGCTCGACCGCACCGGCTTCACGGTGGAAGACCGCGACCGCAGCGCCGGCATCTACTTCGTGCGCTACGTGACGCCGAACCCCGACAAGAAGGAGCCCGGCTTCTTCGGCAAGCTGTTCGGCGGCTCGAGCAAGAACGAGGCGCCCGTCAAGTTCCGCATCTCGGTCAAGGGCCAGGGCGAATCGACCACCGTCGCGGTGCTCAACGAGTCGGGCGCGCCCGAGAACTCGGCCAACGCGGAGCGCATCGTCAAGGTCATCGCCGACGACCTGAAGTAAGCCCCATGCTCCGCTTCCGAAGCCTCGGCAGCGGCAGCACGGGCAATGCCGCGCTGGTCGAGGCGACCAGCGGCGGCCGAACCTCGCGGCTCCTGGTCGACTGCGGCTTCGGCATCCGGCAGCTCGACCTGCGGCTCGCCAAGGCGGGCCTCGCGGCGTCGGACATCGACGCGATCTTCGTCACCCACGAGCACGGCGACCACATCGGCTGCGCCCATGCGCTCTCGCGGCGCGACCGCATTCCGGTGTGGATGAGCGAAGGCACCTGGCTCGCCACGGGCGCGCGCGATTTCGAAGGCCGGCTCCACCTCGCGCGCGACGACGCGGCCTTCGCGGTCGGCGAGCTCTCGGTCGAGCCCTTCACCGTGCCGCACGACGCGCGCGAGCCGCTGCAGCTGCGCTGCTCCGACGGCGCGCGCACGCTCGGCGTGCTCACCGACCTGGGCCATGCCACCGCGCACGTGCTCGCGCGGCTCGAGGGCGCGCATGCGCTGCTGCTCGAGTTCAACCACGACAGCGAGCTGCTCGCCAATTCGTCCTACCCGGCCTTCCTCAAGCTGCGCGTGGGCGGACGGCACGGCCACCTGTCGAACACGGCCGCCGCGGAGATCGCGCGCGCGCTGCGCCACGACGGGCTGCGCCACGTGGTCGCGGCGCACCTCAGCGAGCAGAACAACCGGCCCGAGATCGTGCGCCGGCTCATGGCCGAGGCGCTCGGCGGCCACGAGTCCGAGATGCTGACCGCGACCGCGCTCGACGGCTCGCCCTGGCTCGACGTCTGAGGGCGAAGCCTGCGCCATGAAAAAAGCCGCCCGAGGGCGGCTTTTCTCTTTGGCGCTGGCTGCCGGGCGGAGAGGCCGCGGCATCCGGCGGGATCACTGCTTCGGCGCCTCGTTCTTCTTCGCGGCCTCGGTGGCGGCGTTGGCGGCATCGAGCGCGGACGAGGCGCTCGGCGACGGCGTGGCGGCCGCGGGATCGCTGCTCGAAGACGGGGCCGTCGAAGGCGCGGCCGCGGGCGGCGTGGCGGGCGCAGGCTCGGTCACCGGTGCGGGCGGCGGCGTGACGACCGCCGGCGCGGCGTCCTCCTTCTTTCCGCAGGCCGTGAGAGCAGCCGCAGCGATCAGCGAGGCGAGCAGGACGGAAGACTTCTTCATGGAAACTCCTTTGCGATGGGATGACTGAACGAAAAAATTCTAGACCCCCTGCGTCGCCTGTTTGTGTCTCGCGGCCGCATTCGCGGCATTGGCTTACAAGCCCAGTGTCGATGCCGGAAAGGCGGGGCGGCCCGCGCGCCAGGATTCGTCGAACGATTCGCGCAGCTCGCGCCGTGCGCGCGGATCGAAGCCGCTGACCCCGCGGCTGCGCTCGGGGTCGATGCGGTGCGCGAACCAGTCCGGCGTCCAGATCGCGCTCGGCACCGCCAGGCTGCCGGCCTCGGCGCGCACACGGCGGCATTCGATGATGTGGTCCCACATGCGGCGCCAGGGCACGAAGCGCGCATGCACGCGCTCGATCACGTCGAAGCGCTGCGCGAGCAGCACGAAGCGCCGGCCCGAGGCCGACCAGGCCTTGAGCGCCTCGATGCTCGCGCGCTCGCCGAGCGGCCAGTCGGCGAAGTCGGGGTCGCTGAAGACCAGCTCCTTCCAGCCCGCACGGGCCGCGTTCGCGAGCGCCGCGCGCACCACGCCGTCGAAGGCCTCGCGGCCGTCGAAGCGGCCCTCGGGCAAGGCCGGCAGCGGGAGCGCCGCGTCGTCAGCCGACATGCACCCACCCCGCTTCGCACCAGTCGGCCAGCAGCGCGCGCGCGCCCTCGCTCGCGCGCGCGAGTTCGCGCGGGCCGAGCTCGCGGCGGTCGGCGAGGCGGCGCATCAGCGTGGCGTCGGCGCCGCCCGCGCGGAAGCTCTCGCCGTTGATGTAGACAGGGCGCGCGTCGTAGAGCATGCGCGTGCGGCGGTCGAGCGCCACGTGCTGCATCGGTTCGGGCACCTCGCCGCCTTCGTCGAACCAGACGTTGGCCTTGGGTTCGGTCAGCGACTCGCCGAGCGCGCGGTCGATGGCGTCGGCGTCGCGCAGCGCCGCCTCGACGGCCTTGCGCGCGAAGGCCTGCAGCGCCGCGGGCATCGCCGCGGGCGCCTCGACCGCGGGCTGCGACGGGTCGCGGTAGCGCGCGAGTTCGGCCGGGCCCGCGTCCTCGAGGTCTTCCGCGTAGGCCTGCGCCACGCGCGCGAGCAGGTCGGCGCCGAGCTCGCCCAGCGCCGAGGAGCGCAGGCCGATCGAGAAAGTCATGCAGTCGCCGCCGACCGCGACGCCGTCGTGCGCGTACTTGGGCGGCAGGTAGAGCATGTCGCCGGGCTCGAGCACGAAGCTCTCCTCGGGCTCGAAGCGCTCGAGGATCTTGAGCGGCACCCCGGGCTGCAGCCGCAGGTCGCTCTGCTTGCCGATGGACCAGCGGCGGCGGCCCTGCGCCTGCAGCAGGAACACGTCGTAGCTGTCGAAATGCGGGCCCACGCCGCCCTGGTCGCTCGCATAGCTGATCATCAGGTCGTCGAGCCGCGCATCGGGCAGGAAGCGGAACTGCCGCAGCAGCGCATGCACGCCGTCGTGGTGCAGGTCCACGCCCTGCACGAGCAGCGTCCACGCGGGCTGGCCGAGCGGCGGCAGCGCGCGGCGGCCGAACGGGCCGTGCCTGAGCGACCAGCCGGCCTTGCCGTGCCGGATCAGGCGCGACTCCACGCCCTCGCGGCCGGCAAGGTCGAACAGCGCGCCGCGCGCGATCGGTGGCACCATCGCGGGCATGGCCTGGCGCACCAGCAAGGGTTTCTTCTGCCAATGCCGCCGCATGAACTGCGCAGCGCTGAGGCCGCCGAGCAGCGGCAGCGGTCGTGTGATCTCCATGGGAGAATTCTGCAATGGAAATCTCTGAACAATGCGTGGTCGGCCTGACCTGGACGATGAAAGACACCCTGGGCGAAGTGCTCGACGTGCTCGACGAGCCGGTGGAATTCCTCGTCGGCGGCGACGACCTCTTCGACGCGATCGAAGCCGCCCTGCAGGGCCACGAGCCCGGCGCGCGCGTGCAGTTGCAGCTCGAGCCCGAGCAGGGCTTCGGCGATTTCAACGACCAGCTGCTCTTCCTCGAGAAGCGGTCGCTGTTTCCCGAAGGCACCGAGGAAGGCATGACCTTCGACGGCGCCGCGCTGCCCGAAGGCGTGAGCGAGGCGATGCCGAAGGACGCGATCTACACCGTCGCCGAGGTCTACCCCGACCACCTCGTGCTCGACGGCAACCATCCGCTCGCGGGCATCGCGGTGCGGCTCGACATCACGGTGCGCTCGGTGCGCGAGGCCACCGAGGAGGAGATCGGCCGCGGCACCGCCGGCACGGCCTTCTTCAAGGTGCCGCCGACGGCGCCGGGCAACGACCTGCTGCACTGAGCGCCGGGTCGCCGCGCGACCTTGCGCGCGCAAGAAAAAAGCCGGGCGCTGCCCGGCTTTCTTCATGGCGCGGCCTCGGCCTAGATGCGCGAGATGTGGCCGTTGTCGATGCGCACGCGGTCGCCGATGCGCAGGTCGCCCGGATGCGGCACGTCGAAGGCGCGGTAGCCGCCGCGGTCGGTCTGGACCGAGATGCGGTAGGTCTCGTAGGCGCGCGGGCCGTTGTTCTGGGCCTCGATCGTGTTGCCCAGCAGCGCGCCGCCCACGATGCCGAGCGCCGTGGCCGCGGCGCGGCCGCTGCCGTGGCCGAACTGGTTGCCCACGACGCCGCCGATCACGCCGCCTGCGACGGCACCGCCGCCGGTGGTGCCGGTGCCCGCGGTCTCGCTGCGCAGCACCTCGATGTTGGCCACGTGCCCGTATTCGACGTAGGCCGCCTCCTGGTACGGCACGGCCTGCGGCGGTGCCTGGTAGGGGTAGCGCGTGGTGTGATAGACCGGCGCGGGAGCGACGCAGGCCGTGAGGGTGGTCAGCGCCACGACGGACGCTGCAATGGAAACGAAGCGCGTTGAAATTTTCATGTTGAGGGCTCCTCGGGATGATCGGCGCATCCGATGCGCCGTGCCTGTGTCTTAACGCCCTGCCCGCACGCGGGATGACGCCGGACACACACCGAAACGTAGGAGCGCCGCGCCGGCCCGCGGGTTCCGGTCTTTACCGCCGCGAAACCGAAGGCCGCGCTCAGTGCTTGCCGGTGGAGCCGTAGCCGCCCTCGCCGCGTTGCGAAGCTGCAAATTCCGTGACAACACGAAACTGCGCCTGCACCACGGGCACGATCACGAGCTGCGCCAGGCGCTCCATGGGCTGGAGCACGAAGGGCGTTGCGCTGCGGTTCCAGGCGCTGACCTTGAGTTCGCCCTGGTAGTCGCTGTCGATCAGGCCGACGAGGTTGCCGAGCACGATGCCGTGCTTGTGGCCCAGGCCCGAGCGCGGAAGGATCAGCGCCGCATAGGCCGGGTCGGCGAGGTGGATCGCGATGCCGGTGCCCACGAGCTGCCAGGCGTTGGGCTCGAGCGTGATCGGCGCGTCGAGGCAGGCCCGGAGATCGAGGCCGGCGCTGCCGGGGGTGGCATAGGCGGGCAGTTGATCCACCATGCGCGGATCGAGGATGCGGACGTCGACTTTCAATTCGTTCTTTCTGGCTTATTGCTGTTGCTGTTCTCTCTGCCTGCGATTGGCTTCCTCGAGCACCTGCTGCCACTTGGCGGCCCCGGGCGAGGCCAGGTTCTTCACGAGGCTCTTGCCGAACCAGAGCACCATCAGGAACCCCGCGAGCAGCGCGATCGCCGGCATGCCGGCGGCCCAGAGCACGAGGAAGACGACCGCGGCCACGCCGATCATCGCCTTCTGCAGCCCGAGCCCCGCGCCGGGCTTCGCGGCCGCGGCCTGGGTGGAGGTGGAGGCCTGCGCGCGCCGGCGCTGCGCCGGCGTGGGCACGGCGCCGGGCGCTTCGTCGCCCTGCGCGAGGCCGGCGTCGATCGCGTTCCCGCCCTGCGGCGCCGCCACGCGGCGCGCGGCCTGCGCCGAGAGCTGCTCGACGTAGCGCGCGAAGTCGCCGTTGGGCGGCGTGTTCCAGTCGGTGTTGCTGTTCGTCATGAGGCCCTCCAGGCGGGAAGTCGTGCGGCGATCTCGGTCATCAGCTCGCGCGCGAGCCGCAGCTTGGGCGCGCGCGGCAGCTCGCGCACGCCATTCGCATCGACCAGCAGCAGCGCGTTGTCGTCCTGGCCGAAGGTCAGCGGACCGATGTTGCCGACCAGGTGCGGAATGCCCTTGCGCGCGCGCTTGGCCTTGGCATGCTCGATCAGGTTCTCGCTCTCGGCCGCGAAGCCGACGCAGAACAGCTTCTTTTCCTTGGCGCGCTCGCCGCGGCCCAGGGTCAGCAGGATGTCGGGGTTCTCGACGAAGTTCAGCACCGGCGTCTTGCCGCTGCCGTCCTTCTTGATCTTCTGGTCGCTCTGGGTCGCGGGGCGCCAGTCGGCCACGGCCGCCGTAGCTACGAAAATGCTAGCAGTCTGCGCCGCCCGGGTGGTGGCTTCGAGCATCTGCTGTGCCGAGAGCACGTCGATGCGCTGGACGCCGCGCGGCGTCGGCAGGTGCACCGGACCCGCGACCAGCGTGACCTCGGCGCCGGCCTCGCGCGCCGCGCGCGCGATCGCGAAGCCCATCTTGCCCGAGGAATGGTTGGTGATGCCGCGGATCGGATCGAGCGCCTCGAAGGTCGGCCCCGCGGTCACGAGCAGCTTCTGCCCCGCGAGCACCTTGGGCTGGAAGAAGGCCGTGATGTCCTCGAGCAGCTGCGCGGGCTCGAGCATGCGGCCGTCGCCGGTCTCGCCGCAGGCCTGCCAGCCGCTGCCCACGCCGAGCACCGTGGCGCCGTCGGCGGCCACCTGCATCAGGTTGCGCTGGGTGGCCGGATGGGCCCACATCTCGCGGTTCATGGCCGGCGCGATCAGGAGCGGCACGCGCTCCATCGGCCGCGCGAGGCACATCAGGCTCAGCAGGTCGTCGGCGCGGCCCTGCACCAGCCGCGCGATGAAGTCGGCGCTGCAGGGCGCGAGCACGATCGCGTCGGCCTCGCGGCTGAGGTTGATGTGCGGCATGTTGTTGGGCTCGCGCGCGTCCCACTGCGAGGTGTAGACGCTGCGCCCCGAGAGCGCCTGCATCGTGACCGGCGTGATGAACTGCTCCGCCGCCTCGGTCATCACGACCTGCACGGTCGCGCCCGCCTTGACGAAGAGCCGGCACAGCTCGGCCGACTTGTAGCAGGCGATGCCGCCCGTGAGACCGAGAACGATGTGCTTGCCGGCGAGATCTTGCATACCGCCGGAGTGTAATGACCCGGGCCGCGGCCAAGGACATCCGTTCGCGGGTCGCGGCGGCATGGGGCCGGCATATACAATCGCAATTTCCCACTGCCCGGATTCACAGCGTCCGGAACTGGCATGACCAAATTTGTCTTCGTCACCGGTGGTGTCGTATCTTCCCTTGGCAAGGGAATCGCATCCGCCTCCCTCGCCGCGATCCTCGAATCGCGCGGCCTCAAGGTCACCCTCATCAAGCTCGATCCGTACATCAATGTCGACCCCGGCACGATGTCGCCGTTCCAGCATGGCGAGGTGTTCGTCACCGACGACGGCGCAGAGACCGACCTCGACCTCGGCCACTACGAGCGCTTCATCACCACGAAGATGCGCAAGGCCAACAACTTCACCACCGGCCAGATCTACAAGACCGTGCTCGAGAAGGAGCGCCGCGGCGACTACCTCGGCAAGACGGTGCAGGTGATCCCGCACATCACCAACGAGATCCAGGAGTTCGTCAAGCGCGGCGCCGGCATCGGCACGCCGCACGAGGTGGACGTGGCGATCGTCGAGATCGGCGGCACGGTGGGCGACATCGAGTCGCTGCCCTTCCTCGAGGCCGTGCGCCAGATGAGCCTGCGCATGGGCCCCAACAACTCGGCCTTCGTGCACCTGAGCTACGTGCCCTGGATCGCCGCCGCCGGCGAGCTCAAGACCAAGCCCACCCAGCACACCGTGCAGAAGCTGCGCGAGATCGGCATCCAGGCCGACGCGCTGCTGTGCCGCGCCGACCGGCCGATCCCCGACGACGAGCGCGCGAAGATCTCGCTGTTCTCGAACGTGCCCGAATGGGGCGTGATCTCGATGTGGGACGTCGACACGATCTACAAGGTGCCGCGCATGCTGCACGAGCAGGGCCTCGACGGCCTGATCTGCGACAAGCTGCGCATCAACACCCCGCCCGCCAAGCTCGCGCGCTGGGACGAGCTGGTCTACGAGGTCGAGCATCCGAAGCAGGAAGTGACGATCGCGATGGTCGGCAAGTACGTCGACCTGTCCGACAGCTACAAGTCGCTCAACGAGGCGCTGCGCCATGCGGGCATGAAGAACCATGCGCGCGTGAAGATCGACTACGTCGACTCCGAGACCATCAACGCGCAGGACGTCTCGCGCCTGGCCAAGTACGACGCGATCCTCGTGCCCGGCGGCTTCGGCCAGCGCGGCGTCGAGGGCAAGATCCTCGCCGCGCGCTTCGCCCGCGAGGGCAAGGTGCCCTACCTCGGCATCTGCCTGGGCATGCAGGTCGCGACCATCGAGTACGCGCGCCACGTGGCGGGCCTGCCCGACGCCAACAGCACCGAGTTCGACCCCGGCACCAGTTGCCCCGTGATCGCGCTGATCACCGAGTGGAAGGACGCCGACGGCACGATCAAGGTGCGCGACGAGAAGTCCGACCTCGGCGGCACGATGCGCCTGGGCGCGCAGAGCTCCGACGTCGCCGCCGGCACGCTCGCGCACAGCATCTACGGCGACGTGGTCACCGAGCGCCACCGCCACCGCTACGAAGCGAACGTGAACTACCTCGACCAGCTGCGCAAGGCCGGCCTCGTGATCTCCGCGCTCACGCAGCGCGAGCAGCTCACCGAGATCGTCGAGCTGCCGCAGGACGTGCACCCGTGGTTCATGGGCGTGCAGTTCCACCCCGAATTCAAGTCGACGCCGTGGAGCGGCCATCCGCTCTTCAACGCCTTCATCAAGGCGGCGCTCGACCACAAGGCCCGCAGCGCGGGCGGTTCCAAGAATCTCAAGGCGGTCGCATGAGCCGCCGGGCCGCTCCCAAGGCGAATACCGGCGTGCGCAGCACGGAGGTCTTCCAATGAAACTTTGCGGGTTCGACATCGGGCTCGATCGGCCCTTCTTCCTGATCGCCGGCCCGTGCGTGGTCGAATCCGAGCAGTTGCAGATGGACACGGCGGGCACGCTCAAGGAGATCACCTCCTCGCTGGGCATTCCGTTCATCTTCAAGAGCAGCTTCGACAAGGCCAACCGCTCCTCGGGCACGAGCTTCCGCGGCCCGGGCCGCGACAAGGGCCTCGAGATCCTCGCCAAGGTCAAGCGCGAACTCGGCCTGCCGGTGCTGACCGACGTGCACACCGAGCAGGACATCGCCGAGGCCGCGAAGGTGGTCGACGTGCTCCAGACCCCGGCCTTCCTGTGCCGCCAGACCGACTTCATCCGCGCGGCGGCGCAGTCGGGCAAGCCGGTCAACATCAAGAAGGGCCAGTTCCTCGCGCCGCACGACATGAAGAACGTGATCGACAAGGCGCGCGCGGCGGCGAAGGAAGCGGGCCTCGAGGCCGACAACTTCATGGCCTGCGAGCGCGGCGCGAGCTTCGGCTACAACAACCTCGTCTCGGACATGCGCTCGCTCGCGATCATGCGCGAGACCGGCGCGCCCGTGGTGTTCGACGCCACCCATTCGGTGCAGCTGCCCGGCGGCCAGGGCACGAGCTCCGGCGGCCAGCGCGAGATGGTGCCGGTGCTCTCGCGCGCCGCGGTCGCGGTGGGCGTGGCCGGCCTCTTCATGGAGACGCATCCCGACCCCGCCAAGGCACTGAGCGACGGCCCGAACGCGGTGCCGCTCAAGCACATGAAGGCGCTGCTCGAAACGCTGCTGGCGCTCGACGCGGTCACGAAGAAGAACGCTTTTCTAGAGGACATCTTTCAATCATGAGCAGTGGTTACGTCATCGCCCACGTCGAGGTCACGAACCCGACGCAGTACGAGGAATACAAGAAGTGGTCGAGCGCCGCGATGCAGGCGCACGGCGCCGAGGTCTGCGTGCGCGGCGGCCAGGTCGCGGTGCTCGAGGGCGACTGGTCGCCCACGCGCATCGTGATCCTCAAGTTCCCGAGCTTCGCGCAGGCCAAGGCCTTCTACGACACGCCCGAATACCTCAAGGCGCGCGAAGCCCGCGCCGGCGCCGCCGTGATGCGCATGGTCGCGGTCGAAGGCCTGTGATCCGCTGAATACGAACGAATTCGAGACTCCAAGGAAAGAGAAAAACGCATGAGTGCAATCGTTGACATCGTCGGCCGCGAGATCCTCGACAGCCGCGGCAATCCCACCGTCGAGTGCGACGTGCTGCTCGAATCGGGCACCATGGGCCGCGCGGCCGTGCCCTCGGGCGCATCGACCGGCTCGCGCGAAGCCATCGAGCTGCGCGACGGCGACAAGAAGCGCTACCTCGGCAAGGGCGTGCTCAAGGCCGTGGAGAACATCAACACCGAGATCTCCGAAGCCGTGCTCGGCCTCGACGCGAGCGAGCAGGCCTTCCTCGACCGCACGATGATCGACCTCGACGGCACCGACAACAAGGGCCGCCTCGGCGCCAACGCGATGCTCGCGGTGTCGATGGCCGTGGCCCGCGCGGCCGCCGAGGAGTCGGGCCTGCCGCTGTACCGCTACTTCGGCGGCATGGGCGGCATGCAGCTGCCGGTGCCGATGATGAACGTCATCAACGGCGGCGCGCACGCGAACAACTCGCTCGACCTGCAGGAATTCATGATCATCCCCGTGGGCGCGCCGAGCTTCCGCGAAGCGCTGCGCTACGGCGCCGAGGTGTTCCACGCGCTCAAGAAGATCATCGACGCGCGCGGCATGCCCACGGCCGTGGGCGACGAGGGCGGCTTCGCGCCCAACGTCGAGAACCACGAGGCCGCGATCCAGCTGATCCTCGAGGCCATCGACAAGGCGGGCTTCGTCGCGGGCGAGCAGATCGCGCTCGGCCTCGACTGCGCCGCGAGCGAGTTCTACAAGGACGGCAGCTACGTGCTGTCGGGCGAGAACCTCACGCTGTCGGCCGGCAACTGGGCCGACATGCTCGCGACCTGGGTCGACAAGTACCCGATCATCAGCATCGAGGACGGCATGCACGAAGGCGACTGGGACGGCTGGAAGCTGCTCACCGAGCGCCTCGGCAAGCGCGTGCAGCTGGTGGGCGACGACCTGTTCGTCACCAACACCAAGATCCTGCAGGAAGGCATCGAGAAGGGCATCGCCAACTCGATCCTGATCAAGATCAACCAGAT
>CBHTTS010000095.1:0-16364 GCA_966095775.1 uncultured Variovorax sp. | reverse complement strand
TCGGCATCGGCCTGGCCTGCCTGGGCGCGGCGGCCTGCTTCCTGCTGCCGGCCTACTACGTCAATCCGCAGGTCGGCAGCGGCTTCGTGCTGGTCGCCTTCACCATCGTCGTGCTCGGCGGCATGGGCAGCTTCGCGGGTGCGCTCGTCGGCGGCTTCCTGATCGGCGTGGTGGAGTCGCTCGGCGGCCTCTACCTCGGCGAGTCGCTCGGGCAGATCGGCATCTTCGCGATCTTCATCGGCGTGGTGCTGTTCCGGCCGCAGGGCCTGTTCGGAGCCAGGGCATGAGCGCAGCGAAACAGCTCGCGGGCATCGCGCTGTTCGCCGTGGGGGTCGGCTGCATGCCGCTCGTCACGAGCTCGGGCGTGGCGCTCAACTTCGTGATGATGGCGCTCTATGCCACGCTGATCGCGCAGGCCTGGAACATCCTCGGCGGCTTCGGCGGACAGTTCTCGTTCGGCCACGCGCTGTTCTTCGGCACCGGCGCCTACATCCAGGCCATCGCGCAACTGCAGGGCGGCATCAACCCCTGGATCGCGCTGCCGCTCGCGGTGGCGGGCGCCGCGCTGGTCGGCCTGTTCGTCGGCGCGCTGAGCTTCCGCTACGGCCTCAAGGGCTCGTACTTCGCGCTCGTCACGCTGGCCTTCGCCGAGGTGTTCCGCATCCTCGCGCTGTCGGTGCCGTTCACCGGCGGCGGCGTGGGGCTGATGGTGCCGCTGCGCGAATCGGTCGCGAACCTGCAGTTCGCCTCGCGCGCCGGCTATCTCTGGCTGGTGCTCGCGATGGTGGTCGCCGCGCTCGTCGTCACCTGCTGGCTGCGCAACGGCCGCTTCGGCGCCTACCTGCAGGCGGTGCGCGACAACGAGGACGCGGCGCGCGCGGTCGGCGTGAATCCGCTGCGCGTCAAGCTCGCGGCGATCGGCCTCTCGGCCGCGTTCATGGGCGCGGCGGGCGCGTTCTACGTGCAGGTGTTCCAGTACATCGACGCGACCATCGCCTACGGTCCCGCGGTGTCGGTGGAGGCGCTGGTGGCGGCCATCGTCGGCGGCATGGGCACGCTCTGGGGCCCGGTGCTCGGCGCCGTGGTGCTGCACCTGCTGTCGGACCTCACGCGCAACCTGTTCGGCGAGCTGCCGGGCATCAACATGGTGATCTACGGCACGGTGCTGGTGCTGATCGTGGTCTTCCTGCCGCGCGGGGTGGCGGGGCTCGGGCTGTCGGTGCGGCAGCTCTGGAAGGCGAAGGGAGGCCGCGATGACTGAGCCCCTGCTGCAGCTCGACGGCATCTCGCGCGCCTTCGGCGGCTTGAAGGCGGTGCAGGACGTGAGCCTCGCGGTGCGCGAGGGCAGCCTCGGCGCGCTGATCGGCCCCAACGGCGCCGGCAAGACCACGCTGTTCGCGCTGATGTCGGGCTTCCTCCAGCCCGACGCCGGCCGCGTGCGCTTCGCGGGCCGGGACATCACCGGCCGCGAGCCGCACCGCAACGCGCTGCTCGGCATGACGCGCACCTTCCAGATCGTGAAGCCGTTCGCCGCCCAGACCGTGCGCGAGAACATCGCCGTCGGCGCGCACCTGCATCTGCGCAGCCGCGCCGCGGCGCTCGCCGAGGCCGAGGCGGTCGCCGAGCGCGTCGGCCTCGCGCCGCAGCTCGACAAGCCGGCCTCCGACCTCACCGTGGCCGGCCGCAAGCGGCTCGAGCTGGCGCGCGCGCTCGCCACGCGGCCGCGCCTGCTGCTGCTCGACGAGGTGCTCGCCGGCCTCAATCCGCAGGAGATCGCCGAGATGCTGCCGGTGGTGCGCGGCATCGCGTCGAGCGGCGTGACCGTGCTGATGATCGAGCACGTGATGCAGGCCGTGATGAACCTCGCGGGCCACGTCTGGGTGCTGGCGCAGGGCCGGCTGATCGCCGAAGGCAGCCCCGCCCAGGTGACGGCCGACGAGCGCGTGGTCGAGGCCTACCTCGGCCACGGCACCGCGGCGCGGCTGCGCAAGGCGGCGGCGCAGGAGGTGCCGCGATGAGCGCGCTGCTCGAGATCCGCGGCCTGCGCGGCGGCTACGGCCGCGTCGAGGTGCTGCGCGGCGTCGACCTGCAGGTGGACGCCGGCGAGATGGTCGCGCTGCTCGGCAGCAACGGCGCGGGCAAGTCCACGCTCAACAAGATGGTCTGCGGCCTCTGCCCGGCCGCGGGCGGCAGCGTGCGCTTCGACGGCCGCGACCTGACCGGCGCGCACTACCGCGAGGTGGTCCGCGCGGGCCTGATCCAGGTGCCCGAAGGGCGCAAGATCTTCCCCAACCTCAGCGTGCGCGAGAACCTCGAGCTCGGCTCGTTCACGCGCGCGCGGGCGCGGCGCGCGGCCAACCTCGAGCGCATGTTCGCGCTCTTCCCGCGGCTGCGCGAGCGCATCGACCAGCACGCCGGCACCATGAGCGGCGGCGAGCAGCAGATGCTCGCGATCGCGCGCGGCCTGATGGCCGAGCCGGTGCTGCTGATCCTCGACGAGCCCTCGCTCGGCCTGTCGCCGCTCCTGGTCGAGGAGATGTTCGCACTGATCCGCGAGCTGCGCGACGGCGGCCTCGCGGTGCTGCTGGTCGAGCAGAACGTCGGCCAGTCGCTCGAGATCGCCGACCGCGCCTACGTGCTGGAGAACGGCAGCGTGCGCTTCTCGGGCCTGCCCGGCGAGCTGCTGGGCAGCGACGAACTGCGCCGCGCCTACCTGGGGCTCTGAACGCACGACATCCCCCGACCTCCGGAGAACACCCATGAAAAGACGCGACATCCTCCTCTCGTCGCTGGCCGCGGCATGGACCGGCGGCGCCTTCGCCCAGATCGGCGGCGCGCCGGTGCGCATCCTCGTCGGCGCGCCCGCGGGCGGCTCGACCGACACGCTCGCGCGCGCGCTCGCCGCCAGCATGGGCCCGGCGCTCGGCCGCACCGTGATCGTCGAGAACCGGCCCGGCGCGGGCGGCAACATCGCGGCCGACCTGGTCGCCAAGGCCGCGCCCGACGGCCACACGCTCCTGATGAGCTTCACCAGCCACGCGATCAACGCCACGCTCTATCCGAGCCTGCCCTTCGACCCGGTGAAGGACTTCACCGCGCTCACCTGCGTCGCGACCTCGCCCTCGATCCTCGTGGCCCATCCCTCGGTGCCCGCGAAGGACGTGCGCGAGCTGATCGCGCTCGCCAAGGCGAAGCCGGGGCAGCTCAACTTCGCGGTCGGCGCGGTGGGCTCCTCGCTGCACATGGCGGGCGAGGCCTTCAAGATGCAGTCGGGCGTGGACATCGTGAACATCCCCTACAAGGGCACCTCGCCCGCGGTGCAGGACGTGCTCGCGGGCCAGGTGCAGCTGATGTTCGCGGCCGTCGGCAACGTCAGGGCCCACATCCAGGCCGGCAAGCTCCGGGCGCTGGGCGTGACCACCGCGAAGCGCCTGCCGGCCTTTCCCGAGGTGCCCGCGATCGCCGAGGCGCTGCCGGGCTACGAGTCGAGCGCATGGTTCGGCCTGTTCGGCCCCGCGCGCCTGCCTGCCGACACGGCGCGCAGGATCGGCGACGCCGCGCGCCAGGCGCTGCAGCAGCCCGATCTGCAGAAGCGGCTCGAGACCGAGGGCGCGATCCCGGTCGGCAATGCGCCCGAACAGTTCTCGGCCTTCGTGCAGAGCGAGATCGCGCGCTGGGCCCAGGTCGTGAAGTTCTCGGGAGCCAAGCCCGAATGACCGCCTCCAGCCCGTCCGGCGCGCCCGCCGGGGCGCAGACGCTGGCGCAGAAGCTCATCGCGCGCGCCAGCGGGCGCGAGCGCGTGGCCGTGGGCGAGATCGTGACCTGCGCGGTCGACCTCGCGATGTTCCACGACTCCTCGGGCCCGCGGCGGCTCCAGCCGATGCTCGAGGCGCTCGGCGCGCAGATCCGGGACCCCTCGCGCGTCGTGCTGGTGATGGACCACTACGTGCCCGAGCGCGACGACGACGCGCGCCGCATCGTGCGCATCGCGCGCGACTGGGCGCGCGACCAGCGGCTGCCCCACGTCTACGACAGCCAGGGCATCTGCCACGTGGTGGTGCCGCAGCACGGGCACATCCGCCCCGGCATGCTCTGCGTCGGCGGCGACTCGCATTCGCCCACCGGCGGCGCCTTCGGCGCCTACATGTTCGGCGTCGGCAGCACCGAGATGCTCGGCGTGGTCGTGACGGGCGAGATCTGGCTGCGCGTGCCCGAGACGCTGCAGATGTGGTGGGACGGCGCGCTGTCCGCGGGCCTGACCGCCAAGGACATGATGCTGCACATGATCGGCCGCTTCGGCATGAACGGCGGCCGCTACCAGGCGGTGGAGTTCGCCGGCCCGGCGGTGCGGGCGCTGTCGATGCAGGAGCGCATGACGCTGTCGAACATGAGCGCCGAGCTCGGCGCGCAGGCCGGCCTGATCGCGCCCGACCAGACCACCGCGGCCTTCCTCGCCGCGGCCGGCGCGCCGCCGGTCGACATGGCGCCCTGGTTCACCGACGCGGACGCCGCGCTCGAGCGCCACCGCTTCGATGCCGCCGCGCTCGAGCCGCAGGTGGCGGCGCCGCACAGCCCGGCCAACGCGCACGGCGTGGGCCGCTTCGCGGGCACGCCGGTCGACGTGGCCTACATCGGCGCCTGCACCGGCGCCAAGCTCGACGACCTGCGCGCCGCGGCGCAGGTGCTGCGCGGGCACCGGGTGGCCCGGGGCGTGCGCCTGATCGTCGCGCCCGCGAGCCTGCGCGACCAGCAGCAGGCGCGCGAGGAGGGCGTGCTGCAGGCGCTGGTCGACGCGGGCGCCGAGCTGTTCCCGACCGCCTGCGGCGCCTGCGCCGGCTACGGCGATCCGATGGGCGACGACATCACCGTGATCTCGACCACCGCGCGCAACTTCAAGGGCCGCATGGGCTCGCCGACCGCGCGGGTCTACCTGGGCTCGCCCTACACGGTGGCCGCCGCGGCCCTGCGCGGCCGCGTCACCGACCCGCGCGAGGTGCTGCGATGAACGGCGGCGTCCTGCACCGCGTCTGGCGCCTCGGCGCCGACATCGACACCGACGCGCTCGCGCCCGGCCATGCGATGAAGCACGGCATCGACGTCATCGCGAAGCACTGCCTCGAGGCGGTGCGGCCCGAGTTCGCGCGCGAGGTGCGGCCGGGCGACGTGATCGTGGCGGGGCCGAACTTCGGCATCGGCTCCTCGCGCGAGCAGGCCGCGGCCGTGCTGGTGCAGCTCGGCGTGGCCGCGGTGATCGCGCCCTCGTACAGCGGGCTCTACTTCCGCAACGCCTTCAACCTCGGGCTGCTGCTGCTGACCTGCGCCGAGGCCGGGTCGCTGCAGGACGGCGAGCGCATCGGCCTCGACGCGCGCGCGCCCGCGGTGCGCGCCGGGGACGGGCGCACGCTGGCCTGCGAGCCGGTGCCGGGCTTCCTCATGGACATGGTCGATGCCGGCGGCCTGCTGCCGCTGCTGCGGCGGCGCCTCGCGGCGCAGAAGAAGGACGGCGATGCGCACTGAGCCCGGGCCCGATCCGCGCCGCGCGGTGCTGCAGGACGTGGTCGCGCTGCACGCCGGCCAACCCGCCGCCGAGGAGGCCGCGCGCCAGGCGCGCCGGCTGCTGCTCGACACCGTGGGCTGCGCGCTCGCGGGGCGCCATGCGGCCGAGGTCCGCCGGCTCGAAGCGGCGCTCGCGGCCTGCGAGCCCGGCGGCTTCGCGCTGCCGGGCGGACCGGCGATGGGCGTGCAGGCCGCGGCCCAGGTGCTGGCGATGGCCGCGACCTGGGACGAGGCCTGCGAAGGCCATGCGCTCGCCCACGGCCGGCCCGGCGTGCCGCTGGTGGCGGCGCTGCTGCCGCTCGCGCTGCGACGCGACGCGAGCCTGCAGGCCTTCGTCGATGCCTTCGTGCTCGGCTACGAGGTCGGCGCGCGCTGCGGCGCCTGGCTGCGCATCCGGCCCGGCATGCATGTGGACGCCAACTGGCCCGCGCTCGGGGTGGCCGCGGGCGCGGCGCGGCTGCTCGGCCTCGGCGCCGAGGCGATCGTGCAGGCCGTCGACATCGCGGCCTGCCAGCTCGCCACCAGCCTCTACCTGCCGGTCGCCGAGGGACGCACCGCGCGCAACACCTACCTCGGCCACAGCGCCTCGCTGGGCCTGCAGGCCGCGTTCGCGAGCGCGGCCGGCATCGACGCGCCCGCGGGCGCGCTGGCCCACTGTGCGGCGGACCATGCCGCCGCCGCGGCCGGGCCGCTGCCCGCGGCGGCGGTGCTGCTGCTGCGCGATGCCTACGTCAAGCCCTTCGCGGCGGTGCGCCACGTGCACTACGGCGCGAGCGCGGCGCATGCGCTGCGCGCCGAGCTCGGCGGGGACGGCGCGGACATCCGCGCGATCGAGCTGCGCGTCTACGAGGAGGCCCTGGTCTACTGCGGCAACCGCGCGCCGCGCACGCCGATCCAGGCGCAGTTCAGCCTCTCGTTCGGCGTGGCGGCGATGCTGCGCTTCGGCGCGCTCGACCCCTCGGTCTACGCCGCGCCGCACTTCGACGATGCCGAGCTGCGCCGGCTCGAGGCGCTGGTCGTGCTCGCGCCCGACGCGGCACTGACCGGCCGCGGCGAGCGCGGCGCCACGCTCACGCTGACGCACGCGCGCCGCGGGCGCGTGACGCACACGGTCGGGCGCATCGCGGGCGATGCGGCGCAGCCGCTCGACCGCGCGGCGCTCGCGGCCAAGTTCGTCCACTACGCCGCGCCCGGCATCGGGGACGCGAACGCGGCGCACTTCGGCGACGGCGTGCTCGATGCGCCCGGTGCCACGCCGCTGGCCGCGCTCTGGCGGCGGCTCGGCTGATTCCTTCCACTCCCACCGCCCATCCGCCATGAAACTCCTGCGCCACCTCGCGAGCACGCTGTTGCTGCTGCTGCCGTTCGCCGCCGTCGCCGCCGCCCCGCCGGCGGAGTTCCCGAGCCGCCCGATCCGCATCGTCGTGCCCTTTCCGCCGGGCGGCGCCACCGACGCGGCCGCGCGGCTGGTGGCGCAGAAGATGGGCGAGCAGTGGGGCCAGCCGGTGGTGGTCGACAACCGGCCCGGCGCCGGCGGCAACCTGGGCTCGGACCTGGTCGCCAAGGCGCCGGCCGACGGCTACACGCTGGTGATGGGCGTGACCGGCTCGCATGCGATCAACACCTCGCTCTACAACCGCATGCCCTACGACCCGCAGGCCGACTTCGTCGCGATCAGCCAGGTCGCGGTGGTGCCCAACGTGCTCGTGGTGCATCCCTCGGTGCCCGCGCGGAACCTGGCCGAGCTCGTGGCGCTCGCCAGGAAGGAGCCCGGCCGGCTCGACTACGCCTCGCTCGGCAACGGCACCGCCGCGCACCTGGGCATGGAGATGCTCAAGTCGGCGGCCGGCGTGGAGATCACGCACGTGCCGTACAAGGGCAGCGCGCCCGCGGTGACCGACCTGCTCGCCGGGCAGGTCCAGATGATGGTCGACGGCCTGCCCTCGGCGCTGCCGCACGTCAAGGCCGGCAAGCTGCGCGCGATCGCGCTCACCAGCCTGCGCCGCTCGCCCTCGCTGCCCGAGCTGCCGACCATCGCCGAGACCTACCCGGGCTTCTATGCCGACGCCTGGTCGGGCCTGTTCGCGCCCCGCGGCACGCCGCAGCCGGTGGTCGACAGGCTCTCGGCCGAGGTGCAGCGCATCCTGAAGCTGCCCGAGGTGCGCGAGAAGCTGGCTGCGCTGGGTGCCGAGCCGGTGGGTTCCACGCAGGCGGAATTCGCCGCCCACGTGAAGAAGGAGATCGACAAGTGGGCCAGGGTCGTGAAGACCAGCGGCGCCAAGGTGGACTGACATGAACGAAGCACTCGACCCCGTCACCCTCGCCGTGCTGCGCGGCCGCCTCGAGCAGGTGGCCGACGAGATGGACGCCACGCTCTACCGCAGCGCCTTCAATCCCATCATCGCCGAGGCCCACGACGCCTGCCATGGCCTCTACGACGCGCACAGCGGCGACACGCTGGTGCAGGGCAAGTCGGGCCTGCCGGTGTTCGTCGGCGCCATGGCCTTCGCGGTGCGCGCCACCATCGCGGCGGCCGCGCCGCGCGGCGGCATGCGGGACGGCGACATCTGGATCAGCAACGACGCCTACGACGGCGGCACGCACGCCAACGACTTCAAGCTCGTGAAGCCCTTCTTCCGCGGCGGCCGGCTGTACTGCCACCTGGCCTCGGCCGCGCACTGGCACGACGTGGGCGGCGCCGTGCCGGGCAACTACAACCCCGCGGCCACCGAATGCTGGCAGGAGGCGGTGCAGATACCGCCCGTGCGCATCGTGCGCGGCGGCGTGCTCGATGCCGACGTGCTCGCGATCCTGCAGGCCAACACGCGGCTGCCCGACAGCCTCTGGGGCGACCTCAACGGCCAGCTCGCCGCGCTCGAGCTCGGCGCGAAGCGGCTGCACGGCCTGCTCGACGAGTACGGCGACGACCGCGTGCTCGCCGCCCTGGGCGAGCTGCGCGGCCGCGCGCTGCGGCTGATGCGCGCGCACATCGCCTCGCTGCCCGACGGCCGCTACAGCTTCGAGGACGTGCTCGACAACGACGGCATCACGAACGCGCCGCTGGCCATCGCGCTCGACATGACCGTGGCCGGCGAGCGGCTCGTGCTCGACTTCTCGCGCACCTCCGCACAGTGCGCCGGGCCGGTCAACATCTCGCGCGCCACCGCGGTGGCGGCCTGCTACGTCGCGCTCAAGCACCTGTTTCCCGACGTGCCGGCCAACGCGGGCGTGCTCGACGCGGTGGACTTCGTCATTCCCGACCGGCTGGTGATCAGCGCCGAGCGGCCGCGGCCGGTCGGCGGCTACACCGAGACCATCCTGCGCATGATCGACGTGATCTTCAGCGCCGCCGCGCAGGCCGATCCCGCGCGCGCGCCCGCGCAGGCCTACGGCACGATCAACGCGCTGTCGATCGCGGGCCACCGCAGCGACCCGGGCCGCGAAGGCCAGCGCTGGGTGATGTTCAGCTTCTTCGGCGGCGGCCACGGCGGGCATTCGGACGGCGACGGCCTCGCCCACGGCAACGCGCCGATCTCGACCGCGACCATCCCGCCGCTCGAGATCCTCGAGGCCGCCTATCCGGTGCGCTTCACCGAGTGGTCGCTGCGCCCCGATTCGGGCGGCGAGGGCCGGCACCGCGGCGGCCTCGGCGCGGTCTACGAGATCGAGCTGCTCGAGCGCGACGCCGAGGTGTTCGTCTTCGGCGAGCGCGGCACCTCGCCGCCCAAGGGCATCGCGGGCGGCGGCCCGGGCGCGCTCAACGTGTTCCGCTACGAGAACGCGGGCCGATGGCATGCGCCGCCCATGGTCTCGAAGATGCGCGGCATCCGGCTCGCGCGCGGCGAGCGCGTGCGGCTCGAGACCCCCGGCGGCGGCGGCTGGGGCCGCGCGGCCGAACGGCCCGCGCCGCTGCGCGAGGCCGACCGCGCGATGGGCTACGTGACGACCGGCAGCGAGAGAAAGGCATCCGAATGAGCGCCCCTGGCAAATCCCTCGTCGTCGGCGTCGACGTCGGCGGCACCTTCACCGACCTGTTCGTGCTCGACGAGGCGAACGGCAGCGCCCGCATCGTCAAGGTGCCTTCCACGCGCGGCGAGGAAGCGCGCGGCTTCATGAACGGCGTGGCGCGCATCGGTGGTGGTTCTGCCGATTCGGCCGCCGCGGCCATCGCCACCATCGTGCACGGCACCACCGTGGGCACCAACGCGCTGCTCGAACGCAAGGTGGCGCGCACCGGCATCATCACCACGCGCGGCTTCCGCGACGTGCTCGAGATGCGCCGGCGCGATCGCCCGCAGACCTGGGGCCTGCGCGGCGCCTTCCTGCCCGTGGTGCCGCGCGACCTGCGCCGCGAGGTCGACGAGCGCGTGCTGGCCGACGGCACGCTGCACACGCCGGTCGACCTCGACCAGGTACGCGCCGAGGCGCGTTCGCTGCTCGAGGCCGGCTGCGAGGCGGTGTGCGTGTTCTTCATCAACACCTACGCCAACCCCGAGAACGAGCGCCGCGCGGTGGCCGAGGTGCGCGCGCTGTGGCCGAATCCGCATGTCACGTCCGCGAGCGAGGTGCTGCCCGAGATCCGCGAGTTCGAGCGCTGCTCGACCGCCACGCTCAACGCCGCGCTGCAGCCGGTGGTGGGCAGCTACCTCGGCCGTCTCGAATCGGACCTGCGCGCGCAGGGCTTCGGCGGCGAGCTGCTGGTGGTGCAGAGCAACGGCGGCGTGATGTCGCGCCGGACCGCGAGCGACCTGCCGGTGCGCACCGCGCTCTCGGGCCCGGCGGCCGGCGTGATCGCCTGCGCGGCGATCGCGCGCGCGGCGGGCTTCCCGGACGCGATCACGGGCGACATGGGCGGCACCTCATTCGACGTCTCGCTGGTGGCGAACGGCGAGGCGGCGCTCGCGGCCCAGACCGCGATCGAGTTCGGCATGGTGATCCGCTCGCCGATGATCCAGATCGAGACCATCGGCGCGGGCGGCGGCTCGATCGCCTCGGTGGACGCGAGCGGCATGCTGCAGGTCGGCCCCGAGTCGGCCGGCAGCGTGCCCGGGCCGGCCTGCTACGGCCGCGGCAACACGCGCCCGACCGTGACCGACGCCAACGTGCTGCTGGGCCGCATCGCGGCCGACCGGCCGCTCGGCGGCGGGCTGCTCGCGGCGCTCGACGCCGGTCGGGCGCGCCAGGCGATCGAGGAACACGTCGCGCGGCCGCTCGGCCTCGAGGTGCATGCCGCGGCCGAGGCGATCCTCACGGTCGCGAACGCGCGCATGGCCGGCGCGATCCGGCTGGTCTCGATCGAGCGCGGGCACGACCCGCGCCGCTTCGCCTACATGCCGTTCGGCGGCGGCGGCGCGCTGCACGTGTGCGCGATGATGCGCGAGGTCGGCGTGGCCACGGGCATCGTGCCGCGCTACCCCGGCGTGACCTCGGCGCTCGGCTGCGTGATCGCCGACATGCGCCACGACGCGGTGCAGACGCTCAATCGCCCGCTGGCCGAGCTCGACGTGGCCGAGCTGCGGCGCCGCATCGACGAACTGGCCGCGGGCTGCCAGCAGCGGCTCGACGCCTCGGGCGTGCGCTTCGAGGCGGTGCGCGAGCTCGTCGCGCTCGACATGCTCTACGCGGGCCAGACGCACACGCTGCCGGTGCCGCTCGACGGCGCCGCCGAGCTCACGGCGGCCTCGATCCGCGCGGCCTTCGAGGCCAGCTACGCGGCCGCCTTCGGCCGCGTGCTCGACGGCATCCCGATCCGCGTCATGAACCTGCGCTACGCGCGCGTCGGCGTGCGGCCCAAGTTCGACCTCCAGGTGCTCGCGCCCGAGGGCGAGGGCCGCACTACGCCGCTGGGCACGCAGCGCGTGTTCCACCGCGGCGAATGGCACGAGGCCGTGCGCCACGCGCGGCTCGAACTGCCCGTCGGCGCGCGCATCGACGGGCCCGCGATCCTCGAGCAGCCCGACACCACCGTGTGGCTCGAACCCGGCTTCCATGCCGAGGTCGACGCGCACGGCAACCTGCTGGTGAGGCCGTCGTGAGCGCGGGCCTCCCAGTCGCGGCGGCGACGACCGCGCTGGTCGTCATCGACCTGCAGAACGACTTCCTCGATCCGAAGGGCGCCTACGCGCGCGGCGGCGACACCAACCCGGCCGCGCTGCCGCTGCCGGCGCGCGTGGCCGGCGTCGCGCGCGCGCTCAAGGCCGCGGGCGGCCTCGTGGCCGCGAGCCAGTTCACGCTCTGGCCCGACGCGCGCGGCGAGCCGATGATCTCGCCGCACCTGAAGGCGCTGCGGCCCTACCTCGCGCGCGGCGACTTCGCGCCGGGCAGCTGGGGCCAGGCGAACGTCGACGCGCTCGCGGGGCTGGTCGACGTGGCGGTCTGCAAGGTCGCCTACTCGGCCTTCTTCAACACCCAGCTCGACTGGGTGCTGCGCCGCGCGGGCATCGACACCGTCGCGGTCTGCGGCATCGTGACCAACGGCGGCGTGGCCAGCACCGTGCGCGACGCCCACATGCGCGACTACCGCACGCTGGTGCTTGCCGACGGCTGCGCCGCCTTCGGCGAGGAGCGCCACCGGACCGCGCTGGCCGACATGGCCAACGTGGCCGAGGTGATGGACTGCGCGGCCTTCGCCGCGGCGCTGCGATGAACGGCGCGCCCACGCGCCGCATCCGCCGCGCGGCATCGGTCGAGGCCGAGGTGCGCGTGCCGGTGGCGATCGTCGGCGGCGGCGCCTGCGGGCTCACGGCCGCGCTGATGCTGGCCGACGCGGGCGTGGACTGCGTGGTGCTCGAACGCGACGCGCAGCCCAGCGGCTCGACCGCGCTCTCGTCGGGCTTCATCCCCGCGCCCGGCACGCGCACGCAGCGCGCGCACGGCGTGCACGACGACAGCCCCGCGCGCTTCGTGGCCGACATCCAGGCCAAGGCCGGGGGGCGCGCGGCGCCCGCGCTGGCCGCGGCCTATGCCGCCGCGGCCGGCCCCGCGCTCGATGCGCTGCAGGCGCGGCACGGCCTCGAATGGGTGCTGCTCGACGGCTTCCTCTATCCGGGCCACGGCGTGCACCGCATGCACGCGCTGCCGCAGAAGACCGGCGCCGCGCTGATGGCGGCGCTGCAGGCGGCGGCCGAGGCGGCCGGCATTCCGGTGCTGACGCAGGCGCTGGCCGACACGCTGGTGCTCGATGACGGCGACCGCGTGGTCGGCCTCGACTACGCGCGCCCCGACGGCACGCGCGAGACGCTGGGCTGCGGCGCGCTGCTGCTCGCCTGCAACGGCTTCGGCGGCAATGCGACCATGGTGCGCGCGCTCCTGCCGGAGATGGCCGATGCGACCTTCGGCGGCCACGTCGGCAACGACGGCAGCGCGATCCTCTGGGGCCGGGCGCTGGGCGCGCGGCTGCGCGACCTCGGCGGCTACCAGGGACACGGCTCGTGGGTCACGCCGCAGGGCGCGCTGATGTCCTGGGCCGTGATGATGGAAGGCGGCGTGCAGATCAACCGCGACGGACGCCGCTTCCACGACGAGACCCGCGGCTACTCGGAGGCCGCGGTGCAGGTGCTCGCGCAGCCGGGCGGCATCGCCTGGAACGTGTTCGACGCGCCGCTGCTCGCGCTCGCACGCGGCTTTCCCGACTTCTGCGCGGCCGAGGCCGCGGGCGCGCTGCGCCGCTGCGAGAGCCCGGCGGCGCTCGCCGCCTGCATCGGCTGCGACGAGGCCGTGCTGCAGCAGACGCTCGCGGCCATGGCCGCGGGCACGCCGGCCGCCGACGGCCGCGTGTTCGCGCGCGGCCTCGAGGCGCCGTACTTCGCGGTCAAGGTGACCGGCGCGCTGTTCCACACCCAGGGCGGGCTCGACGTGGCGCCGGACATGCGCGTGCTGCGGCAGGACGGCACGCCGCTGCCCAATCTGCTGGCCGCGGGCGGCGCGGCCGGCGGCGTCTCGGGCGACGCGGTCTGGGGCTATCTCTCCGGCAACGGGCTCCTGAGCGCGGTGGCCGGCGGTTTCATCGCGGCGCGCACGGCGGCCGCTTTTCTTTCATCCGAGGAGGCGTCGGCATGACGACCCATGACTTCAGGACCCGGCTCGCGCGCCGCGACATCGTGCTCGCGCCGGGCGTCTACGACGCGCTCAGCGCACTGGTGGCCGAGCAGGCCGGCTTCGAGGCGCTGTACCTCTCGGGCGCCTCGATCGCCTACACGCGGCTCGGCCGCTCCGACGTCGGCCTGACCACCTTCACCGAGGTGGCCGACACGCTGGCGCGCATCACCGAGCGCGTGCGGCTGCCCGTGATCGTCGATGCCGACACCGGCTTCGGCAACGCCCTCAACGTGCAGCGCACCGTGCGCGGCTTCGAGCGCGCGGGCGCGGCGATGATCCAGATCGAGGACCAGACCTTTCCCAAGCGCTGCGGCCACCTCGACGGCAAGGCCGTGGTGCCCGAGCGCGAGATGGTCGGCAAGCTCAGGGCCGCGCTCGACGCGCGCGCCTCGGACGGCACGCTGATCCTCGCGCGCACCGACGCGGTCGCGGTCGAGGGCCTCGAGGCCGCGCTCGACCGCGCCGAGGCCTACCTCGCCTGCGGCGTCGATGCGCTCTTCATCGAGGCGCTGCGCTCGCCCGAGCAGATGGACGCCGCCTGCCGGCGCTTCGGCGACCGCGTGCCGCTGCTCGCCAACATGGTCGAGGGCGGCAAGACGCCGATCCAGGACGCGGGCGCGCTGCAGCAGCACGGCTTCCGGATCGCGATCTTCCCCGGCGGCACCGCGCGCGCGGTGGTGCACACGCTGCAGGGCTACTACGCGAGCCTGCACCGGCACCGCACCACGCAGCCGTGGCGCGACCGGATGCTCGACTTCGATGCGCTCAACGAGGTGATCGGCACGCCCGAGTTGATGCGCACGGGCCGGACGTACGACTGAGCGCGCGCGTCAGCGCAGCGCGTTCACCAGCGCGTCGTAGACCAGCCGCACCCGCGCCGGCACCGGCGCGCGCTGGGCGCGGTAGACGTGGATCGGCCAGGGCTCGGGCGCCTCGGCCTCGAGCACCGCCACCAGCGCGCCCGAGGCGAGCAGCGGCTCGGCCAGCGGCCCCACCAGCTGGCCGAAGCCCAGCCCCGCCTGCACCGCGGCGCATTCGGCGTCGACGTCGTCGGTCGCGAAGGCCGGCGCCGTGACCGGCACCTGCCGCCCCTTGCTGAAGAACCACGACCACGGCCGGCCCGTGCTGCGGTCGATCAGGCCCGTGAGCGGCAGCCGCGCGAGCGCCTCGAGGTCGCGCGGTGCGCCGGTGCGCGCGAGCAGCGAGGGCGCGGCCACCACGTGCAGCGCCATCCTGCCGACCGTGCGCGCCACGACGCGCGCGTCGCGCACCGGGCCCGCGCGCACGCCGATGTCGATCTGCTGGTCGACCACGTCGGCATGCTCCTCCGACAGCCGCAGGTCGAGCACCAGGCCCGGGTGCTCGGCCAGCATCGGCGCCAGCGCCTGCGGGATCAGCCGCCGGCCGAACACGTTCGGCGCCGTGACCCGCACCGTGCCCGCATGCTGGGAGAGCGCGCGCCGGTCGGCGCGGTGAAACAGCGCATCGACCCCGCCGATCGCCGCGCGGGCGCGCTCGGCGAGCCGGCGGCCGAACTCCGTGAGCTGGACGCCCCGCGTGCTGCGGTGGAACAGCGGCTCGCCGAGCGCCTCCTCGAGCTCGCGCACCGCGCGCGTGACCACCTGCGGCGAGACCGCGAGGCGCACCGCGGCCTCGCGGAAGTTGGCGGCGTCGGCGGCGGCGCAGAAGACGCGCAGGGCTTCCAGGCGATGGGTCACGGCTATTCCTGTTTCTGGAATTCTGAAGTCGGAAGAGTTTCATTTACGGGAACGCATGGATTTTCCACACTGCATGCACCCGTTCAACACACCCGAAAGGAAACCTCCATGACATCCGTTCAAGACAACATCCGCGGCAAGGTCGCCATCGTCACCGGCGCGAGCAGCGGGCTCGGCGAATCGACCGCGCGCCATCTCGCGGCGCGCGGCGCGAAGGTGGTGCTCGCGGCGCGCCGCACCGACCGGCTCGACAAGCTCGTGGCCGAGATCCGCGCCGCCGGCGGCGAGGCGATCGCCGTGGCGACCGACGTCGCGCAGCGCGCCGACCTCGAGCGGCTCGCGGCCACCACCGTCGAGGCCTTCGGCCGCATCGACGTGCTGGTCAACAACGCGGGCGTGATGCCGCTGTCGCCGCTCGAGAAGCTGCGCGTGGACGAGTGGGACCGCACCATCGACGTCAACGTCAAGGGCGTGCTCTACGGCATCGCCGCGGTGCTGCCGCGCATGCAGGCGCAGGGCAGCGGCCACATCGTCAACGTGGCGTCGATCGCGGGGCTCAAGGTGTTCACGCCGATCGGCACGGTCTACAGCGCGACCAAGCACGCGGTGCGCGCGATTTCCGAGGGGCTGCGCGTGGAGATGGGCAATTCGGGCATCCGGGTGACCATCGTCTCGCCGGGCGCGGTCGAGTCCGAACTCAAGTTCGGCACCACCGACGCCGAGACCGCCGCGGGCGTGCAGGCCTTCTACGAAGCGAGCCAGATCCCGGCCGACTCGGTGGCGCGCGCCGTGGTCTACGCGGTCGAGCAGCCGGCCGAGGTGGACATCAACGAGGTGGTGCTGCGCCCGGTGGCGCAGGACTTCTGATCCGGCGGGCCGGTTGCGGCCCGCCGGCCGCGGGGTTAAACATAGGCCGCGGGCGGGGTATAGACGGCCCAAAAAGGCACCCCCGGCAAAAAACCACATACGGCCTCCAACCGGATGGCGGGAACC
>CBHTTS010000094.1:0-16613 GCA_966095775.1 uncultured Variovorax sp. | reverse complement strand
GGCAAGAGCACGCTGGTCAACCTGATCTGCCGCTTCTACGACGTGACCGACGGCGCGATCAAGGTCGACGGCACCGACATCCGCCGCTTCGCGGTCGCCGACTACCGGCGCCACGTCGGGCTGGTGCTGCAGGAGCCCTTCCTGTTCTTCGGCACGATCGCGCAGAACATCGCCTACGGCAAGCCCGACGCCACGCGCGAGGAGATCGTCGCCGCCGCGCGCGCCGCGCATGCGCACGACTTCATCCTGCGCCTGCCGCACGGCTACGACTCGCTCGTGGGCGAGCGCGGCCAGGGCCTCTCGGGCGGCGAGCGGCAGCGCATCAGCATCGCGCGCGCGCTCTTGATCGACCCGCGGATCCTGATCCTCGACGAGGCCACCTCGGCGGTCGACACCGAGACCGAGAAGGAGATCCAGAAGGCGCTCGACAACCTCGTGCAGGGCCGCACCACGATCGCGATCGCGCACCGCCTTTCCACGCTGCGCAAGGCCGACCGGCTCGTGGTGATGGACCGCGGCGAGGTGGTCGAGGTCGGGCCGCACGACGCGCTGATGGCGAAGCAGGGCGCCTACTGGCGGCTCTACCAGGCCCAGCTGCGCCAGGGCGAAGACGATGCGAGCGAGGGCGCGGCCGCGGAGCGCGCGGGCGCGCAGGCGCCGCTCGTGCCGAGCCACGCCGCCCATCCCGCCGGAGACGCCTGAGATGAACGCCAACACCACCCCCCAGGAGGGCTTCGGCCTGGCGCGCGACGGCTTCGGTCGCCTGGTGCTGACCGATGCCCGCGGCGAGCGCCACGCGGGCGTGACGCCCGTGCGCGCCTTTCCGCTCAGCGCGCCCGGCGAGGGCGTCTCGCTGGTCGGCGGCGACGGCCGCGAGCTGGTCTGGATCGACCGCCTCGAGCGGCTGCCCGCGCCCGTGCGCGCGCTGCTCGAACAGGAGCTTGCGGTGCGCGACTTCGCGCCCACGCTGCTGAGGCTGCACAGCGTCTCGAGCTTCGGCGTGCCCAGCACCTGGACCGTGAGCACCGACCGCGGCGAGACCAGCTTCGTGCTCAAGGCCGAGGAGGACATCCGCCGGCTCGAAGGCGGCGCGCTGCTGATCGCGAGCGCGCACGGCGTGCAGTTCCGCATTCCCGACGCGAAGGCGCTCGACCGCGCGTCGCGCAAGCTGCTCGAGCGTTTTCTCTGAGAAGAGGCCCCCATGCCCCTGCACACCTCCGCCCTCGTCCTGTTCTCCGGTGGGCAGGACTCCACCACCTGCCTCGCCGACGCGCTCTCGAAGTACCAGCGCGTCGAGACCCTGGGCTTCGACTACGGCCAGCGCCACCGCGTCGAGCTCGACGTGCGCGGCGGCATCCTCGCGGCGGTGCGCGAGCGCTTTCCCGCGTGGGCGCCGCGCCTCGGCCCCGACCACGTGCTCACGCTCGCGGCGCTGGCGCAGCTCGGCGGGTCGTCGCTGACCGAAGAGGTCGCCTTCGCGATGCAGGCCGACGGGCTGCCGAACACCTTCGTGCCGGGGCGCAACCTGCTGTTCCTCACGCTCGCGGGCGCGCTGGCCTACCGGCGCGGGCTGCAGGTGATCGTCACGGGCGTCTGCGAGACCGACTTCTCGGGCTATCCCGACTGCCGCGACGACACCATGAAGGCGATGCAGCTCGCGCTCTCGCTGGGACTGGAGCGCCGCCTCGTGATCGAGACGCCGCTGATGTGGATCGACAAGGCCGAGACCTGGCAGCTCGCGCACCGCCTGGGCGGCGCGCCGCTGGTCGAGCTGATCGTCGAGGAGACCCACACCTGCTACCTCGGCGACCGCACGCACCGCCAGGCCTGGGGCTACGGCTGCGGCACCTGCCCCGCGTGCGAACTCCGCGCGAAGGGCTGGGAGCGCTACGTGGCGGCGCTGCCGGCCTCGGCCGGCGACGCGACCTCGACCCGGTAGCGCGCCCCGGCGCCCTCGGCGGTCTCGGGCACCAGCGTCCAGCGCTGGGTGTGGAACTCGCCCACCGCCGCGCGGTGCGCGATCGACACCATCGCGCCGCCCTTGGCGCGCACCATCGCCGCGAGCCGCTGGTAGAGCGTGCGCTCGGCCGGCGCGTCGAGCGCGCTGCTGATCTCGTCGGCGAAGATCCAGCGCGGCTTCTTGAGCAGCACGCGCGCGATCGCGAGCCGCTGCTGCTCGCCGCCCGAGAGCTTCTGGCTCCAGGCGTCGCTGTCGTCGAGGCGGGTCGCGAGCGCGGGCAGCAGCGCGTCGTCGAGCGCCTGGCGCAGCTCGGCGTCGCTGTACTTCGCCGCGTCCTCGGGGTAGGCCAGCGCCTGGCGCAGCGGACCGTCGGGCACGTAGGGCCGCTGCGGCATGAACATCGCGTCGGCGGGCACCCGCACCCGGCCGCGGGCGAAGGGCCAGATGCCCGCGAAGGCGCGGAACAGCGTGGACTTGCCGCTGCCCGAGGGACCCTGCACCAGCACGCTCTCGCCCGCGGCGGCCGCGAGCGCGGTGTTGGCGAGCAGCGCCTCGCCGTTGGGCAGGTTCAGCGCGAGGCCCTCGGTGCTCAGCGACTCGCCGTCGCTGCGCTCGAGCGCGCGCGCCTCACCGCTGTGCGCGCGGATCGCGTCGTCGAAGCTCGTGAGACGGTCGGCAGTGGCGCGCCAGGCCGCCACGTTGTCGTAGTTGTCGACGAACCAGCTCAGCGAGTCCTGCACCTTGCCGAAGGCCGAGGAGATCTGCATCAGCTGACCGAGCTGGATCGCGCCGCTGAAGAAGCGCGGCGCCGCGACCACGAACGGGAAGATCACGGCCGCCTGGCCGAAGAAGGCGGTGAAGGTCACGAGGTTCTTCTGCTGCTTGATCAGCGCGAGGTAGTTGCGCAGCACCGCGCCGAAGCGCAGGTCGAGCTGGCCGCGTTCCACCGTCTCGCCGCGGTCCAGCGCGATCGCCTCGCTGTACTCGCGCACCCGCACCAGGTGGTGCCGGAAGTCGGCCTCGAAGCGCTGCTGGCGGAAGTTGAGCCCGATCAGCGGCCGGCCGATGTAGTGCGTGATGATGGTGCCGACCACGCAGTAGACGACCGCGAGCCAGACCATCGAGCCCGCGATCTCGTAGCTGTTGCCGCCGAGCGGCAGCGTCACCGTGCCCGACAGGCCCCAGAGGATGCCGACGAAGCTCACCAGCGTGACCACCGCGTTGAGCAGGCCCATCGAGAGCGTCATGGTCGCGGCGGTGAACAGCTGCATGTCCTCCTGGATGCGCTGGTCGGGGTTGTCGGGCGTGGCGCCGTCCTTCTTCGCGTAGCGCGCGAGCTCCAGCTCGTAGAAGGTGCGGTCGGCCATCCAGCGCGTGAGGTAGTGGCGCGTGAGCCAGGCGCGCCAGCGCAGCTGCAGCAGCTGCGTCACGTAGAACTTGAGCACCTGCAGCGCGATGTTGAAGAAGGCCAGCACGCAGAACACGCGGATCTCGCGCCAGAACACCGTGACGTCCTTGTTCTGCAGCCCGTCGTAGAAGCGGCCGTACCACTGGTTGAACAGCACCAGCGCATAGACATACGCGAGGTTCAGCGCGACGATGGCCGCGAACATGAGCCGCGCCCGCCATTTCTCCTCGGAGCGGAAGTAGGGGGCGGCGAGCGTGAAGACGCGGCGCAGTACCTGGACGAAGGTCCGGGCGCGTTGGGGAACGGAAGGCGAAGACGGCATGCGGGGACTTTCCTCGACTGGCGCGAAGCGCGCGGAGATCGTGAGGAAGCCATCGTAGACAAGTTTCTTAAGCGGGACTGAAACCCGCGCGCGGCCCGCCCGCCCCGGACGTCAGCGCAGCAGCACGCGCGAGGCGGCTTCGAGGAAGTGCGCGAGCGGCGGCGTCTCGAGCCCGGCGACCTTCGCCTCCTCGTCCCAGAGCCGAAGCCGGACCGCATCGCCCGACCACGGATGGTCGGCGAAGCGTCGCGCGGCCTCGGGGCCCATCGGCCCGCCCTGCAGCGCGAGGCTGCGCACCGAATCGGGCGAGAGCTTCGAGAAGTAGTCGGGCCGGGTGGCGCAGAGGTAGCGCTTGGCGTCCACGTGCAGCCGGATCGGCTCGCGCACCTCGAGGCCGAAGGCGCCGCGCAGCAGCGGCAGCGCGATGTACTGGTGGCGGTCGTCGATGCCGAGCTCGGTCGGCGAGCGCGAGAGCGTCTGGTGCTCGGCGATCAGCAGGTGGCCCAGGTCGTGCAGCAGCGCGGCCGTGACCAGCGCATCGCCGGCGCCCGCCTTCTCGGCCAGCCATGCCGTCTGGAGCGCGTGCTCGGCCTGCGAGACCGGCTCGCCCGCATAGGCCACGCCGCCGCGTTCCGCGAACAGGCGGGCGATCTCGGCGAGGTCGAGTGTCATGGAAACGAAACGAAGACGGGCAGGGCGGGGCGCGGAGCCGCGAGCTTGGCGCCTCGCGATGACAGCCGCATGACGGATCGTGCCGCGGGCCGCCATCGGCGCGCGCCGTGCTGACAAACGCCTGTCACATCCGGCTGCCAGCATCGCCGCGTCCAGGGCTCGCCCGTACGTACTTTTTTCCTCCTGCCCCCTCTCCCTTTTCTCCGAGGACTTCCCATGCTTCGTCGCTGTCTCCGCTGGGCCGCCGTGCCCGCCGCCCTGCTTTCGCTGGCCTTCGCCGCCGGTGCCCAGGGCCGCACCGAACTGCTGGTCTACACCGCGCTCGAAGCCGATCAGGTGCAGGCCTACAAGGCCGCGTTCGAAAAGGAGAACCCGAACATCGAGCTCAAGTTCGTGCGCGATTCCACCGGCATCGTCACGGCCAAGCTGCTGGCCGAGAAGGCCAACCCGCAGGCCGACGTGGTGTGGGGCCTGGCCGCCACCTCGCTGATGCTGCTCGACAAGGAGGGCATGCTGATGCCCTACGCGCCGAAGGGCCTCGAGGCCGTCAAGGCCAACATGCGCGACGCGGCCAACCCGCCCAAGTGGGTCGGCATGGACGTGTGGTCGTCGGCGATCTGCTTCAACACGGCCGAGGCGCAGAAGAAGAACCTGCCCAAGCCCACGAGCTGGGCCGACCTGACCAACCCGGTCTACAAGGGCCAGATCACCATGCCCAATCCGGCCGCCTCGGGCACCGGCTACCTGATGGTCTCGGGCTGGATCCAGATGATGGGCGAGGAGAAGGCGTGGAAGTACATGGACGCGCTGCACCAGAACATCGGCATCTACAGCCAGTCGGGCAGCAAGCCCTGCCGCCAGGCCGGCGCCGGCGAGTTCGCGCTCGGCATGTCGTTCGAGTACCGCGCCAACAAGACCAAGCGCGAAGGCGCGCCGATCGACATCGTGCTGCCCAAGGAAGGCCTGGGCTGGGACATGGAGGCCACCGGCATCATGAAGACCAGCAAGAAGCAGGAGGCCGCCAAGGCGCTCGCCGACTGGGCCGTGACGAAGCAGGCCAACGAGCTCTACGCGAAGAACTTCGCCGTGCTCGCGTTGCCGGGCATCCAGGAGAAGCTCGAGTTCGTGCCGGGCGACGTCGAGAAGCTGCTCGCCAAGAACGACTTCACCTGGGCCGCCGCGAACCGCGACCGCATCCTCGCCGAGTGGTCCAGGCGCTACGAGTCGAAGTCGGAAAAGAAGCCGATGTGACCTGACGATGGCCAGCTTCCTGTCCCTGCGCGGCATCGAGAAGTCCTTCGGTGCCACCCGCGTGCTCGACGGCATCGACCTCGACATCGAGCCCGGCGAGTTCGTCTGCCTGCTCGGCCCCTCGGGCTGCGGCAAGACCACGCTGCTGCGCATCGTCTGCGGCATCGAGCGCGCCGACCGCGGCCGGATCCTGCTCGGCGGCCAGGACATCGCGGGCCTGCCGCCCGCGGCGCGCGGCTTCGGCGTGGTGTTCCAGTCGTATGCGCTGTTTCCCAACCTGACGGCGGCGCAGAACATCGCCTACGGCCTGCATCCCACGGGCGCGCTCGCGCGCGAGATGGCCAAGCGCTCGCGCGAGATGCTCGACCTGGTCGGCCTGGCCGCGCACGGCGACAAGTACCCGGTGCAGCTCTCGGGCGGCCAGCAGCAGCGCGTGGCGCTGGCGCGCGCGCTCGCGCCCAACCCGCGCCTGCTGCTGCTCGACGAGCCGCTCTCGGCGCTCGACGCGCAGGTGCGCGCCACCCTGCGCAGCGAGATCCGCGCGCTGCAGAAGCGCCTCGGCATCGTCACGGTCATGGTCACGCACGACCAGGAGGAAGCGCTCTCGATGGCCGACCGCGTGGTGCTGATGCACGAAGGCCGCATCGAGCAGGCCGGCACGCCCGACGAGCTCTACCGCCAGCCGCGCACCCGCTTCGTCGCGGGCTTCGTCGGCCGCATGAACATGCTGCCCGCGACCGTGGTGGCCGAGGGCCGGGTGCGCGTGCGCGACAGCGAGCTGTTCTGCACGCCCGGCAAGCTCAGCATCGGCGCGCAGGCGACCGTGGGCATCCGCCCCGAGCACGTGGTGGTGAAGCGCTTCGGCGCAGAGCTCGGCGCCAACAGCTTCGCGGCGCGCCTGCTCGACACCGAGTTCTTCGGCAACCGCACCTCGGCGCGCCTGGCCTGCGAGCCGCTCGGCATCGAGATCGAGGCCGAGCTGCCGGCCGACGAGGCGCTGGCGCCCAGCAGCATGGTGCACATCCAGCTGCCACTGCACGCACTGTCCGTGCTCGCGCATTGAGCCCGCCCGAGCCGCAGGGCGCCGTCGCGCCCGTCCTGCCTGCGCTGCAGTTCGCGCCGCGGCGCGGCGCCTTCGACCGAGAACGCTGGCTCACGGGCGGCGCGGTGGCGCTGATGGTGGCGCTGCTGCTCGTGGCCGTGGCGCTGCCGGTGGCCGCGCTGGTCGGCCAGAGCTTCTTCGACCGCGAGGGCGGCTTCATCGGGCTGGCCAACTTCGCGCGCTACCTCGACAACCCGGCGCTCGTGCAGTCGGCCTTCAACAGCCTCTGGCTCGCCGCGCTGAGCGCGCTGATCTGCACCGCGATCGCCTACGTCTATGCCTACGGGCTCACGCTCTCGTGCATGCCGGCCAAGGGTCTGCTGCGCGCGGTGGCGCTGGTGCCGCTGTTCGCGCCCTCGCTGCTGCCCGCGATCAGCCTGGTCTACCTGTTCGGCAACCAGGGCCTGTTCAAGGGGCTGCTCGGCGAGACCTCGATCTACGGCCCGCTCGGCATCGTGCTCGGCTCGGTGTTCTGGACGTTGCCGCATGCGCTGCTGATCCTCACCACCGCGATGGCGACCTCCGACGGGCGGCTCTACGAGGCCGCGCAGACGCTCGGCGCCTCGCGCTGGCGCATGTTCCGCACCGTCACGCTGCCGGCCTCGCGCTACGGGCTGGTGATGGCGGCGGTGGTGGTCTTCGTGCTCGTGATCACCGACTTCGGCGTGCCCAAGGTGGTGGGCGGCCAGACCGGCGTGCTCGCGACCGACATCTACAAGCAGGTGGTCGGGCAGCAGAACTTCCAGATGGGCGCGGTGGTGGGCCTGGTGCTGCTGGTTCCCGCCGTGCTGTCGTTCCTGGTCGAGCGCCACGTGCGCGGCAGGCAGGCCGCCGCGCTGTCGGCGCGCGCCACCCCCTACCGGCCCGAACCGGTGCCCGCGCGCGACCGCGCGCTGCTGCTGTTCTGCGCGCTCGCGGCCGGCGCGATCCTCGTGATGATCGGCATGGCCGTGTTCGCATCGCTCGCCACCTACTGGCCGTACAGGCTCGCGCCTTCGTTGAAGAACTACGACTTCGGCAACATGGACGGCGGCGGCTGGGGCAGCTACTTCAACTCGCTGCGGCTCGCGCTCGCGGTCGCGGTGCTGGGCGCGCTCGCCACCTTCGTCTCGGCCTACCTGGTCGAGAAGCCGCGCCACTTCGGCTGGCTGCGCGAGCTGCTCAACCTGCTCGCGAACCTGCCGCTCGCGGTGCCGGGGCTGGTGCTCGGCGTGGGCTACATCTTCTTCTTCATCCCGCCTGCGAACCCGCTCCACGCGATCTACGGCAGCATGACGATCCTCGTGCTCTGCACGGTGGCGCACTTCTTCTCGGTGGCGCACCTCACCGCGCTGACCGCGCTGCGCCAGCTCGACCGCGAGTACGAGCTGGTCTCCGAGTCGATGGGGATTCCGTTCTGGCGCACGCTCTGGCGCGTGCACCTGCCGGTCGCGCTGCCCACGGTGCTCAACGTGGCGGGCTACTTCTTCGTGAACGCGATGACCACCGTCTCGGCCGTCGTGTTCCTCTATTCGCCGCAGACCACGCTCGCCGCGATCGCCGTGCTCAACATGGACGACGCCGGCGACGTCGCGCCCGCCGCCGCGATGGCCTCGCTGATCATGCTCACGGCGGCCGTCGGCCGGGGCCTGTTCGCGCTGGCCGGGCGCTGGGCGCTGGCGCGCACCCAGCAATGGAGACACCGTTGACCGCCGCATCCACCATCCCTTCCTCCTCCTCTTCTTCCTCCGCCGCTTCGTTCGACGTGATCGTCGTCGGCGCGGGTATCGTCGGCCTGGCCCATGCCTACGCGGCCGCGCAGCGCGGCCTCAAGGTCTGCGTGGTCGAGCGCGACGCCGCCTGCATCGGCGCCTCGATCCGCAACTTCGGCTTCATCACCGTGACCGGCCAGACGGGCGGCGACACCTGGCGCCGCGCCATGCATTCGCGCGAGGTGTGGCAGGCGATCGCGCCCGAGGCCGACATCGACATCGTGCACCGCCACCTCTGGCTCGCGGCCTACCGCCCCGAGGCGCACGCGGTGCTCGAGGCCTTCATGCGCACGCCGATGGGCGAGGCCTGCCAGTTGATCGACGCCGCCGAGGCGCAGGCCAAGGCGCCCGCGCTGAACCTGGCCGAGGCGCGCTCGGTGCTGTTCAGCCCGCACGAGCTGCGCGTGGAGTCGCGCACCGCGATCGGCCGGCTCGCGGCCTGGCTGGCGCGCGCGCACGGTGTGGCGTTCCGCTTCGGCGAGGCGGTGCTCGAGGTAGAGACGCCGCGCGTGCGCACTTCGCGCGCCGTGCTGCATGCCGAGCGCGTGGTGGTCTGCACCCACACCGAGCTGCATGGGCTGTTCGCCGACCGCATCGCCGCGCACGGCCTCACGCTGTGCCGGCTGCAGATGCTGCGCGTGAAGCCCGAGGCCGGCTTCCGGCTGCCGGGCTCGGTGATGATGGACCTGAGCCTGGTGCGCTACGAGGGCTACAGCAGCCTGCCCGAGGCCGCCGCGCTGCGCGCGCGGCTGCAGCAGGAGGAGCCCGAGTCGCTCGCGCACGGCATCCACCTGATCGTGGTGCAGAGCGCCGACGGCTCGCTGGTCGTGGGCGATTCGCACCACTACGCGGCTGCGCCCGAGCCCTTCGCGATGGAGGAGGTCGACCGCCTGATCCTGCGCCATCTGCGTAGCACGCTCGACCTCGAGAGCGCGCAGATCGTCGAGCGCTGGACCGGCGTCTATCCTTCGTCGAAGACCGCGCCCTGCGTGATCGACGCGCCCGACGACGCGACGCGCGTGGTGCTGGTCACGAGCGGCACCGGCGCGAGCACCGGCTTCGGCATCGCGCACGACGTGTTCGCGACCTGGTGACCCCCCGACTGCAACCCTTGCCCCACCCATGCGAGAAAAGAATTCCACCCAGCTCCAGGCCGTCGTCTTCGACTGGGCCGGCACCATCCTCGACTTCGGCTCCTGCGCGCCCATGGGCGCCTTCGTCAAGCTGTTCGCCCAGTTCGGCGTCGAGATCACGATCGCCGAGGCGCGCGGCCCGATGGGCATGGCCAAGTGGGACCACATCCAGGCGCTCGGTTCGCAGCCGCGCATCGCGGCGCAATGGCAGGCGAAGCACGGCCACGCTCTCGGCGATGCCGACGTCGACCGCCTCTACGAGGTGTTCACGCCGATGAACGCCGCGAGCGCGCGCGACCATGCCGACTTCATCCCCGGCGCGCTCGACGCGGTCGCGGCGGCGCGGGCGCGCGGGCTCAGGATCGGCTCGACCACGGGCTACAACCGGCCGATCATGGAAGTGGTCGCGGCCATCGCCGCGAAGGGCGGCTACGTGCCCGACAACCTCGTGTGCGCGGGCGACCTCGCGGCCGGCCGGCCGTCGCCGCTGATGATGTACCGCACCTTCGCCGACCTCGGCGTGTGGCCGCCGCACACGGTGGTGAAGGTCGACGACACCGGCGTCGGCCTCGAGGAAGGCCTCAACGCCGGCACCTGGGCCGTGGGGCTCGCGGTCAGCGGCAACGTGATGGGCCTGACGCTCGCCGAATGGCAGGCGCTCGATCCGGGCGAGCAGCAGGCGCGCCGCGAACAGGCCACCGCGCAGCTGAAGGCGGCCGGCGCCCACTACGTGATCGACAGCGTGGCTGGGCTGATGCCGGTGCTCGACGACATCGAGCGCCGCCTCGCGGCCGGCGAACGGCCGGCGCAGCGTCCGACTTGACCCGGCCGCGCGCGGGCCTAGCATGGCCCGCATCATGCGGAAACTCCTGCTCGCACTCTGCTGCTGCCTCGGCCTGCTGGCCGCCGGCTGCGACGACAAGCCGAAGCCCGGCGGGCCCATGCCCAAGGCGGCTGCGTCGCTGCCGGCCTGAACGTCGTGGCGGCATCCGCGCCGTCTTCGCCACGGCGCTGCGGCGCGCTGCGCCTTCGGCCAATGCCTTGTATGCTCGATCGACCCCGCCGATCTGCGCGGGCGTACGAAAAAAGAAGCAACAACGATGGAGACATTCGCCGCGGGGCGCTCGCCCCACCGGCCCGATTCGGGCTACGCCATGGTGCGGCTCGCGCTCACGCTGCTCGTCATGACCGTCGGCAGCAGCGGCATGTACGTGGTCTCGGTGATGCTGCCCTCGGTGCAGGCCGAGTTCGGCATCGCGCGCGCCGACGCCTCGCTGCCCTACACGCTGCTGATGCTGGGCTTCGGCATCGGCGGCGTGCTGATGGGCCGGCTCGCCGACCGCTTCGGCGTGATGTGGCCGCTGCTCGGCGGGGCGGTCTTCCTGGGCCTCGGCTACGTGGCGTCGGGGCTCGCGGGCGGCATCGTGTCGTTCACCGTCGCGCAGACGCTGCTCGTGGGCCTGCTCGGCAGTTCGGTGGCCTTCGCGCCGCTGGTGGCCGACACCTCGCTCTGGTTCGTCAAGCGCCGCGGCATCGCGGTCGCGGTGTGCGCGAGCGGCAACTACGTGGCGGGCGCGGTGTGGCCGCCGATCGTGCAGCACTTCATCGAGACCGTGGGCTGGCGCCAGACCTACCTGGGCATGGGCATCTTCTGCGGTGTCGTGATGGTGCTGCTGGCGCTGTGCTTCCGCGCCCGGCCGCCGGCCACGGCCGCCGCGGCGCCCGCGGCGGCCGGTGCCGCGGTGCGCGACCTCGCCCGCCCGTTCGGCCTGTCCACCGGCACCGCGCAGGGCCTGCTGTGCGTCGCGGGCGTGGCCTGCTGCGTCGCGATGGCGATGCCGCAGGTCCACATCGTGGCCTACTGCACCGACCTCGGCTACGGCCCGGCCCGCGGCGCCCAGATGCTCTCGCTGATGCTCGCCTTCGGCGTGGTGAGCCGGCTGGTGTCGGGCGCGATCTGCGACCGCATCGGCGGGCTGCGCACGCTGCTGCTCGGCGGCGCGCTGCAGTGCGTGGCGCTGCTGCTGTTCCTGCCGTTCGACGGCCTGGCGCCGCTGTACCTGGTGTCGGCGCTGTTCGGGCTGTTCCAGGGCGGCATCGTGCCCTCGTACGCGATCATCGTGCGCGAGCACTTCCCGGCCTCCGAGGCGGGCGCGCGCGTGGGCACGGTGCTGATGTTCACGCTGTTCGGCATGGCGCTGGGCGGCTGGATGTCGGGCAAGGTGTTCGACCTCACCGGCAGCTACCACGCGGCCTTCGTCAACGGCATTGCGTGGAACCTCGTCAACGTGTCGATCGCCGGCTTTCTGCTGTACCGCACGATGGGGCGCACCCGGCGCGCGGCCGCCTGACCGCGCGCCGCCTGCCGCTCTGCTTCAAAGGTCGGCCTGTCCCATCGCCGGATCGCTGACCGAATGCCGGCCGGTCTCGACGCGGCCCGCGAAGCGCCGCGCGTAGCCCGTGTCGGCATCGCAGCTCACCGCGAAGTCGTACCAGGCGCCGCTCGCCGCGAGCTCCCAGTGCAGCTCGGCCTGGCCGCCGGGCTGCACGGTGGCGCGCCAGGGACCGTCGTAGCGGTAGGCCTTGGCGCGCACCGTGAAGCTGCAGGCCTTCGCGCCGGTGTTGCGCATCTCGAGGTAGACGTTGCCGTTCGCGATGTCGTAGCACACGCGCACTTCGGGGTTCGCCGCATCGGCGCCGCGCAGGCTGCCCAGGTCGCCCTTGAACTGCCGGTGGAAGCCGTTGGGCCCGAGCACCCAGAGGTCGTAGAAGCCGCTGTTGTCGGCCGCCGCGTTCCAGGTGTCGTCGAGCGTCTTGCCGGCCTCGACCATGTAGCGGCGCGGCAGCCGACCGAGGTTGAGCCGGTCGTAGACGTGGAACACCGCGCCCGCCGTGCCGGTGTTGGCGAACAGCAGCTGCACGGTGCCGTCGAGCGGCGCCACGCGCGCGCTGGTGTGCAGCTCGTAGGGCAGCGCGCGCGAGGGCCGCGTGCCGGTGGCCTGGCGCGGCAGCTGCGGATCGACCGGCAGCGGCACCTGCGCCAGCGCCTCCTGGTTGCGCCGGATCTGGTCGGCCTCGGCGCGCGTGGCGCGGCCCGCGAGCGTGGGCAGCGCCTCGCCGTTGGGATTCGCGAAGTTGAAGGCGCTCGTGAGGTCGCCGCAGACCGCGCGCCGGAACGGGCCGATGTTCGGCTCCGCAACGCCGAAGCGGACCTCGATGAAGCGCAGCACCGAGGTGTGGTCGAAGGCCTGCGAGTTGACCCAGCCGCCGCGGCTCCAGGGCGAGACCACGTACATCGGCACGCGCGGGCCGGGGCCGTAGACGCGGCCGTCGGGCGCCGGCTGCCTGGTGCTGCCGGGCGGCGCGGGCTGGGTGTAGTACTCGTGCGCCATGGCGTCGGCCGGCAGCGTGGTCTTGCCCGCATGGCCGCCGTTGCCGTCGGGCGAGGGCGCCGACGGCGAAGGCACGTGGTCGAAGTAGCCGTCGTTCTCGTCGAAGTTCACGAACAGCACCGTCTTGCTCCACACCTCGGGCACGGCGGTGAGCGCGTCCAGCACCTCCTGCAGGAACCAGGCGCCCTGCACCGGGCTCGAGGGCCCGGGATGTTCGCAGTAGATCGAGGGCGCGTTCATCCAGCAGACCTGCGGCAGCGTGCCTTCGCGGATGTCGCGCCTGAACGCCTCGAGGTAGTCCTCGGGCCGGGTGCCGGGCAGCGTGTTCGCGACGCCCTTGTAGAGCGGGCTCTTCGCATCGTCCGTGGTGCGGTCGTAGGCCTTGTAGGGCAGCGCCTGGCCGGTGTTGGCATAGGGCTCGTTGGGCTTGCCGCCGCTCGAGACCGGATAGCCCGAGTCGAGGTTCGCCTGGCGGAACCGGCGGAACGCGCCGAGCATGTTGTCGCCCCATTCATCGGGCATGTTCTGGTAGCTGATCCAGCGCACGCCCGCGTCCTCGAGGCGCTCGGCATAGGTCTTCCAGGTGTAGCCCACGGTCGGCGAATCGGGCAGGCCGCTGATCCAGTCCCATTCGTTGGTCACGAAGGCGGTGTTGCTCGCGGTCGGGCCGTTGGTGCCGGTGAGGTGGAAGGAGCGGTTCGCGTCGGTGCCCGTGTGCATGCTGCAGTGGTAGGCGTCGCAGAGCGTGAAGGCGTTGGCGAGCGCGAACTGGAACGGCACCTCGGCTTCCTTGTGGTAGCCCATGGCCTTGGCGGTCTTGTAGCGCGCCCACTGGTACATGCGACCGCCGTCCCAGGCGTTCTGGCTGTCGGCCCAGTCGTGCGGCGTGCCGCCGTCGCGCTGCGCGTTGCCCTTGGAACTGTCGAGGTGGTAGGGCAGGACGACCTTGCCGGTCGCATCGCTCTGCTGCCACACGTTCATGCCCTTGGGCAGCGGAATGGTGAAGCGGTCGCCGAAGCCGCGCACGCCCATGAGCGTGCCGAAGTAATGGTCGAACGAACGGTTCTCCTGCATCAGCACGACGATGTGCTCGACGTCCTGGATGGTGCCGGTCTTGTTGTGGGCGGGAATGGCGAGCGCGCGGCGGATGCTCGGCGGGAAGGCCGAGAGCGCGAGCGCGGCGGCGCCGGTGCCGGCGGCACCGGTGAGGAATTTGCGGCGGGCGTTCATGTCGGTCGCCTGCCTCACAGATCGCCCATGCCCATGGCGGGGTCGCTGACCGAATGGCGGCCGGTCTCGACGCGGCCCGCGAAGCGGCGCTGCCAGACCGCGTCGGCATCGCAGCTCACCACGAAGTCGTACCAGGCGCCGCTCGATGCGAGCTCCCAGTGCAGCTCGGCCTTGGCGCCGCCCTGGACCGTGGCGGTCCAGGGGCCGTCGTCGCGGTAGGCCTTGGCGCGCACGGTGAACTTCGCGGCGTTCGTGCCGCCGTTCATCATCTCGAGGTAGACGTTGCCGTTGGCGATGTCGTAGCACACGCGCACCTCGGGCACGGCGGCGTCGCCGGCGCGCAGCCGGTTGAGGTCGCCCTTGAAGTGGCGATGGAAGCCGTTGGGTCCGAGCACCCAGAGGTCGTAGAAGCCGCTGTCATCGGCCATCGCGTTCCATGCGTCGTCGAGCGTCTTGCCGGGCTCCACCATGTAGCGGCGCGGCAGGCGGTCGAGGTGCAGCTTGTCGTAGACGTGGAACACGGCGGCCGCGCGGCCGGTGTTGGCGAAGATCAGCCGCAGCTTGCCGCCCGTGACGTCGCTGCGCGCGCTCGCATGGAGCTCGTAGGGCAGGGCGCGCGAGGGCCGCGCGCCCGTGGCCTGGCGCGGCAGCTGCGGATCGAGCGGCAGCGGCACCTGCGCGAGCTTCTCCTGGTCGCTGCGCAGCTGGTCGGCCGCGCCGCGCGTGGTGCGGCCCGCGAGCGTGGGCAGCGCCTCGCCGTTGGGATTCGCGAAATTGAAGGCGCTCGTGAGGTCGCCGCAGACCGCGCGCCGGAACGCGCCGATGTTCGGCTCCTGCACGCCGAAGCGGGCTTCGATGAAGCGCAGCACCGAGGTGTGGTCGAAGGCCTGCGAGTTGACCCAGCCGCCGCGGCTCCAGGGCGAGACCACGTACATCGGCACGCGCACGCCGGGGCCGTAGACGCGGCCGTCGGGTGCGGGCTGGCCCGTGGTGCCCGGCGGCTTCGGATGGTTGAAGTACTCGGGTGCGAGCGCCTCGACCGGCAGCGTGGTCTTGCCCGCGGGCGTGCCGTCGGGGTTGATCGAGGGCGCGGCCGGCGAGGGGTAGTGGTCGAAGTAGCCGTCGTTCTCGTCGAAGTTGATGAAGAGCACGGTCTTGCTCCACACCTCGGGCACGGCCGTGAGCGCGTCGAGCGTCTCCTGGATGTACCAGCCGCCCTGCACCGGGCTCGACGGGCCGGGGTGCTCCGAGTAGGTCGCCGGCGCGATGATCCACGACACCTGGGGCAGCTTGCCGTTCCTGATGTCCTGGCGGAACTGCTCGAGGAAGCCGCCGTCGCCCATGGTGTTGGCGATGCCCTTGTAGAGCGGGTTGCCCGCATCGTCGCTCGCCGGGTCGTAGACCGGCGAGACCGTGTCGTTGCTCACCGGCTTGCCCGAGGCCTCGTTGGCGAGGCGGTACTGCTTGAAGCCCGCGAGCGGGTTGTCGCCGAAGTTCTCGGGCATGTTCTGGTAGACGATCCAGCTGACCTTGGCTTCCTGCAGGCGCTCGGGATAGGTCTTCCATTCGTAGCCCTTGGCCGAGCTGTCGATCGAATCCCATTCGTTGTTCACCGTGGCCACGCCCGCGCCGGTCGGGCCGTTGGTGCCGGTCCAGTGGAACATGCGGTTCGAGTTGGTGCCCGTGTGCATGCTGCAGTGGTAGGCGTCGCAGAGCGTGAAGGCGTTGGCGAGCGCGAACTGGAACGGCACCTCGGCTTCCTTGTGGTAGCCCATGGCCTTGGCGGTCTTGTAGCGCGCCCACTGGTACATGCGACCGCCGTCCCAGGCGTTCTGGCTGTCGGCCCAGTCGTGCGGCGTGCCGCCGTCGCGCTGCGCGTTGCCCTTGGAACTGTCGAGGTGGTAGGGCAGGACGACCTTGCCGGTCGCATCGCTCTGCTGCCACACGTTCATGCCCTTGGGCAGCGGAATGGTGAAGCGGTCGCCGAAGCCGCGCACGCCCATGAGCGTGCCGAAGTAATGGTCGAACGAACGGTTCTCCTGCATCAGCACGACGATGTGCTCGACGTCCTGGATGGTGCCGGTCTTGTTGTGGGCGGGAATGGCGAGCGCGCGGCGGATGCTCGGCGGAAAGGCCGAGAGCGCGAGCGCGGCGGCGCCCGTGGTGGCGGTGCCGGTGAGGAACCTGCGGCGGGAATTCATGGTCATCGGGTGCGTCCTTGGTGTTGTCGGGCGATGAGGTCCAGGTGCACTCAGGGCGCGCAGCGCATCACCGGCTCGGTGGCGGGCGGCGGATTGTTCGGGGTCTCGGGCGGGTTGGGCGTGCCGCCGCCGCCGGGGTTGCCCAGGCCGGGCAGGCCCAGCGAGGCCATGGCAAAGACCAGGGCGATGAC
>CBHTTS010000093.1:0-16732 GCA_966095775.1 uncultured Variovorax sp. | reverse complement strand
TCCTCTTCATCAGCCACAACAAGATCGCGATGGAGATGGCCGAGCAGCTGATCGGCGTGACGATGCAGGAGCAGGGCGTGTCGCGCATCGTCGCGGTCGACATGGAAGCGGCCGTCTCGATGGTCGAAGCTGCTTGAGCCGGGCAGCGCATGAGCAATCTCACCCTCGCCCTGGCCATCCTCGGCGGCCTCGTCCTCGCGGCCGTCGTCGCCTACAACACCATCACCTCGCGCCGTCATGCGCCGCGCCAGCCCGATGCGGCGGGGCCCGATGCGGCCGATGCCGAGCGCCGCGCCGTCGTTCCCGGTGAGCTGGAGCCGGTGCTGCACGTCGATCCGCACCAGGTCCCGAACCAGGAGCGCCATGAACCGCTGTTCGACCCCGACCTGCCCGCGCCCAGCGCGAGCCCGGTCCCGGTGGCCGAGCGCCGCGGCGGGCTCGATCCGCTGATCGACGTCATCGCCTCCGTCTCGCTCGAAGGCCTGGCCTCGGGCGACGCGGCGATCGCCGCCATGCCGCCGACGCGCCGCGCCGGCAGCAAGCCGGTCGCGATCGAGGGCCTCAACGAGCACACCGGCCAGTGGGAGCTGCCGGTCGCGGGCCAGCGCTACAGCGCGTTCCAGGTCGGCGTGCAGCTCGCCAACCGCACCGGCGCGCTCAACGAGATCGAATACTCCGAGTTCGTCGTCAAGGCGCAGGCCTTCGCCGACGCGCTCAACGGCGCGCTCGAGATCCCCGAGATGCTCGACGAGGTGGCGCGCGCGCGCGAGCTCGACCAGTTCGCCAGCGCCCACGACGCCCAGCTCGGCTTCGTGCTGCGCGCGCTGCATGCGGCCTGGAGCCCCGGCTACGTGCAGCAGAACGCCGCCCGACTCGGCTTCGTGGCCGGCATCATCCCGGGCCGCATGGTGCTGCCGACGAGCGAGGCCGGCCTGCCGCCGATCCTCGGCCTGTCGTTCGACACCCAGGCCGCGCTCGCCGACGATCCCGCGCAGTCGGCGATCCGCGAACTCAGCCTGAGCCTCGACGTGCCACAGGTCGATCGCGCCGAGCAGCCGTTCCGCCGCATGCGCGAGGTGGCCGCCACGCTCGCGCGCGAGATGGACGGCGTGGTGACCGACAGCGACGGCCAGATGCTGCGCGACGAGACCATGGACGTGATCGGCGCCGACCTCGAGCAGCTCTACGACACGCTCGAGTCGCGCGACCTCGCCGCGGGTTCGCCGCTGGCGCGGCGCCTTTTCAGCTGATCCCCCGGAAGACGGACACCATGACCACGCGCGAAGAAGCGGCACGCGAAGCCGCCGCACTGAGCAAAGAGCTCCACCGCCACGCCCATCTCTACTACGTGCTCGATGCGCCCGAGCTGCCCGATGCCGAGTACGACCGGATGTTCCAGCGGCTGCAGGCGCTCGAGGCCGAGTTTCCCGATCTGCGCACGCCCGACTCGCCCACCCAGCGCGTCGGCGGCAAGGTGCTCGAAGGTTTCGCGAAGGTGCGCCACAAGGTGCCGATGCTCTCGATCCGCACCGAGACCGACATCACGCCCGCCGGCGCCAGCGCCTTCGACGCGCGCGTGCGCCGCGAGCTCGGCCTCGCCGAGGACGCGCCGCAGGTCGAGTACGTCTGCGAACTCAAGTTCGACGGCCTGGCGATGAACCTGCGCTACGAGCACGGCGTGCTGGTGCAGGCCGCGACCCGCGGCGACGGCGAGGTGGGCGAGGACGTCACGCAGAACATCCGCACCGTGCGCGAGATCCCGCTGCGGCTCGCGGGCGACGCGCCGCCGGTGGTCGAGGTGCGCGGCGAGGTCTACATGAAACGCGCCGACTTCGAAGCGCTCAACGAACGCCAGCGCGAGAAGATCGCGGCAGGGCAGAAGAACGAGAAGGTGTTCGTCAATCCGCGCAATGCCGCGGCCGGCGCGGTGCGCCAGCTCGACCCGGCGATCGCGGCGGCGCGCCCGTTGAGCTTCTTCGCCTATGGCCTCGGCGAGGTCACGCCGCCGGCCGAAGGCGGGCCCGAGTTCGCGACCCAGTTCGACTGGCTGCAGCAGTTCCACGCCTGGGGCTTTCCGGTCGCGGCCCAGACGGCGCGCGCGCGCGGGGCGATCGAATTGATCGCGTTCCACGAGAACATCGGCCGCCAGCGCGATGCGCTGCCGTACGACATCGACGGCGTGGTCTACAAGGTCGACAGCGTCGCGCTGCAGCAGCAGCTCGGCTTCGTCTCGCGCGAGCCGCGCTGGGCCGTGGCGCACAAGTACCCGGCGCAGGAGCAGCTCACCGAGGTGCTCGGCATCGAGGTGCAGGTGGGCCGCACCGGCAAGCTCACGCCGGTGGCGAAGCTGGCGCCGGTGTTCGTCGGCGGCGTCACGGTCACCAACGCCACGCTGCACAACGAGGACGAGGCGCGCCGCAAGGACGTGCGGGTCGGCGACAAGGTGATCGTGCGGCGCGCGGGCGACGTGATTCCCGAGGTGGTCGGCGTGGTGCCCGAGAGCCTCGCCAAGCCGGAGGGCGAGCGCGGTCCGCTGTTCACCATGCCGCACCAGTGCCCCGTGTGCGGCTCGGAAGCGCTGCGCGAGGAGGGCGAGGTCGACTACCGCTGCACGGGCGGACTGTTCTGCGCGGCCCAGCGCAAGGAGGCGATCCTGCATTTCGCGGCGCGGCGCGCGGTCGACATCGACGGGCTCGGCGACAAGCTGGTCGAGCAGCTCGTCGACGCCAACCTGATCCGCACCTTGCCCGATCTCTACAGGCTCGGCTTCGCCACCCTCGCGGGACTGGACCGCATGGCCGAGAAGTCGGCCGCGAACCTCGTCGCCGCGCTCGAGGCCTCGAAGAAGACGACGCTGCCGCGCTTCCTGTTCGGGCTCGGCATCCGGCACGTGGGCGAGAGCACCGCGAAGGACCTCGCCAAGCACTTCGGCAAGCTCGATGCGATCATGGACGCCACCGAGGAGCAGCTGCTCGAGGTCAACGACGTCGGCCCCGTGGTCGCGCAGAGCCTGCGCACCTTCTTCGACCAGCCGCACAACCGCGAGGTGGTCGAGCAGTTGCGCGCCTGCGGCCTGACCTGGGAAGAGGGCGAGCCCGCGGCCCGCGCGCCCAAGCCGCTGGCGGGCCTGACCTTCGTGATCACCGGTACCCTTCCTACGCTCAGCCGTGACGAAGCGAAGGACAAACTGGAGGCGGCCGGGGCGAAGGTGGCCGGCTCCGTCAGCAAGAAGACGAGCTACCTCGTGGCCGGCGAGGAGGCCGGCAGCAAGCTCGACAAGGCGCGCGAGATCGGCGTGAACGTGATCGACGAGGCGCGTATGCTGGAGATCATCGCCCACGGCGTGCCCGATTGAGCCGCGGCCGCCGCGGCGCGCTTACCACCGGTTACGCGACTTCACACCAGCGCAGTCAACAGGAACTACAAGCTGGCATTGAAGACCAAAGGCTGACAAGGAGTCACTATGCAAAAGATTCGTGCTTTCGGCATTGCCGGCGTTCTCGGCGGCATGGCGCTGCTTGGTGGCTGCGTGGCCGTTCCAAGTGAACCGTACTACTCGGGCGGCTATTACTCCGACGGTCCGTACTACGCCGATCCGGTCGTGGTCTCGCCGCCGGTCTACATCGGCGGCACCTACTACGACGGCGGACGCCGCTACTACGACCGCAGGTACTACGACCGTCCCTACTACCCGGGCGTGCGGCCCGGCTATCCGGCGGTGCGGCCGGGCTGGGGCGGCGGCGGCCGTCCCCCGCCGCCGGTCGTGGGCGGCGGCGGGCGACCCGGCGGCACCGGCGTGTCGCCGGTCCCGTCCTACCGTCCGGCACCGACCACGCCGAGCTCGCGCCTCTACACCTCGCCCGATTCCAAGAACCAGACGCCGCCCTGAGCGGCGCGCGGCGGCCGTCGCGATAATCCCGCCATGGCCATCCGCGACATCCTCAAGATGGGCGACCCCCGGCTGCTGCGCATCGCGCAGCCCGTGGCCGCCTTCGACACCGACGAGCTGCACCTGCTGGTGCGCGACATGTTCGAGACCATGCAGGCGGTCAACGGCGCCGGGCTCGCCGCGCCGCAGATCGGCGTCGACCAGCAGCTCGTGATCTTCGGCACCGATGCCGTCAATCCCCGCTATCCGGACGCGCCGCCCGTGCCGCGCACGGTGCTCGTGAATCCGGTGATCACGCCGATCGGCGACGAGGAAGAAGAGGGCTGGGAAGGCTGCCTCTCGGTGCCCGGCCTGCGCGGCGTGGTGCCGCGCTTCGCGAAGATCCGCTACACCGGCTTCGATCCCTACGGCGACCCGATCGACCGCATCGCGACCGGCTTCCATGCGCGCGTGGTGCAGCACGAGGTCGACCACCTGCTCGGCAAGCTCTACCCGATGCGCGTGCGCGACTTCTCGCGCTTCGGCTACACCGACGTGCTGTTCCCGGGCCTCGACGCGCGCGAGGACGACTGAGCCCGGCCATAAAAAAAGCCGGCGGGGTCGCCGGCTTCGTGGCTGGTGCCGCTCAGTTGTACTTTCCGCCGAGCCCGAACCGCCCGCCGCCGAACAGCGCCACGGCCAGCGCCGAGAACAGGAACATGCCCTGCAGCTCCAGCGCCCAGCCGCCCTGGCCGTTCAAAGCGCCCAGATCCTTCATGTGCACGAGCCAGATCGCGACCACCATGTTGAGCGCGACGATCAGCGCGGCCGGGCGCGTGAACAGGCCGACGATCAGCAGCACGGGCGCGATGATCTCGCCGACGTAGACCAGGTAGGCGAGGACGGAGGGCAGGCCGTGCGATGCGAGCATGCCGCCGATGCCGTCGACGCCCTTGCCGACCTTCGCGATGCCGTGCAGCAGGATGAGAACCCCGAGCGCCACGCGCAGAACGAGCTTGCCGGTGTCATCGGATTTGGTCATGTGCGGAATTCCAGGTCAGAGTTGGGAAGGCCCGTATGTTAGTGAATGCGGCGCGCATTGAAAGCCCGCGCCTGCGCGGCATATGCTTCCAACGGCGCTTTCTTTGGCAAGCCGCGGCGCGGCCCCGTACACTGCCTCTTCTTGACTGTTGAGGAGAACACACCGATGAAGAAGAGCCGATTCCGCCCCGTGCTGGCCGCTGCCGCCTCCGCCGTCGCGCTCGCGGCCGCCATGCCGGCGTTCGCGGGCAAGACGCTCGATGCCGTCAAGCAGCGCGGCACCGTCAAGTGCGGCGTGACCAACGGCGTGGCCGGCTTTTCCGCGCCCGACACGCAGGGCAACTGGTCCGGCCTGGACGTCGACACCTGCCGGGCGATCGCGGCGGCCGTGCTCGGCGACGGCAAGAAGGTCGACTTCGTGCCGCTCAATTCGCAGCAGCGCTTCTCGGCGCTGCAGGCCGGCGAGATCGACATCCTCGCGCGCAACACCACCTGGACGCTCACGCGCGACGCCTCGCTCGGCTTCAACTTCACCACCATCACCTACTACGACGGCCAGGGCTTCCTGGTACCGAAGAAGCTCAAGGTCACGAGCGCGAAGCAGCTCAGGAACGCGACCATCTGCACCCAGTCGGGCACCACCAACGAGAAGAACGTCTCCGACTACTTCCGCGCCCAGGGCATCCCGGTCAAGACGGTGGTGTTCGAGAGCTTCGAGGCCTCGTTCAAGGCCTTCTTCTCGGGCCGCTGCCAGGCCTTCACGACCGATGCCTCGGCGCTCGCGGGCCTGCGCAACAAGGAGGCGCAGAACCCCGACGACTACCTGATCCTGCCCGAGCTGATCTCGAAGGAGCCGCTCGCGCCGCTGGTGCGCCGCGGCGACGACGAATGGTTCGCGATCGCCAAGTGGGTGCCCAACGTGCTCATCGAGGCCGAGGAATACGGCGTCACGCAGGCCAACGTCGACGAGCTCAAGGCGAACAGCAAGGATCCCGCGCAGCAGCGCCTCGTGGGCACCGGCGAAGACCTCGGCAAGCTGCTGGGCCTCGACAAGGAATGGTCGTACCGCGCGATCAAGGCGGTGGGCAACTACGGCGAGATCTTCGAGCGCAACGTGGGGCCGAAGTCGGTGCTCAAGCTGCCGCGCGGCTCCAACAACCTCTGGAGCAAGGGCGGCCTGATCTACGCACCTCCGGTGCGATGAGGGGCGGGGCCTCGCGTCGCGGGGTCTGGCTCGCCTGGACCGTTCAGGCGCTGCTGGTGCTGGCCGTCGCGGCCGGCGCCGTCTGGGTCGTGAACCATGCGCTCGAGGTGCTGCGCGCGCGCGGCGTGCGCTCGGGCTTCGACTTCCTCTTCGAGCCCGCGGGCTTTCCGATCAGCGAAGGCTGGCTCGACTTCGACGCCGGCCAGCCGTTCTGGCGCGCCTTCCTCGCGGGCCTCGTCAACACGGTGCGCGCCGCGGTGCCGGCGGCCGTCTTCGCGGCGCTGCTCGGCACGCTGATCGGCATCGGACGGCTGGCGCCGCACGTGCTGGTGCGCGGCATCTGCACCGCCTACGTGGAGCTGCTGCGCAACGTGCCGCTGCTGGTGCAGCTGCTGATGCTGGCCTTCGCGATCGCCAACCTGCTGCCCGACCCGACCGAGCCCGTGCGGCTGCTGCCCGGCGTCTGGCTCAGCAAGGGCGGGCTCAGCGTGCCCTGGCCCGCTTCGGGCGAGGGCGGGTGGTGGCCCACGCACTTCGAATGGCCCGAACGCGGCGACTTCGGCGTCTCGGGCGGGGCGGCCCTGAGCCCCGAATACGTGACCATCGTCGCGGGCCTGTCGCTCTATTCGGCCGCCTTCGTGGCCGAGATCGTGCGCGCGGGCATCCTGTCGGTGCCGCGCGGGCAGGTGCTCGCGGCGCAGGCGCTGGGCCTGGGTCCCGCGCAGCAGCTGCGCATCGTGGTGCTGCCGCAGGCGCTGCGCGTGGTCGTGCCCGCGCTGACCAACCAGCTGCTGAGCCTGACCAAGAACTCCTCGCTCGCGGTGGCGGTGGGCTATCCGGAGCTGGTGTCGGTGGCGAACACCACCATCGGATCGAACGGCCGCGCCTTCGAGTGCATCGCGATCATCATGGCGGTGTACCTGCTGCTCTCGCTCGTCATCTCCTTCGCCATGAACCGCTACAACGCGCGCGTCGCGCTCAGGGGCTGGCAATGAGGCGCGAGGTCCGCGCGCCGGTCGCCTGGCGCGACGAGCTCTGGGGTTCGCCGCTGCGCGCGCTCGCGACGACGGCGCTGCTCGCGCTGCTCGCATGGGCGGCCTGGCACGCGGTCGAATGGGGCGTGGTGCATGCGGTCTTCCGGCCCGACGCCGAGGCCTGCCGCGCGCTGCGCCACGGCGCCTGCTGGGGCGTGGTGGCCGAGAAATGGCGGCCGATGCTGTTCGGCCGCTTTCCCTACGACGCGCAGTGGCGTCCGGCGGTCGCGGTGGTGCTGCTGTCCGCGCTCACGGTGCTGAGCGCCTGGCCGCGCATGTGGCGCTGGTGGCTCGCGCCGCTCTGGCTCGCGGCGCTGCTCTCGTTCGTGGTGCTGATGCGCGGCGGCGTCGCGGGCCTCGACTTCGTGCCGACCAGCCGCTGGGGCGGGCTGCCGCTGACCATCGGGCTCGCGGTGGTCGGCCTCGCGCTGGCCTTTCCGCTGGCGCTGCTGCTCGCGCTCGGGCGGCGTTCGCACTGGCCGGTGCTGCGCACGCTCAGCGCGAGCTACATCGAGCTGGTGCGCGGGGTGCCGCTGATCTCGGTGCTGTTCATGGCTTCGTTCCTGCTGCCGCTGCTCTGGCCCGCGGGCTGGCAGCCCGACGTGCTGGTGCGCGTGCTCGCGGGGCTGGCGCTCTTCGTCGCGGCCTACATGGCCGAGATCATCCGCGGCGGCCTTCAGGCGGTGCCGCGCGGCCAGACCGATGCCGCGATGGCGCTGGGCTTCGGCCGCTGGCCCGTGCAGCGCGACATCGTGCTGCCGCAGGCGCTGCGGCTGGTGGTGCCGGCGCTGACCAACAACGTGGTCGGCACGCTCAAGGACACCTCGCTCGTCACCGTGGTCGGCCTGTTCGAGCTGACCGGCGCGCTCGGCCTCGCGCTCGGCGGCGATCCGACCTGGCGCCCGTTCTACCTCGAGGGCTACCTGTTCATCGCCGCGATCTACTGGCTGCTGTGCTTCGGGCTCTCGCGCTACAGCGTCTGGCTCGAAGGCCGCCTCGGCGCGGGCCGCGACTGACCCTTCAGGCCTCGAGCGCCCGGTCGACCAGCTGCTGCGCCTCCTCGAGGATGCGGGCCAGGTGCTCGGCGCCCCTGAAGCTCTCGCCGTAGATCTTGTAGATGTTCTCGGTGCCCGAGGGCCGGGCGGCGAACCAGCCGTTCTCGGTCACGACCTTGAGGCCGCCGATGGCCGCGCCGTTGCCCGGCGAATGGCTCAGCACCTGCTCGATCTTCTCGCCCGCGAGTTCGGTGGAGCGCACCTGCTGCGGCGACAGGCTGGCGAGCTTCTTCTTCTGCTCGACCGTGGCTGCCGCATCGACGCGGTTGGCCACCGGGCGGCCCAGCGTCTGCGCCAATTCGTCGAAGCGCTCGCCGGGGTCGCGCCCGGTGCGCGCCGCGATCTCGGCCGACAGCAGCGCCGGCACGATGCCGTCCTTGTCGGTGGTCCAGACCGTGCCGTCGCGGCGCAGGAAGGTCGCGCCCGCGCTCTCTTCGCCGCCGAAGCCGAGCGAGGCATCGACGAGCCCGTCGACGAACCACTTGAAGCCCACCGGCACCTCGTAGAGGCGGCGGCCCAGCTGCGCGGCCACGCGGTCGATCATGCGGCTGCTGACCACCGTCTTGCCGACCGCCGCCGATGCGGGCCACTGCGGCCGGTGCGTGAACAGGTAGTCGACCATCACGGCCAGGTAGTTGTTGGGCTGCATCAGCCCGGCGCTGCGCGTGACCACGCCGTGGCGGTCGTGGTCGGTGTCGCACGCGAAGGCGATGCCGAAGCGGTCCTTGAGCGCGATCAGCTGGTGCATCGCGTCGGGCGAGGAGGGGTCCATGCGGATGCGCCCGTCCCAGTCGAGCGACATGAAGCGGAAGGTGGGATCGACCTCCCGGCTCAGGACCTCCAGGCGTTCCAGCCGGTAGCGTTCCACGATCGCGGGCCAGTAGCGCACGCCGGCGCCGCCGAGCGGATCGACGCCGAGCGCGATCGGCACGCCGCGGATCGCGTCCATGTCGAGCACCTGCGCGAGGTCCTCGACGTAGGTGTTCAGGTAGTCGTGGCGGTGCGTGGTCGACGCGCGCAGCGCGCGTTCGAGCGGCATGCGCTTCACGCCATCGAGGCCGTTGGCGAGGAAGGCGTTGGCCGCGGCCTCGATGGCCGAGGTGATCTCGGTGCCCGCCGGGCCGCCGTGCGGCGGGTTGTACTTGAAGCCGCCGCTCTCGGGCGGGTTGTGCGAGGGCGTGATCACGATGCCGTCGGCCAGGCCGCTGGTGCGGCCGCGGTTGTGGCAGAGGATCGCATGAGAGACCGCCGGCGTCGGCGTGTACTCGTCGTCCTTCGACAGCATCAGCTCCACGCCGTTGGCCGCGAGCACCTCGACCGCGCTCGCGAAGGCCGGCGTCGACAGCGCGTGCGTGTCGATGCCGAGGAACAGCGGGCCGTCGATGCCCTGCCGGCGCCGGTGGTCGGTGATGGCCTGGCTGATCGCGAGCACATGCCATTCGTTGAAGGCGTTGTCGAACGAGGAGCCGCGGTGCCCCGAGGTGCCGAAGGCCACGCGCTGCGCGGCCACGGAAGGATCGGGCCGGCCGCTGAAGTAGGCCGACACCAGGCGCGGCACGTTCACCAGCAGGTCGACCGGCGCGCGCTGGCCGGGGAGGGCGGCGGCGTCCGCCGCGGGTCGGGAAGCTGTGCTCATCGTTGCAATTCTCCGGTGGGGGTGGTCCTGCGGCCGCGCTTGACCGCGTACATGGCGGCGTCGGCCTGCCGCAGCGCCTCCTCGGCGCCGGTGCTGCGCGGATCGACCGCCACCGCGCCGACGCTCGCGCCCTCGTAGTGCAGCGTGACCTCGCCGAGCCGGAACTCGCCCGCCGAGGCCGCGCCGACGCGCTCGCCAAACGCCCGCGCGGCGGCCGGCGCCTCGGCGAACGAGGGCGCCGTGCCGATCACGACGAATTCGTCGCCGCCGAGCCGCGCGAGCAGGTCGCCCGCGCGCAGCGCGGCCTGCAGCCGCCGGGCCATCGCGACCAGGAAATCGTCGCCCGTCTCGTGGCCGTGCTGGTCGTTGATGCGCTTGAAGCCGTCGAGGTCGACGAAGGCCACGAGCACGCCGCGGCCGTCGCGCGCGGCCTGCGCCAGCATGCGCCGCAGCGCATCGATGAAGGCGCGGCGGTTCGGCAGCCCGGTGAGCGCATCGGTCGCCGCATGGGCCGCGAGCTCGGCGTTGGCTTCGCTGAGCCGCTGCAGCAACTGTTCGCGCTCGACCTGGTGGCCGATCAGCCGCGCGAACAGGCCCAGCAGGTTGAAGGTGGCGGGCGGCAGCGGCCGGGTCTCGGCGCTCGCGGCGCACAGGGTGCCGTAGAGGCCGCCGCTGTCGGTGCGCACGGGCGTGCTCACGTAGGTCTGGATGCCGAGCGCGCGCGCGGCCTGGGAGTCGCCCCAGCATTCGGCGACGTTGTCGGTGTAGACGCGCTCCTCCTCGAGGGCGCGCTTGCAGAGCGTGTCGTCCCAGGGCACGACCAGCCCCTCGGGGATCTGCATCTCCCGCATGTTGCGCGCGTAGAGGATCTGCTGCAGGCCGCGCTCGGCGTCGATCCGCGTGAGGTAGGTGGATTCGAGGCCCGTCACCGCCTCGAGCATCTCGAGCATGGGACGGGTCAGGTCCTCGAGGGTGCGCGCCGACGTGAGGGAGCTGGAGAGTTGGCTCAGCAGTGGATCCATGCCGCCGATTCTGCCGTCCGACCGCGTCGCGTGCGCGACGGCTTCAATTTGTTGCGAAGCGGCGGGGTTTCAGGCTTCGAGCGCTTCCATCAGCTCGGTCTCGATCGCGAGCTGCGTCTTCTGGCCCTGCAGCTCGGGCCCGCTGATCAGGAAGGTGTCTTCGACGCGCTCGCCGAGCGTGGTGATCTTCGCGAGCTGCAGGTTCAGGTGGTGCCGCGCGAGCACGCGCGCCACCGAGTAGAGCAGCCCGGCGCGGTCGCTGGCCGAGATGTTGAGCAGCCAGCGTTGCGCCTTGTCGTCGGGCAGCAGGCTGATGCGCGGCTTGATCGGGAAGCTGCGCACGCGCCGGGACACCCGGCCCACGCTCGGCGGGGGCAGGGCGCCGGCTTCGGTGAGCGTCTGCGCGAGGCCGGTTTCGACCATGTTGATCAGGTCGCGGTAGTGGTCGGGCAGGAAGGTGGTCACGACCTGGAAGGTGTCGAGCGCGTAGCCGTTGGTCGTGGTGTGGACTTTCGCATCAAGGATGCTGAACGACGCTTGGTCGAAATAGCCGCAGATGCGCGCAAACAGGTCGGCCTGGTCGGGCGTGTAGACCACCACCTGCAGGCCTTCGCCCACGGGCGAGAGCCGCGCGCGCACGATCGGCGGCGCCTTCGGGTCGACCGGCACGTTGGCCGGCGGCACGAAGCGCGAGAGCTGCTTGGCGTGCCAGGCGATCTCGGTCGCGTCGTGGCGCATGAAGTAGCGCACGTCGAGCGTGTCCCACAGCGCCTTGTGCGCCTCGAAGGGCTGCGCATGCAGCGCGAGCTGCACCAGCGCCTCGCGCTTGCGCGACTCGACCTCGGCGTCGGGGTCCGGCATGCGCCCGCCGAGCGCGCGCAGGGTGTAGCGGTAGAGGTCCTCGAGCAGCTTGCCCTTCCAGGCGTTCCACACGCGCGGCGAGGTGCCGCGGATGTCGGCCACCGTGAGCAGGTAGAGCGCGGTCAGGTAGCGCTCGTTGCCCACGCGGCGCGCGAAGGCGCCGATCACCTCGGGGTCGCCGAGGTCCTGCTTCTGCGCCACCTGGCTCATCACCAGGTGCTCGGCCACGAGGAACTCGATCAGCCGTGCGTCCTCGCGCGCGATGCCGTGCTGCCTGCAGAAGCGCTGCACGTCGCGCGCGCCGAGCGTCGAATGGTCGCCGCCGCGGCCCTTGGCGATGTCGTGGAACAGCGCCGCGACGTAGATGATCCACGGCTTGTCCCAGCCGGCCGCGAGCTGCGAGCAGAACGGGTACTCGTGCGCATGCTCGGCGATGAAGAAGCGCCGGACGTTGCGCAGCACCATCAGGATGTGCTGGTCGACGGTGTAGACGTGAAACAGGTCGTGCTGCATCTGCCCGACGATGCTGCGGAACACGCGCAGGTAGCGCCCCAGCACCGAGGTCTGGTTCATCAGCCTGAAGGCATGCGTGATGCCGTAGGGCTGCTGCAGGATGCGCATGAAGGTCTGGTGGTTGACCGGATCGTTGCGGAACCGGCTGTCCATGACGCGGCGCGCGTTGTAGAGCGCGCGCAGCGTGCGCGCCGACAGGCCCTTCACGCCGATCGTCTTCTGGTAGAGCAGGAAGGTCTCGAGGATCGCGTGCGGCTCGCGCTCGTAGAGGTCGTCGCTCGCGATCTCGATCAGGCCGGCGCGCTCGTAGAAGCGCTCGTTGATCGGCGTGTGCGGCTCGTCGACCGGCTGCAGCCGCTCGGCGATGTTGAGCAGCAGGATCTGGTTGAGCTGCGACACCGCCTTGGCGGCCCAGTAGTAGCGCCGCATCAGCGCCTCGCTCGACTTGCGCTGCGATTCGCTCTCGTAGCCGAAGCTCGCGGCGACCGCGGTCTGCAGGTCGAACACCAGCCGGTCCTCGCGCCGGTTGGCGATCACGTGCAGCCGCGCGCGGATCAGCGAGAGCAGGGCCTCGTTGCGCTTGATCTGCTGCGCCTCGAAGGGCGTCGCGAGGCCGTTCTTCGCGAGGTCGTCCCAGCGGTTGCCGAAGCCCGCCGCCTTGGTCATCCAGAGGATGGTCTGCAGGTCGCGCAGGCCGCCCGGCGACTCCTTGCAGTTGGGCTCGAGCGCGTAGGGCGTGTTGTCGTACTTCTGGTGGCGGTGGCGCATCTCCTGCGACTTGGCCATGAAGAAGGCCTGCGGGTCGATGGCCTGGGCGAAGCGGCGCCTGAAGGCCGCGAACAGCTTCTTGTCGCCCGTGACGAGCCGCGCCTCGAGCAGCGAGGTCTGCACGGTGACGTCCTTCTCGGCCTCGGCCAGGCACTCCTCGAGCGTGCGCACGCTCGAGCCGATCTCGAGGCCCGCGTCCCAGCACTGGCCGATGAAGGCCTCGATGCGCGCGGGCTCGACCTCGCCGGCCCCGGCGTCCGAGGGCAGCAGCAGCAGCACGTCGACGTCCGAGTACGGGAACAGCTCGCCGCGCCCGAAGCCGCCGACCGCGACCAGCGCGAGCGCGTTGCCGAAGCCCGCGTCGGCCCACAGCGTGCACAGCGTCCGGTCGGCCAGCGCCGCGAGCTGCCTGAGCACCGCATGGACGCTGCGCGTCGGCGCGCGCGCGAAGCGCAGCGTGTCGAACAGGGCGAGCTTCTTCGCGCGGTAGTCCTCGCGCAGCGTGGCGACGTCGATCTTGGCTGGTTCGATCACAGTGCGGTCCCCGACCGTGCGCCGCGCGCGCGGATCATCGGAAAGGAGGCTCTCTCAGGTCTTGGTGGAGGCCACGAAGGAGGGCAGCGGCGGGCTGCCTTCCGAGAGGGTCAGCACCTCGTAGCCGGTCTCGGTGACCAGCACCGTGTGCTCCCACTGCGCCGACAGCGAATGGTCGCGCGTGACGATGGTCCAGCCGTCGTACTTGCCGCCCTTGAAGTCTTCCTTCACCTCGCGCCGGCCGGCGTTGATCATCGGCTCGATCGTGAAGATCATGCCGGGCTTGAGCTCCTCGAGCGTGCCGGGGCGGCCGTAGTGCAGCACCTGCGGCTCCTCGTGGAAGCGCTGGCCCACGCCGTGGCCACAGAACTCGCGCACCACCGAGTAGCCGTGGCCCTCGGCGAACTTCTGGATCGCATGGCCGATGTCGCCGAGCCGGGCGCCGGGGCGCACCTGCAGGATGCCGTGCCACATCGCCTCGAAGGTGATCGCGCAGAGGCGCTTGGCGGCGATCGAGGCGTCGCCGACGATGAACATGCGGCTGTTGTCGCCGAACCAGCCGTCCTTGATGACGGTGACATCGATGTTCATGATGTCGCCCTTCTTCAGGGGCTTGTCGTTCGGGATGCCGTGGCAGACCACGTGGTTGACCGAGGTGCAGAGCGACTTCGGGAACGGCACGCTGCTCGCGCCCATGTAGCCCACCGTGGCCGAGGTGGTGCCCTGCTTGACCATGTAGTCGGCGGCCAGCCGGTCGATCTCGTTCGTGGTGATGCCGGGCTTGACGAAGGGCGTGAGGTAGTCCAGGACCTCGGAAGCCAGACGGCAGGCGACGCGCATGGCTTCGATGCCTGCGGCGTCCTTGTAAGTAATGCTCATGGACCGAATTATCCCATTCGGCAAGCTAAAATTCCGGGTTAACGCGGATGGCCCCAGTCAGCGGCCCGCCGCCCCGATTCCTTGATTCCCAACGCGGCCTCCCAGCCCCCTCCGACCGTGACGCAGCACGCACCCCAAGCCCTTCCCGTCATCACCATGTTCGAGGGCGGCAGCGCGCTCAGCGACTTCCGCGCGCGGCAGCTGCTGCCGAAGCTGCAGGCCATCGAGCCGCGCATCGAGGGCCTGTCGGCCCGCTTCGTGCACCTCGTGGTCACCGACGCGGCGCTCGACGCCGCCGGGCGCGAGCGCTTCGCCGCGCTGCTGAGCTACGGCGAGCCCTACGAGGCGCCCGCCGCCAAGGCGGCCGCTTCGGTGGTGGTGACGCCGCGGCTGGGCACGGTCTCGCCCTGGGCCTCGAAGGCCACCGACATCGCCCACAACTGCGGGCTGGCGCTGCGCCGGGTCGAACGCGTCACCCAGTACCACCTGAAGCTCAAGGCGCCGCTGATCGGCAAGGCCCCGGCGCTCGAGGGCGACGCGCTCGCCGCGGTGGCCGGCCCGCTGCACGACCGCATGACCGAATCGGTGCTCGCCACGGTCGAGCAGGCGGCAAGCCTGTTCAGCGAGCTGCCGGCCCAGCCGATGGCGCTGGTCGACGTGCAGGGCGGCGGCCGCGCGGCGCTGGTGGCGGCCAACACCGGCTTCGGCCTGGCGCTGGCCGAGGACGAGATCGACTACCTGGTCGACGCCTTCACCCGGCTCGGCCGCAACCCGAGCGACGTCGAGCTGATGATGTTCGCCCAGGCCAACAGCGAGCACTGCCGGCACAAGATCTTCAACGCCGACTTCACGATCGACGGCGCGGCCCAGCCGCAGAGCCTGTTCTCGATGATCCGCCACACCGAGCGGCAGAACCCGCAGCACACGGTCGTGGCCTACGCCGACAACGCCTCGATCATGGAGGGCACCACGGTCGAGCGCTTCGTTCCCGAGCCCGGCGCGCAGCGCTACCGGAAGGAGCGCGCGCTGAGCCACGTGCTGATGAAGGTCGAGACGCACAACCATCCGACCGCGATCTCGCCGTTCCCGGGCGCCTCGACGGGCGCGGGCGGCGAGATCCGCGACGAGGGCGCCACCGGCCGCGGCTCCAAGCCCAAGGCGGGCCTGACCGGCTTCACCGTCTCGAAGCTCTGGCCCGCGGAGGGCCACTACGGCAAGCCCGAGCACATCGCGAGCCCGCTGCAGATCATGACCGAGGGTCCGCTCGGCGGCGCCGCCTTCAACAACGAGTTCGGCCGGCCCAACCTGCTGGGCTATTTCCGCGAGTACGAGCAGGCGGTGGCGAGCGACGTCGACACCGTGCAGCGCGGCTACCACAAGCCGATCATGATCGCGGGCGGCCTCGGCAGCATCGATGCCGAACAGACCAAGAAGGTCCGCTTTCCGGCCGGTTCGCTGCTGATCCAGCTCGGCGGGCCCGGCATGCGCATCGGCATGGGCGGCAGCGCCGCCAGCTCGATGGCCACCGGCGCCAACGCGGCCGAGCTCGACTTCGACTCGGTGCAGCGCGGCAACCCCGAGATCGAGCGCCGCGCGCAGGAGGTCATCAACCACTGCTGGCAGCAGGGCGCGGCCAACCCGATCCTCGCGATCCACGACGTGGGCGCGGGCGGCCTGAGCAACGCCTTCCCCGAGCTGACCAACGACGCCGGCCGCGGCGCGCGCTTCGACCTGCGCGCGGTGCCGCTCGAGGAGTCGGGCATGGCGCCGAAGGAGATCTGGTGCAACGAGAGCCAGGAGCGCTATGTGCTCGCGATCGCGCCCGAGTCGCTCGAGCAGTTCCGCGCCTTCTGCGAGCGCGAGCGCTGCCCGTTCGCGGTGGTCGGCGTCGCGACCGAGGAGCGCCGGCTGCTCGTGGCCGACGAGGGCGCCGAGGTGCAGCCCGTGGACATGCCGATGGACGTGCTGCTCGGCAAGCCGCCGAAGATGCACCGCGACGTGAAGCGCGTGGCGCGCAGCTTCCAGCCGCTCGACCTCACGGGAGTCGATCTGCAGCAGGCCGCGATCGACGTGCTGTCGCACCCCACCGTGGCTTCCAAGCGCTTCCTGATCACCATCGGCGACCGCACCGTGGGCGGCCTGAGCCACCGCGACCAGATGGTCGGCCCCTGGCAGGTGCCCGTGGCCGACTGCGCCGTGACCCTGGCCGACTTCCAGGGCTTCGCGGGCGAGGCGATGAGCATGGGCGAGCGCACCCCGCTGGCCGCGATCGACGCGCCGGCCTCGGGCCGCATGGCGGTGGCCGAGGCCATCACCA
>CBHTTS010000092.1:0-16836 GCA_966095775.1 uncultured Variovorax sp. | reverse complement strand
CAGGCGCCGCAGCTGAGGCAGGGATGGGGCTCGGACATGCTGTCAACGCCGCGCCGGGCGGGCGCGTTGCGCGATCACTGTATGGGAGTACAGCTCTTTCCTGAAGGGGGAAATCGATGGAACTGCAGACTGCGCGCGAGATTATCGGCACCCTGGCGCGGGGTGTTCATCCGGTCACGGGCCAGCTGATGGCCGAGGACAGTCCATACCACGCACCTCGTGTCGTCGCGGCACTGCTCGCCGTGCAGCAGGCCCTGGATGCGGCGAAGCCGCGTCGTGCCCGCACCGACCTTCCCGCCAACACCGGCAAGCCCTGGAGCGCGGACGACGACGAGCAACTGCGCCTGGGCTTCCAGGCGGGCACGCCCACCAAGGACCTGGCGGCGGCGCTCGGCCGCACCCGCTGGGCCATCGAATCGAGGCTGGTGAAGCTGGGGATGCTGACGCTGGCGGCCACACCGGCGGCGCAAGGGGGCGCGCACCAGCTGCAGTGGGTCAGCCGGTGACCCGGCCGAGCAGCAGGAACTCCATGAGCGCCTTCTGCACGTGCATGCGGTTCTCGGCTTCGTCCCACACCACCGACTGCGGCCCGTCGATCACCTCGGCTTCGACCTCCTCGCCGCGGTGCGCGGGCAGGCAGTGCATGAACAGCGCGTCGGGCTTGGCGGCCTTCATCATGTCCTCGTCCACGCACCACTCGGCGAAGGCCTTGCGGCGTTCCTCGTTCTCGGCCTCGTAGCCCATGCTGGTCCACACGTCGGTGGTGACCAGGTCGGCGCCGCGGCAGGCATCCATCGGGTCCTTGAACACCTGGTAGCTGTCGCGGCTGCGCACGCCGGCCACGGCCTGGTCGACTTCGTAGCCGGTGGGCGTGGACAGGTGGACCTTGAAGCCCAGCAGGTCGGCTGCCTGCAGCCAGGTGTTGGCCATGTTGTTGCCGTCGCCCACCCAGGCCACCGTCTTGCCGGCGATGGAGCCGCGGTGTTCCTGGTAGGTGAAGATGTCCGCGAGGATCTGGCAGGGATGGAACTCGTTGGTCAGGCCGTTGATGACGGGCACGCGCGAATGCGCGGCGAAGGCGTCGATCTTGGTCTGCTCGAAGGTGCGGATCATCACCAGGTCGACCATGCGGCTGATGACCTTGGCGCTGTCCTCGATGGGCTCGGCGCGGCCCAGCTGGCTGTCGCCGGTGGTCAGGTGCACCACGCTGCCGCCGAGCTGGTACATGCCCGCCTCGAAGCTCACGCGCGTGCGCGTGGAGGCCTTCTCGAAGATCATCGCCAGCGTGCGGTCGGTCAGCGGCTGGTGCTTCTCGTAGGTCTTGAACTTCTTCTTGATGACCGCCATGCGGTCGAACAGGTAGGCGTATTCGTCGGCCGTGAAGTCCGAGAACTGCAGGTAGTGGCGGATGGCGTGGGCGGTCGTCATTGCGCGGCGGGCTCGGACAGGAAGTTCTTCACGATGGGCACGAGGATCGCGACGATCTCGTCGGCCTCGGCGATGCTCAGGATCAGCGGCGGCACGAGGCGGATCACGCGGTCGGCGGTCACGCTCAGCAGCAGGCCGGCCTCGCAGGCGCGGTTCAGGATCACGCCGCAGGAGCGGTCGAGCTCGATGCCGAGCATCAGGCCCTGGCCGCGGACCTCCTTCACGCCGGCGACGCCGCCGAGCTCGCGCTCGAGCGCGGCCTTGAGGTGGGCGCCCACGGTCGCGGCATTGTCGAGCAGCTTGTGCTCTTCCATGATGCGGATGGTCTCGACGCCCGCGCGCATCGCGAGCGGGTTGCCGCCGAAGGTGGTGCCGTGGTTGCCGGGGCCGAAGATGTGGGCCGCGCGCGGACCGGCCACGACGGCGCCGATCGGCACGCCCGAGCCCAGGCCCTTGGCGAGCGGCATCACGTCGGGCTTGATGCCGGCCCACTGGTGCGCGAACCACTTGCCGGTGCGGCCCATGCCGCACTGCACCTCGTCGATCATCAGCAGCCAGCCGCGCTCGTCGCACAGCTGGCGCACCTGGCGCAGGTACTCGGCGCGCATCGGGTTGATGCCGCCTTCGCCCTGGATGGTCTCGAAGAACACGGCCACCACGTTGGGGTTGCCCTCGGTCGCCTTCTTCAGCGCCGCGATGTCGTTGAGCGGCACGCGGATGAAGCCCTCGACCAGCGGCTCGAAGCCCTTCTGCACCTTCGGGTTGCCGGTGGCGGACAGGGTGGCGATGCTGCGGCCGTGGAAGGCGGCCTCGTAGACCACGATCTCGGGGCGCTCGATGCCCTTGTCGTGGCCGAACTTGCGCGCGAGCTTCAGCGCCGCCTCGTTGGCCTCGAGGCCGGTGCAGCAGAAGAAGGCATTGGTCAGGCCCGAGAGTTCGGTCAGCTTGGCCGCGAGCTGTTCCTGGCCCGGCACGTGGTAGTAGTTGGAGCTGTGGATCAGCTTCGCGACCTGGTCCTGCAGCGCGGGCACCAGCTCGGGATGGTTGTGGCCCAGCGTGTTGACCGCGATGCCGCCGAGGCCGTCGAGGTAGACCTTGCCGTTGGTGTCCCAGACTCGGCAGCCCTGGCCGTGCGTCAACGCGATCGGCAGGCGACCGTAGGTGTTCATGACGTGGGGCGAGGTGGGCTCGGCAGTGGCGCTCATTCGGTTCTCCAGATAGGGAAGGCGGATTCTAGGCGCGCGGTCCGACCGCTTCATTGAGGATTCCGCATCACAGCAATGCCCCGGGGTCCGGGGGCGGCGGATAGAATCACTTGTTGCACCGCAGCACCTGCTCCGGTCGCCTCATTAACGATGATTTCCCCCACTGCCAAAGAAATCTTCATCCAGGGCATCACCCGCGATGGCCGGACCTTCCGACCCAGCGACTGGGCCGAACGGCTGGCCGGCGTGATGTGCTCCTTCCGTCCTGGTGGAGCCTACCCGGGGAGCCATCTGAGCTATTCGCCCTGGTGCATTCCGACCACGATCAACGGGGTCAAGTGCGTGGTCGTGAACAGCGCGCTGCGCGATGCCGAGCCCATGGCCTGGGACTTCTGCGTGAACTTCGCGCGCGACAACGACCTGCAGGTGGCCGAGGCCTGCCTCGTGCCCGACGTGCCCGAGGTGCCGCCGAAGAAGGCCTGAGCTTCTTTCTCCCGCGCCCCTTTCCTGGATCGAACGCCCATGAAAAAACCGCCCGAAGGCGGTTTTTCACTTTTGCTGCAGCGCACCCCGATCAAACGGCGGACGAAAGGAGTTCTTGCGTCCGGGCTTGCCTGACGACAGGTGTCAGGCTGCGGCCTTTTCAGGCGCGAGGGCGAGGGCCTTGACCTTCGCCGACAGGCGGCTCTTGTCGCGGGCTGCCTTGTTCTTGTGGAAGATGCCCTTGTCGGCGACGGCGTCGACGATGCTCTGGGCCTTGGCGAAGAGTTCGCTCGCCTTGGTCTTGTCGCCGGCCAGCACGGCCTTCTCGACGTTCTTCACCGCGGTGCGGTATTTGGAGCGCAGCGACGTGTTCGCGGCGTTGAGTTTGGTGTCCTGGCGGACGCGCTTGCGGCCCGACGCGAGGCGCGGGTTCTTTTTCTTGGGCTTGGAAGATGCCATGGTAGGTTTCTCTCAGTGTCTGAGGATGATGCAGCAAAGCCCTCCATTATAGGCCGGAAGCCGAAATCTGGCCAGAACGGCCGTTCCGGCCCCTTCCCGGGGCCTACACTCGCCCCGTGTCCCTGCTCAAATCCGCCTCCACCGTTTCGCTCCTGACGCTCGCCTCGCGGATCACGGGCCTCGTGCGCGACGTGCTGTTCGCCTCGGTCTTCGGCGTCAGCGCGCTGACCGACGCGTTCAACGTCGCGTTCCGCATACCCAACCTGTTCCGCCGGGTATTCGGCGAGGGCGCGTTCAGCCAGGCCTTCGTGCCGGTGCTCGCGGCGCGGAAGACCGAGGCCGGCGAGGAGGGCGCCCGCGCGCTGATCGACCACGTCGCCACGCTGCTCGCCTGGACGCTGCTGCTGCTGTGCGTGGCGGGGGTGGTCGGCGCGCCGTGGCTGGTCTGGGCCATGGCCAGCGGCCTCGCGGGCTTCGACGCGGCAGTGGTGATGACGCGCTGGATGTTCCCCTACATCGGGTTCATGTCGCTGGTGGCGCTCGCGGGCGGCATCCTCAACACCTGGCGCAGGTTCGCCGTGCCGGCCGCCTCGCCGGTGCTGCTCAACCTCTCGCTGATCCTCGCGATCGTCGCGGGGGCACCGCTGTTCCGGCGCTGGGGCATCGAGCCGATCTACGCGCAGTGCGCGGGCGTGCTCGTCGGCGGCGTGCTGCAGCTCGCGCTGCAGGTGCCGGCGCTGCGCAAGCTGGGGCTGCTGCCGCGCATCGGCCTGCGCTGGCGCGCATTGCGCGCGGCCTGGAGCGACCCGACCACGCGCAAGGTGCTGAAGCTCATGGCCCCGGCGCTGCTCGGCGTCAGCGTGGCCCAGATCTCGCTGCTCATCAACACCCAGATCGCCTCCCACCTCGCGACCGGCAGCGTGACCTGGATCGTCAACGCCGACCGGCTGATGGAGTTCCCGACCGCGATGCTCGGCGTGGCGCTCGGCGTGGTGCTGATGCCGCAGCTCGCGAGCGCGCGCGCCGCCAAGGACGAGGAGCGCTACTCGTCGCTGCTCGACTGGGGCCTGCGCCTGGTGGTGCTGCTCTCGGCGCCGTGCGCGGTCGCGCTGCTGCTGTTCTCGCAGCCGCTGGTGGCGGTGCTGTTCCACAACGGCGCCTACAGCGGCGAGGACGTGCGGCGCACCACGCTGGCGCTCATGGGCTACGGGGTCGGCCTGGTCGGCATCGTCGCGATCAAGGTGCTCGCGCCCGGCTACTACGCCAAGCACGACATGCGCACGCCGGTGGTGATCGCGATCTCGGTGCTGGTGCTGATCCAGCTGCTCAACGTCTTCCTGGTGCCGGTGCTCCAGCATGCGGCGCTGACGCTGACGATCGCGATCGGCGCGCTCGTCAATGCGCTCTGGCTGCTCGTCGGGCTGGTGCGGCGCGGCAGCTACCGGCCCGCGCCGGGCTGGGGCCGGTTCGTGCTGCAGGTGGCGGCCGGGACGCTGGTGCTCGGGGCGCTGCTGGCCTGGGGTTCCCAGCATTTCGACTGGATCGGCCTGCGCGCGCAGCGCTTCGTGCGCATCGGCTGGCTCGCCGCGCTGATCGCGGGCGCGGGGCTGCTGTATTTCGGCGTGCTCGCGGCCGTCGGCGTGCGCCTGCGCAGCTTCGTGCGGCGCTGAAAAAGCCGGCCCCCGTTCCCGCGGGGCGCAAGCTGAAAACACCGCCTTGACGCTCCCCGCATGCTCCTCTACAAAGACACATGACCTTCAGCTTCCAGGTCCCCACCGCCCTCGCGTACTTCGAGTCGCTGGTGCAGAGCGACGACCATTTCCCGCTGCTCGAGGCTGCCGCCAGCCTCGCGCAGGACGAGTACCCCGACCTCGACGTGCAGCAGGTGCTCGGCGACGTCGACCAGCTGCTCGCCCGGCTCAAGCGCCGGCTGCCGGGCGACGCCGCGCCGCTCGCCCGCCTGCGCGCGCTCAACCAGTTCTTCTTCAACGACCTGAGCTTCGGCGGCAACGTCAACGACTACTACGACCCCGACAACAGCTACCTCAACGCCGTGCTGCGCACGCGCCGCGGCATCCCGATCTCGCTCGCGGTGCTCTGGATGGAGCTGGCGCAGGGGCTCGGCCTGCAGGCGCGCGGCGTGGGCTTTCCGGGCCATTTCATGCTCAAGGTGACGCTGCCGAAGGGACAGGTCGTGATCGACCCCTTCACCGGCAAGTCGCTCTCGCGCGAGGAGCTCAGCGAGCGGCTCGAACCCTACAAGCGCAGCAACGGCCTGGTCGGCGACTTCGACGTGCCGCTGGGCCTGTACCTGCAGCCCGCGACGCCGCGCGAGATCATCGCGCGCATGCTGCGCAACCTCAAGGAGGTGCACCGGGCGCAGGAGGACTGGCAGCGCGCGATCGCGGTGCAGGACCGGCTCGTCACGCTGCTGCCCAACGCCTGGGGCGAGTACCGCGACCGCGGCCTCGCCCACGCCGAGCAGGGCAACACGGCGGCGGCGGTGCGCGACCTCGAGACCTACCTCGCGCACGCGGAGGATGCGCTCGACGTCGACGACATCGCCGAACGCGTGGCCGCGCTGAGGCGGGCGTCGAACTGATGTCCGAGGCGCGCCCCGGCGTCGCCGACGGCCCGGACCTCGGCGCGCTGCACGAGTTCCACGGCCTGCAGCCGGTGCTGCCGGTGTCCGACGTCACGCGCGCGGCGCGCTGGTTCTGCGGCGTGCTGGGCTTCGAGCTCGACTTCATCGCGGGCGAGCCGCCGAGCTATGCGCGCATCAAGCAGGGCGGCGGCGGCCGCGGCGAGCCGGTCTACCTGCGGCTGTGGCAGTGCAGCGCCCGCGCGGCGGCACCCTGGCGCGGCGAGATCGTGATCCATGTCGGCAAGGACATCGACGGCCTGCACGCCGCCTACCTGAAGCGCGGCGTCACCGTGGTCGAGCCGCCGGTGTCCCAGCCCTGGGGCCTGCGCGAGTTCGCGATCCGGGAGCCCGACGGCCATGTGCTGCGCTTCTGCGGCTACCTCTGAGCCGCACCGCCCCTCGCGCCGCGCTTGATGAAACATAAATTTACAAATGGATCGATGCCCGCGTGTCGATCCGGCGCCGGTCCGCGCGACGTGTGAACAGGAGCCTGTCTTTTTTTCGGCTCCGATCTGCTTCAACCCACAGGAGAAACGACATGCGATTCATGGTTCTGGTCAAGGCGAACAAGGATTCCGAAGCCGGCGTGATGCCGAGCACCGAGGTGCTCACCGCGATGGGCAAGTTCAACGAGGAGCTGGTCAAGGCCGGCGTGCTGCTGGCCGGCGAGGGGCTGCACCCCTCGTCGAAGGGGGCGCGGGTGCGCTGCGAGGGCAGCAAGCGCACCGTGATCGACGGTCCCTTCGCCGAGACCAAGGAGCTGCTCGCCGGCTTCTGGCTGCTGCAGGTGCGCTCGCTCGACGAAGCCATCGAGTGGATCAAGCGCAGCCCGTTCCAGGAGGGCGAGATCGAGATCCGCCAGGTGTTCGAGGCCGCCGACTTCGGCGATGCGATGACGCCCGAGCTGCTCGCGCAGGAGGACCGCCTGCGCGCCGAGACCGAGGCCGCCCAGGCCAAGGGCGCGAACTGACGCCGCCCGCTTCGAGGAGACAGCCATGCGATTCATGCTTCTGATGATCCCCCACGGTTACGAGAGCGCCGCGCCCGGCACGGTGCCCGAAGACGTCGAGGCGGTGTCGGCCATGATGGCCTACAACGAGTCCCTGCAGAAGGCCGGCGTGCTGGTCAGCTGCGAGGGCCTGCATCCGCCCTCGATGGGCGCGCGCGTGAGCTTTCCGGGGCGCAAGCCCAAGGTGGTCGACGGCCCCTTCGCCGAAGCGAAGGAGGTGCTCGGCGGCTACTGGATCATCGACGTGGCCTCGCGCGCCGAAGCCATCGAATGGGCCACCCGCTGTCCCGGCGCCGAGAACGAGGTGATCGAGGTGCGCCAGGTGCAGGAGCTCGGCGACTTCTCGCCCGAGGTGCAGGCCGTGGCCGAGAGCTTCCCCGCGATGCAGACGCCGAAGAAGTAGGGCGCGCCCGCCTCAGTCTTCGCGCACCAGCCGGATGCCCACGAGCGTGTAGCGGGTGGCCGGCGCGTTCCAGTTGCGGTAGGAGGCCCGCGCGTAGAAGGGCCAGGTGTGCCACGAGCCGCCGCGGCGCACCCGCACGGTGCCCTCGGCCGGGCCCTGGGGATCGTCGACCGGCGAGGCCGCGTAGTATTCGTCGCCATGCCAGTCGGCCACCCATTCCCAGACGTTGCCGTGCATGTCGTGCAGGCCCCAGGCGTTGGGCGCGAAGCTGCCCACGGGTGCGGTGAACGCGAAGCCGTCGTCGCCGTCCAGCGCCATCGGCTGCCAGCGCGGCCAGTGCCGCGCCGCGCTGGCATCGAACACGTTGCCCGTGCGCAGCAGCGAGCGCGGATCGTCGTCCCCGCTGTAGCGCGTGCGGGTGCCGGCGCGGCAGGCGTATTCCCATTCGGCCTCGGTCGGCAGCCGGTAGCGCCGGCCTTCGGTCCTGCCGAGCCAGTCGGCGAGCGCCTGCGCGTCGTTCCAGGTCACGTTGACGACGGGGTGGTCGTCGTCCTGGGCGAAGCCCGGATCGCGCCAGGAATAGCGCGGATCGCGGCCCTCGAAGGCATCGCCGCGCGGCGTGGCGGCGGGGTCGTAGCCCGGGCGCCAGCCGTAGCCGCCGGTGCCGTCGGCCACCGACTCGGGCACGTAGCCCGAGGCTTCGACGAAACGCCGGAACTGGCCGACCGTGACCTCGTGCCGGCCCATCCAGAACGCGCGCGTGATGCGCACCCGGTGCAGCGGCTTCTCGTCGCGCGGTTCGGCGAAACGCTCCTTCGGCAGCGCGGGGTAGGCGGCGGCCAGCGCCTCGGGCGTCTCGTCGCTGCCCATGAGGAATTCGCCCGCCGGCAGCCGCACGAACCACATGCCGAGGCTGTTGCGCACGACCTCCGCGTCGCCCGCCCGCGCGGCGCCCGGCGGCAGGCCCGCGCAGGCCGCGAACGACAGCAGGGCGAGGAGGCGCTTCATGTGGGCCGCATGCTAGTGCGCCGGCCCGGCTTCGGCCAGTGCGCGCCGAACGGGGTCCGCGCCGCGGTGCGAAGCACGGAGGCGGGCCGATGAGCGCGGGCCGCAGCGAGGCGGCGATCCATCGCGCCATCGACGCCGTCTGGCGCATGGAGTCGGCGAAGATCGTCGCCACCGTCGCGCGCATGGTGCGCGACGTGGGCCGGGCCGAGGAGCTGGCGCAGGACGCGCTGGTCGCCGCGCTCGAGCAGTGGCCCGAGGCCGGCGTGCCCGACAACCCCGCGGCCTGGCTCACGGCCGTGGCCAAGCACCGGGCGCTCGACCATCTGCGCCACGGCCAGCTGGCGGAGCGCAAGGCCGACGAGATCGGCCGCGAACTCGATGCGCAGCATGCGATCGCGCAGGCCGACTTCGCCGAGGCGGTCGACGCGGCGATCGACGACGACATCGGCGACGACCTGCTGCGGCTGGTGTTCACCGCCTGCCATCCGGTGCTTTCGACCGAGGCCCGCGTGGCGCTCACGCTGCGCCTGCTGGGCGGCCTCGCGACCGACGAGATCGCGCGCGCCTTCCTCGTGCCCGAGGCCACGGTGGCGCAGCGCATCGTGCGCGCCAAGCGCACCCTGCTCGAGGCGCGCGTGCCCTTCGAGGTGCCGCGCCGGCACGAGCTCGAGGCGCGGGTGGCCTCGGTGCTCGAGGTGCTCTACCTGATCTTCAACGAAGGCTATTCGGCCACCGCGGGCGACGACTGGATGCGCCCCGCGCTCTGCGAGGAGGCGATGCGCCTGGGCCGCATCGTGGCCGAGCTCATGCCCGAGGCCCCGGAGGTGCACGGCCTGGTCGCGTTGATGGAGATCCAGGCCTCGCGCACGGCGGCGCGCGTGGGTGCCTCGGGCGAGCCGGTGCTGCTGCTCGAGCAGAACCGCGCGCGCTGGGACCAGATGCTGATCCGCCGCGGCCTGGCCGGTCTCGCGCGCGCCGAGGCACTGGGCGGCGCGCTCGGGCCCTATGCGCTGCAGGCCGCGATCGCCGCCTGCCATGCGCGCGCCCGCACGGCCGACGAGACCGACTGGCCGCGCATCGCGGCGCTCTACGATGCGCTGGCCCAGCTGCTGCCGTCGCCGATCGTCGAGCTCAACCGCGCGGTCGCGCTGTCGATGGCCTTCGGCCCGGCCGCGGGGCTCGAGGTCGTGGATGCGCTGGTCGACGAGCCCGCGCTTCGGACCTACCACCTGCTGCCGACGGTGCGCGGCGACCTGCTGTTCAAGCTCGGGCGCCGCGACGAGGCGCGCCGGGAGTTCGACCGCGCCGCCTCGCTCACGCGCAACACCCGCGAGCGCGCGCTGCTGCTCGCGCGTGCGCGCGCCTGCCTGCCTCAGTGACGCGCCGCCGAGGGCGATCCCGGCAACCCGAACTGGTGCCAGGCGCGCCGCAGCTGCGTGTCGGAACCGAAGCCCGAGAGCTCCGCCGCGCGCGTCACGCTGGCGCCCGAATCGAGCGCGAGCTGCGCCGCCGCGAGCCGCAGCCGGCGCAGATAGGCCAGCGGCGCCACGCCCGCATGCTCGACGAACAGCCGCGTCAGGTGGCGCGCCGAGGTGTGCGCCACCTCGGCCATGCGCGGAACGTTCCAGTCGGCCTGGGGTTGCTCGCTGACCGCGTCCTGCACCCGGTGCAGCGCCGCGTGCAGGTGGTTGCGGTAGGCGAGGAAGGGCGACAGCTCCGGATCGTGCGGGCCGCGCCGCTGCGCCACCACCATGGTCTGCGCCACCTGGGCCGCGAGCGCCTCGCCGCAGACCTCGGCGATGCGGTGCAGCATCAGGTCGATGCCCGTGGTCACGCCCGCGCTGCTGTACACGGGCGGATCGAGCACGAACACGCGGTTGGCCACCACCTCGCAGCGCGGCTCGGCCGCGCGCAGTTCGTCGAGGTGGTGGTGGTGCGTGGTCACGCGCCGGCCCGCGAGCGCGCCCGCGTGGGCCGCGAGCAGCGTGCCGGCGCAGACCGTGACCAGTTCGAGCCGGCCGCGCTCGAAGCGCTGGCCGCGCAGCCAGTGCAGCAGGTCCTGCGCCTCGGCGCCGTCGATCGCGATGAAGTCGCCCGGCAGGCCCACCAGCACCACCCAGGCCGGGCCGTCCCAGCGCGCCGGCAGCGGCGCGAGGTTCGCGAGCGCCACGCCGACCGAGCCGACCGTGGTCGGCCGCGGGCTCGCGAACTCGATCTCGAAGCGCGCGGGCCGCCCCGCCGCGCGCAGCCGCTGGTTGGCGATGCGCAGCGCCTCCGCGGGGCCGGCCCAGTCGAGCACCAGGCTGTCGGGCAGCAGCGCGAAGACTACGCGGATGGGCTCGGGTCGTGCGGGTTGCGGTTCCATGCGTAGTCCATCTGGCGCGCGGTGCGTTCGGCCAGCGCGCGGCCCGCGAGGCGCTCGACGAGGTGCAGGCTCATGTCGATGCCGGCGCTGATGCCGGCCGAGCTCACGAGGCGGCCGCTGTCGACCCAGCGCACGCCCTCGCGCACCTCGAGCGCAGGGAACTGCGCGCGCAGGTCGGCGATGTCCTCCCAGTGCGTGGTGACGGCTTCGCGCGTCGCCACGCCGCTCTTGGCGAGCAGGAACACGCCGGTGCAGACCGAGGCCACGACCCGCGCGCCGGCCGCGCAGGCGGCGATCCAGCGCAGCGTCTCGGGGCTCGCCATCGGTTCGTCGACCACGCCGCCCGGCACGACCAGCAGGTCGGCGCGCGGTGCGTCGGCGATGTCGTGGTCCGCGAGCAGGCGCAGCCCGGCGCGCGCCTGCACCGGCCGGCCGGCGGCGAGCGCCACCGAGGCGACCTCGAAGGGCGCGGCCGCGCCGGGGTTCGCGCGCAGGTGCACGCGGCTCGCGGTGGTGAAGACCTCGAACGGGCCCGCGAAATCCAGCGCCTCGATGCCGTCGAAGGCGAGGATGCGCACGCGCAGGGTCATGCCGTCGCCGCTTCTTCTTCGACGCGCGCGAGCGCCTGTTCGACGCCGCACACCGTCGCGAAGCGGCCGTCGAGCACCGCGGCCGTGCGCGCGCGGATGTCGGCCGCGGCGAGCGGCCGGCCGTCGGGATGCCGCATGTCGAAGGTCAGCGTGGCCTCGGCCACGAAGTCGACCTCCCAGCCCAGATCCGAGGCATGGCGCGTGGTGGTCTCGCAGCACTGCTCGGTGCGGATGCCGCTGACCAGCAGCCGGCCGATGCCGTGCCGCGTGAGCCAGACCTCGAGCCCGCTGCCGACCAGCGCGCTGTGCCGGTGCTTGGTGAAGGTGGCCGCCGCCTCGAAGTCGGCCAGGCCCTCGATCGGCCGCACGAAGCCCGATTCGCGCGCGAACGGGTTGTCCGCCGCCGCAGGCGGGTCGATGTGGAACACGCGCACGATCGGCAGGCCGGCGGCCGCGCAGCCTTCGATCAGCGCGTTCTGCGCGGCCAGGTAGGCCGGGAAGTCCTTCGCCGACCAGTACGGCCGGTGCCGGAACGATTCCTGGGCGTCGATCACAATCAGACAGGATTTCATGGGCGGTCGCCGAAGCGGCGGGCGGAGTGGATGATGCCGCCTATTCTTCTGCGCCGCCAGCGCGCGGTCCGCGCCGAAGCGGACCGGAATCGATCAGATCAGGACATCCGAGGGCGGCCCGGCGTCAGACCAGCCCCGCGGCCTGCAGCTCTTTCTTGAGGTAGGCGTAGAACAGCGGCGCCGCCACCAGTCCGGCCGGACCGAACACCGCCTCGGCCACGAACATCACCGCGAGCAGCTCCCACACGCTCATCTGCGTGCGGCTGCCGACCACCTTGGCGTTGATCACGTACTCGGCCTTGTGGATCACGATCAGGAACACCAGGCAGGCCAGCGCGGTGATCGGCGACACCGACAGCGCCACCAGCGTGATCACCGTGTTGCACACCAGGTTGCCCACGATCGGCACGAGGCCGGCGACGAAGGTCAGCGTGATCAGCGCCGGCGTGTAGGGCAGGTGCTGGCCCCACAGCGGCATCAGGAACAGCAGGAAGATCGCGGTCAGCAGCGTGTTGAAGGCCGCGATCCAGAACTGCGCCGCGACGATCTGGCCGAAGGCCTCGCCGAACACCGTGATGCGCTGGTGCAGCTCGGCCGCGAGCGGGCGCCGCAGGGTGCGCGCCACCGCCACCGCCGCGAGCGCGCCGATGATCAGGCCCACGTAGGCGAACAGCAGCGCGCCGAGCCAGGCCCGGCCCGTGAGCGCGAGCGCGCCGGCCTGCGCGCGCATGTAGTTGGCGGCCATGCGCTGGATCTCGGCCGCGCCCTCGGGCAGGTAGACCGCGATCTCGGGCGGCAGCTTCTGGCGCAGCTCGAGCACCGTGCGCGCCGTGTAGTCGACCAGCTCGCGGTACTGGTCGGGCGCATCGACGATGTACTCGCGCGCCTGCGACAGCCCGAGCGAGAACAGCCCGATCGGCGCCAGCAGCACCACCGTGACCGCGAGCACGCGCGCGATGCCCTCGCCGCGCGCGCGCAGCGGCGCGATGCGCGCGAAGCCGCGCCCGATCAGGCGCGTGAACCAGCGCGTGGCGAGAAAGCCGATGCAGGCGCACAGCAGGCCCGGCAGCAGGTGCTGCCACATCACGAGCAGCAGGCCCGCGAGCATCAGCAGGTAGCTCGCGATCACCACGTTGCGCGACGCGGTGCGCGGCGGGGTGACGAGCGGGGTGGCGGGCAGCGGCTTGGTCATCCGGACGGGGCTGCGCGTCGAAGCGGGGGACGCGCCGGTCAGGCCACGACCACGGCCGCGCCGTCGCCGCGCGGGGCGATGGCGCCGATCTCGTGCACGGTCTCGCCGGCCGCGCGCAGCGTCTCGGCGCAGGCCGCGGCCTCGGCCGCGTCGATCACCACCACCATGCCGATGCCGTTGTTGAAGGTGCGGTTCATCTCGATGTCGTCGATGCCGGCGACCTTCTGCAGCCAGGCGAAGAGCTCGCTCTGCGGCCAGCTGCCCTTCTGCAGGTGCGCGGCCGTGCCTTCGGGCAGCACGCGCGGGATGTTCTCGAGCAGGCCGCCGCCCGTGATGTGGGCCAGCGCCTTGATCGGGTGCTTCGCGAGCGCCTCCAGCACCGGCTTCACGTACAGGCGCGTCGGCGCCATGACCGCTTCGCGGAACGGCCGGCCGTCGAGCGTGGCGGGCAGGTCCGCGCCCGCGCGCTCGATCACCTTTCGCACCAGCGAGAAGCCGTTGGAGTGCACGCCCGCCGAGGCCAGGCCGAGCACCACGTCGCCGGGCTTGACGTTCTGGCCCGTGAGGATCTTCGATTTCTCGACCGCGCCGACCGCGAAGCCCGCGAGGTCGTATTCGCCGGCCGGGTACATGCCGGGCATCTCGGCCGTCTCGCCGCCGATCAGCGCGCAGCCCGAGAGCTCGCAGCCGCGCGCGATGCCGCCGACCACGGCCGCCGCCGTGTCCACGTCGAGCTTGCCGCAGGCGAAGTAGTCGAGGAAGAAGAGGGGCTCGGCGCCCTGCACCAGCACGTCGTTGACGCTCATCGCGACCAGGTCGATGCCGACCGTGTCGTGCATGTTCCACTCGAAGGCCAGCTTGAGCTTGGTGCCCACGCCGTCGGTGCCGCTCACGAGCACCGGCTCGCGGTAGCGCTTGGGCACCTCGAACAGCGCGCCGAAGCCGCCGATGCCGGCCAGCACGCCTTCGCGCAGGGTCTTCTTCGCGAGCGGCTTGATGCGGTCGACCAGAGCGTCGCCGGCATCGATGTCGACGCCGGCGTCCTTGTAGCTGAGCGGGGTGGGCGTGGGGGAAGTCATGGTCGGACGGTGTCGGAAGGACGAGAAAGAGGAGGCGAGGGTGGAGGCGCCGGCAACCGCGGCGGCCGGGCCGATAGAATTCCTGTTGATTTTAAGGGCCCCCGCGGCCCCTTCCATGAACCTTCCCGGGATGAAACAGCTCGCGCTCGATATCGGCATTGCGACGGGCCCCAGCTTCGACGCCTTTTTTGCCGGCCCGAACGAGGCGGCGCTGCGCCACCTGCAAGTGTGGGCGGGCGGCGCCGGCGGCCCCGTGCTGCACTCGCCGGTGCCGACCTACCTGTGGGGCGAAAGCGCCAGCGGCAAGACCCATCTGCTCGAATCGGTGCGCGTGGCGCTGCGCGAGCAGGGCGCGAGCGTGGGCTGGCTGCATGCCGGCCTGCTCGAGCCGCCCGAGTTCGACGAGCGCTGGGGCGCGGTGCTGCTCGACGACGTGCACCTCTACACCGCCGTGCAGCAGCATGCGGCTTTCAACTGGTTCGTCAACGCCCAGACGCTGCAGCGCGGCGTCGTGGCCGCGGGCGCCCTGCCGCCGGCCGACCTGCCGCTGCGCGAGGACCTGCGCACCCGGCTCGGCTGGGGCCACGTGTTCCACCTGCAGGTGCTCAGCGAGAGCGAACGCCGCGCCGTGCTGCGCCAGGCTGCCGACGCGCGCGGCGTGATGCTGTCGGACGACGTGCTCGACTACATGCTGCACCGCTTCAGCCGCGACCTCGGCAGCCTCATGGAGCTGCTCAACCAGCTCGACGGCTATGCCCTGCAGACGCAGCGCGCGATCACGATCCCGCTGATTCGATCCATGCTCGAAAACGAATAAGAAGAGCTTCCACAACAATGATCAAGACTTTCATCGACAAGCTGCTCGGCAAATCGGCCGGCGGCGCACGGGGCAAGAGCCGCTTCGGCAAGCGTCAGGAGGTGCCGGCCGAGGTCCACAAGATCGATCCGGCCCTGGTCGACGAACGCGCGAAGAACGTCGTCACCACGCTGCAGCAGGCGGGCTACGAGGCCTACGTGGTCGGCGGCGCCGTGCGCGACCTGCTGCTCGGGCTGCGGCCCAAGGACTTCGACGTGGCGACCAATGCCACGCCCGAGCAGGTCAAGTCGCTGTTCCGCCGCGCCTTCATCATCGGGCGGCGCTTCCGCATCGTGCACGTGGTGTACGGTCGCGGCCGCGAGCACGAGGTGATCGAGGTCTCGACCTTCCGCGCCTACATGGACAGCGCCGCCGCCGGCCAGGTCTCGGGCAACGAGCGCACCAGCAAGGGCGAGCTCGCGAGCATGACCCATGCGGTCGATGCGAGCGGCCGCGTGCTGCGCGACAACGTCTGGGGCCCGCAGGAGGAAGACGCCGCGCGTCGCGACTTCACCGTCAACGCCATGTACTACGACCCCGCGAACCAGGTCGTGGTCGACTACCACAACGGCATCCGCGACGCCCAGAAGCTCACGCTGCGCATGATCGGCGATCCCGCCACGCGCTACCGCGAGGACCCGGTGCGGATCATCCGCGCGATCCGCTTCTCGGCCAAGCTCGCGGCGCTGGGCTTCAAGCTCGAGGCCAAGACCGCGGCGCCGCTGGTCGAGTCGAGCAAGCTGCTGGCCGACGTGCCGCAGAGCCGCCTGTTCGACGAGATGCTCAAGCTGCTGCAGACCGGCCATGCGATCGCCACCGTCGAGCAGCTGCGCAAGCTCGGGCTCGCCAGGGGCATCTATCCGCTGCTCGACGTGGTGGTCGAGCGCGCCGACCTGCCGTTCGTGAAGGCCGCGCTGTCGGACACCGACCGCCGCGTCGGCGAGGGCAAGCCGGTGGCGCCGAGCTTCCTGCTGGCCTGCGTGCTCTGGGCCGACGTGCGCGACGGCTGGGCCGCGCGCCAGGAGGGCCGCAACGGCCACCGCCCGCAGCCGCCGTTCCCGGCGCTGCAGGATGCGATCGACGACGTCTTCAACGCCCGCATCGGCGACGTCTCGGGCCGCGGCAAGCTCGCGGCCGACATGCGCGAGATCTGGATGATGCAGCCGCGCTTCGACAAGCGCACCGGCTCCACGCCCTACAGCCTGGTCGAGCAGGCGCGCTTCCGCGCCGCCTTCGACTTCATGCGCCTGCGCGCCGACGTGGGCGAGGTCGGCGAGGCGATCGCCGAATGGTGGCAGGAGTTCAGCACCGCCGACGAGGTGCGCCGCCAGGACCTGCTCGAGCAGGTGCGCGAGGAACAGAAGACCCGCCAGCGCGTGCGCGTGCGCGAGGCGGCGCCCGCGAAGCCGCGCGGCGAGCCCGGCGGCCGCCAGCGCCAGGAGAGCCGGCTGTCGCAGGCCGACGACGAAACCGGCGCCGAGCTCGAGGCCGAGACCGTCGCGGCGCCAGCGGGCGAGGGCGACGCCGCCGCGCCGCGCAAGCG
>CBHTTS010000091.1:0-16973 GCA_966095775.1 uncultured Variovorax sp. | reverse complement strand
CGCCCCCACCCCCGCCGCCACCGCCGTGACGAAGCTCCCCCAGCACAGATCGGCCAGCGTCACGGTCCACGACCAGCCCTTGAGCGTGGCCTGGTTGGTCAGGTCGTAGGTCGCGTAGGCCATGAGGCCGAGCAGCGCGCCGTGGCCCAGGGCGGTGAGCCAGCGGCCGGTGCCGAGGGCGGGGGCGACCGCGAACACGACCACGCCGGCGATGTAGATCGCGTAGAAGGCGGCGGCCGGGCCGGGCGCGAAGCGGTCGAGCATCAGGTGGCCGATGGCCGGGCGGTAGAGGCGGTCGGCCATGGTGCTGAGCCAGATGGCGTCGAGCAGCAGGAAGACGACGGCCGAGGCCAGGTACGCGATGGCGAATTGCCGGATGGGCATGGAAGGCTCCTGGAAGAACTTCGAAATAGAAAGGCAGGGGGTGCGCGGCACCCCGGTCACTTCAGCCGGTAGCTGAGCCGGCGCCCGCCGTCGACCACCGAATCGAGCGCGAGCCACTCGCCCTCGGGGGTGTACCAGACGTCGATCGGCTGCGCCGGGCCCTCGATGCGCCAGCGCACGGCCGCGACGCGGCGGCCGCGCGCCTCGACGGTGCCGCCGCCGGCCGCGCGCACCTGCACGTTCTCGTAGCGGCCGGTCTGCGCATTGAGCAAGCGCGCCTGGGCGCGGATCGCGGGGTTCCAGTACGCGAAGCTCATGACGCAGCCTTCGAGCCGCTGCGGCGCGCCGCCGCCCACTGCCACGGCGAGGCCGTCGCCCTCGGGGCGGGCGCGCACGCGGCTGGCTTCGCCGTCGTCGTCGGTGCTGGCGTCGAGTTCGCGCAGGCAGTCGCCGCGCCATTGCTCGACCGCGCGGTGGCGGTAGCGGTAGACGCTCAGGCCCAGCAGGCGCACGTCGAAGCCGGCCTCGCTGGTCACCTGGCGACCCTCGCCCGTGCGGCGCACGCTGAAGCGGTGCTCGCCGATCGGCTTGCCGTCGAGCGTGACCTCGAAGTTCCACTCCTGCGCCTGCGCGGCACCCGGGAGCGCGGCGCACGCGAGCACCCAGGCGCGGCACCGCCGCCGCGGCATCGTCATGGCGTCTCGCGGCGCACGGGGCCGGGCACGAAGGCGTTGGTGCGGGCGATGTAGTCGCGGTAGGCGGGGCGGCGATCGGCGATGTCCTGCTCGAGCAGCCGCACGCCCGAGACCCTGAGCAGCAGCACCGTCATGAGCAGGGGCGAGACGGCGCTCCAGGCCGCGTCCCATCCCGCGCCGCCGACGGCGACGAGCCACAGGCCCCACCAGACGCAGCACTCGCCGAAGTAGTTGGGATGCCGCGTATGGCGCCAGAGGCCGCGGTCCATCACCTTGCCGTCGTTGCCGGGGTCGCCGTTGAAGCGCGCCATCTGCGCATCGGCGACGCTTTCGTACACCAGGCCGAACACGGCCAGCGCGAAGCCCGCGAGGTCGAGCAGGCCGAGCGCGGCGCCGCTGTGCATGGCCATCAGCAGCGGCGCCGAGACCACCCAGGCCAGCACGGCCTGCAGCCCGAACACCAGGTACAGGCTCTTGAAGCCGAAGTGCGGCTGGTTGCGCTCGCGGATGCGGCGGTAGCGCCGGTCCTCGCCCTGGCCCCAGTTGCGCCAGCTGATGAACAGGCTCAGGCGCAGGGCCCAGGCGGCGGCGACCAGCAGGACAACCAGCCCGCGCGGCACGTCCTGCGCCGGCAAGAGCACGAAGTACATCGCGCCGGCGCCCGCGATGCAGAGCGACCAAACACGATCGACCAGACTCGCGTCGCGCCGCGCGAGGCTGGCGAGCCAGGTGGCGAAGGCCAGCGCCGCGCTGAACGCGAGGCCCGCGAGCGCGGCGTCGAGCCACTCCGGGCTCGCGGTCATCGCGCGCCTCCGGTCCGATGCACGCCGTCGAAGCGCATCGACAGCCGCACCAGCAGCGGCAGCGTCACGGCCCACACCAGCGCGAGCGTCAGCAAAGCAGGCACGGGGTGCACGAACTCGGCGCCGCCGAGCCGCACGCCCGACACGAAGGACAGCGGCCCGACCACGGCGCCGAGCGCGGCGGCCAGCCAGAGCCGCGAACGCAGCCAGCGCATGGTGACGTTGAGCGCGATCGCGAGCAGCCCCCAGAGGGCGACGATCCAGTACGGCGCGATCCCGGGCAGCGGCTGGCCCGAGGGATAGATCACATGGCCCTGCCGGACCACGAGGGTCTCCACCGCGAAGCCGATCACGCAGGCCAGCGCGACGAGCCGTGCCTCCTCGGCGGGCCGGGCCGACACCCACAGATGCCAGCCGATCGCGGCCAAGACACAGGCCGTGCCCGCGAGCGGCCATCCGTGGGCCGCGCCGAGCACCGCGGCGAACCAGGCGAGCTGGAACACGGCGAAGTTGCCCAGCTGCACCGCGCGCGTGGGCGCGGCGGGCAGCGGCGCGCGATCGGCATCGTCGGCCACGGCGAGACGGGCGGCGGCCGTCATGCGCGGCGCTCGAACAGGTAGTGGCTCACCCACCAGCGCTGCCCGTCCTCGAAGCCGAAGAGCTCGGCCACCGACATGAAGAACAGCCGCCAGCGGGTCCACCACAGCTCGGCCGCGTCGCCGTAGGTGGCGCTGAACAGCGGCAGCAGCGCCGGGCGGCGCGCGTCCATGTTGCGCAGCCAGGCCTCGGCGGTGCGCTGGTAGTGGGTGCCGTCCCAGCGCCACTGGTCGAGCAGGCGCAGGTCGTCCTGGCAGCGCAGCGCGAGGTCGTCGCTCGGCATCATGCCGCCCGAGAAGAAGTGGCGGCTCATCCAGTCGCTCGCGTCGCGCTCGACGAATTCGTAGGGGGCGCCGCGGTGCGCGAACACGTGCATGAAGAAGCGGCCCTCGGGCCGGAGCCAGCGCGCCACGTTGGCGAAGGCGCGCGGCCAGTTGCGCAGGTGCTCGAACATCTCGACCGAGACGATGCGGTCGAAGCGCTCGGCGGTGTCGAAGCCGTTGAAGTCGCGCGTGAGCACGCTGAGGTTCTGCAGCCCCTGGCGGCTCGCCTCGGCCTCGATGTAGCGGCGCTGCGAGTTCGAGTTCGACAGCGCGGTGATGCGGCTCGCGGGAAAGCGGTGCGCCATCCAGAGCGACAGCGAGCCCCAGCCGCAACCGAGTTCGAGCACGTCCTGCCCGTCGCGCAGGCCGGCGGGGGTGCTGGTGTGCTCGCGCGCCGCCGCCTCGGCCTGCGACAGCGACTCGCCGCCCGCGGGCCAGAAGCAGCTGCTGTACTGGCGGGGCCGGCCGAGCACCGCGGCGAAGAAGTCGGCGGGCACCTCGTAGTGCTGCTCGTTGGCCTTCTCGGGCAGGGGCGCGAGCTCGGCCGCGCGCATGCCGCGCAGGAATTCCGCGGTGAGCGCCGCCGTCTCGGCGGCGGCGCCGTGGTGCAGTTCGGCCAGCCGCTCCCTCAGCAGCCGGCGGATGCCCAGCCGCACCAGGCGGTCGGGCACGAGCCCCTGTTCGACCGAACGGATGGCGATGTCTGTCGATGGCCGCATGCGCATGTTTCCTCGTCCGCGGCCCGGAAAGCGGCCGCGCAGCGCTGTACGCAGGATCGGCGCGGCTGGATCTTTCGCGCCGGCGCGCCGGCGGCTTCAGCGGCCCGGCGGCGGGGCCGGCGCGGGCGGCTGGGCGCCGAGGCCGATCGCGAGCGCGCGCATCACGGCGGCCGTGCGCGTCTCGACGCCGAGCTTCACGTAGACGTGCTCGAGGTGCTTGTGCACGGTGCGCGGACTGATCTCGAGCAGCGCGGCGATCTCGGCGTCGGTCTTGCCGCACGAGAGCCAGTGCATGACGTCGCCCTCGCGCGGCGTGAGGCCGGCCGGCCGGTAGTCGCCGGTCTCGAGCTGCACCAGCAGTTGCAGCGCGCTCGCGCCCTCGTGGCGTGCGGGATCCGTCATGGCATGCCTCCTTCGCGGTGCATACGTATTGCTGCGTATGGCGCCTGCATGCGCCGCGACGCAGCATGCACGCAGGCCCCCTCGCCGCGAGCGCCAGTATAGGCAGGCAGGGGACGCTCGGGCCGCCCGTCGGCGAAGGGGACACACATGGCCATCGACGAAACAAGGCTTAACGCCTTCATGGGTAACTTCGTGCAGGACATGGGGGCCGTGATGCATGCGGCCACCGTGGTGGTCGGCGACCAGCTCGGCCTGTACAAGGCGCTGGCCGAAGGCCCGGCCACGGTCGAGGCGCTGGCGCGGCGCACCGAGACCGACGCGCGCTACCTCCGCGAATGGCTCTCGGCCCAGGCCGCAAGCGGCTACGTGCAGTACGAGCCGAAGGGCGAGCTGTTCTCGCTCTCGGAGGAGCAGGCGTTCGCGCTCGCGCAGGAGGGCAGCCCGGCGTTCGTGCCCGGCGCGTTCCAGATCGCGGTGGCGCAGTTCAAGGCCATTCCCAAGATGATCCAGGCGATGCGCACCGGCCTGGGCATCGGCTGGCACGAGCACGACCCGGCGCTGTTCCACGGCACCGAGCGCTTCTTCCGGCCGGGCTACGCGGCCAACCTCGTGAGCCAGTGGATCCCGGCGCTCGAAGGCGTCGCCGCCCGGCTCGACCGCGGCGCGCGCGTGGCCGACGTGGGCTGCGGCCACGGCGCCTCGACGCTGCTGATGGCGCAGGCCTATCCAGAGTCGAGCTTCGTCGGCTTCGACTACCACGCGCCCTCGATCGAGCGCGCGCGCGAGACCGCGCGCAAGGCCGGCATCGACGATCCGCAGCGCCTGCGCTTCGAGGTCGCGAGCGCCAAGGACTTCCCGGGCGAGGACTACGACCTGGTCGCGGTGTTCGACTCGCTGCACGACATGGGCGACCCGGTCGGCGCCGCCTCGCACGTGCGGCGCAGCCTCCGGCCCGACGGCACCTGGCTGATCGTCGAGCCCTTCGCCAACGACCGGCTCGAGGACAACCTCAACCCCGTGGGACGGGTGTTCTATTCGGCCTCCAGCTTCATCTGCACGCCCGCCTCGCGCTCGCAGGAGGTGGGGCTGTGCCTCGGCGCGCAGGCCGGCGAGGCGCGCCTGCGCGACGTCGCCGCGCAGGGCGGGTTCACGCGCTTCCGGCGCGCGAGCCAGACCCCGTTCAACCTGATCTTCGAAGCCCGTCCGTGAGGACATTCCAGGAGCCGCCGCCATGCCACGCCAATACATCGACTGCCGCGAATTCCCGAGCACGATGAACTGCAGTGTCGCGCTCGCCGCCGACACCGAGCGCGAGCTGCTCGATGCCGCCGTCCAGCACGCGGTGACCGTGCACGGCCACGAGGACACGCCCGAGCTGCGCGCGCAGCTCGCGAGCCTGTTCAAGACCGGCACCCCGCCGCTCGCGGCGCCGGCCCAGCAGACGCCGGCCTGAACGGCGCGCGTCCTGCCGTTTTCCGGCCGCCGGCCGGGGGAAAACCCTGCGCGGCGGTCCCGGAAATCGAAACTGGAACAATGCGGCCATCCCATGGATGGCCTCGACCTCATCAAAACCTTCCGCGAAGTCGCGTTCCGGCGCAGCTTCTCCCGTGCCGCGATCTCGCTCGGCATGTCCAAGGCCACGCTCAGCCGCTACGTGGCCGAGCTCGAAGACCGCAGCGGCGTGCGCCTGCTGAACCGCTCGACCCGGTCGCTGAGCCTGACCGACGCCGGGCAGGTGCTGCTCGAGCGCAGCACCGAGCTGGTGGCGATGGCGGAGAACACGCTCAACGACCTGCAGGCGCACGGCGCCCATCCGCGCGGGCGGCTGCGCATGAGCGCGCCGCACGGCCTGATCGCGGGCTGGCTGTCGGACGTGATCGCCGAGTTCATCAAGCTCTACCCCGACGTGTACGTGAGCCTGGTCTTCACCAACAGCGCGATCGACCTGATCGAGGAAGGCATCGACATCCACCTGACGGGCGGGCGCATCGACGACATGAACCTGATCGTGCGCCGGCTCGTGCAGTTCGAGATGGTGGTCTGCGCGAGCCCTTCGTACTGGGCGCAGCGCGGCATGCCCCGCGTGCCCGAGGACCTGGCGCGCCACGACGTGCTGAGCTACTCGGCCGCGCCCGCCACCCACCTACGCTTCGAGGCCGCGGGCGAGGCCTACGAGGTGCCGGTGCACAGCCGCATGGAGGCCAACGACGCGGTGGCGCTGATCGAGCTCGCGCTGCGCGGCGCGGGCGTGGCCTACGTGCCGGAGCCGCTCGCGCAGTCGCACCTGGAGCGCGGCGCGCTGGTGCCGGTGCTGCGCGAGCACATGCCGCACGACCACTGGCTCTATGCGGCCTACTCGCAGCGCCGCCACAACAGCGCCGCGATGCGCGCGATGCTCGATTTCCTCGAACAGTCGGTGGCGTCGAACGGCGGCGGCCTGCCGCTGCTGCCGCCGGCCGTGCCGGTGGCGCCGATCGCGCCCATCGCGACCACCGTCACATGCGCCCTTTCCACGGCACCAGCCGCCGCTCGAGCCAGCGCATCAGCAGGTCGAACAGGTACGCCACGACCCCGATCACGATGATGCCCATGATCACGATGTCGGTGCGCAGGAAGTTCGAGGCGTTGAGCACCATCTGACCGAGGCCCATGTTGGCGGCCACCATCTCGGCCGCCACCAGCGTGGTCCAGCCGAAGCCGATCGCGATGCGCATGCCCACGAGGATGTCGGGCAGCGCCGAGGGCAGGATCACGTGCCGGATCACCTGCACGTAGCTCGCGCCCATCGAGTACGCGGCGTTGATCTGCTCCTGCGAGGCGCTGCGCATGCCCGAGCGCGCCGCGAGCGCGAGCGGCGCGAAGCAGCTCAGGAAGATCAGCAGCACCTTGGGCAGCTCGTCGATCCCGAACCAGATGATGATCAGCGGCAGGTAGGCCAGGGGCGGCAGCGGCCGGTAGAACTCCAGCGGCGGATCGAAGATGCCGCGCCAGAAGCGGCTCATGCCCATCGCGATGCCCACGGGAATGGCGGTGACGCAGGCGAGCAGGAAGGCCGAGAACACGCGGAACATGCTCGCGAGGAAATGCTGCCACAGCGGCTTGTCGTTGGCCTGGCCCGTGAGGTACTCGTGGAACTGCTGGAACACGGCCTGCGGCGTCGGCAGGAACAGCGGCTTGACCCAGCCCATGTTCGTCACGAGGAACCAGAGCGCGACCAGCGCCACCACCGTGACCACGCTGATCGTGACGCTCGAGCCCGCGCCCGGCACCTTGAAGGCGCTGGTCTTGAGCTTGGCGCCGGGTGCGGGCGGCGTGGGCTGCTGCGCGGGGGCGGGCGTGGAGGGCGTCGTCATGGCGACCGTCGATGCGATGCTGGCCTCAGGCATGTGCGGCCTCGCGGTGGTGGATGATGGAGAGGACTTCCTCGCGCATGCGGATGAACTCGGGCTCGGACTTGACCTTGCGCGAGTCGCCGTGCGCGAGGTACTGGCGCGAGAACGGCACGTCGTCGTAGACGTGCGAGATGCGCCCCGGGCTCGGGCTCATGACGATCAGCCGGGTGGCGAGGAACAGCGCCTCCTCGACCGAGTGGGTGATGAAGAACACCATCTTGTTCGAGGCCGACCAGGCCTGCAGCAGGATCTCCTGCACCTGCTCGCGCGTGAAGGCGTCGAGCGCGCCCATGGGCTCGTCCATCAGCAGCACGGCCGGGTCGCAGGCGAGCGCGCGCGCGATGCCCACGCGCTGCTGCATGCCGCCCGAGAGCTCGTAGACCGCGCGATCGGCGTACTTCTGCAGCCCGACGAGCGCGAGCTTCTCCTCGGCCACGCGGTCGCGCGCGGCCTTGTCGACGCCCGCGAGCCGCAGCCCCAGCGCCACGTTGTCGCGCACGTTGAGCCAGGGCATCAGCGCGTGCTTCTGGAACACCACGCCGCGGTCGGCGCCGGGGCCGGCCACGGGCTGTCCGTCGAGCAGTATCTCGCCGGTGGAAGGCGGCAGGAAACCCGCGATGCAGTTCAGCAGCGTGGTCTTGCCGCAGCCCGAGGCGCCGAGCGCGACCACGAAGTCGCCGTCGCGCATGCGCAGGTTGACCGGCGCGAGCGCCTGCAGCGTGCCGCCCTTGACGGCGTAGTTGACCGTGAGGTCGCGGATGTCGAGCGTGGGCATGCGCAGTGTCGCCCGCTTACTTCGACGCCATCGCCTTCTCGACGTACGCGGTGGTCACGTAGGCCGAGTAGTCGGGCTTCACTTCCTGCACGCGGCCCTGCTCCTTGAGGAACACCGCCGTGTTGGCCATCGCCTTGGCCGCGCCGCCGCCGAGCCAGGTCGGCGAGACCTGCTCCGCCAGCGTCGGGAAGCTGTAGAGCGCCATCGCCGGGCCCACGTCCTTCGGGTCGGCCTTGGTCCACTTGGCCATCGCCTTGGTCTGCGGCGAATCGGGCGTCCAGCTCTTGCCCGAGGCCTTGTACTCCTCGTTCGCGCGGTTCAGCGCCTTCACGAACGCGACCATGAAGGCCTCGTTCTCGGCCGCCCACTTGGCGTTGACCACGATGCCCTCGAAGGTCGGCGCGCCGCGCTTGCCGATGCTGCCCGAGGTGGCGATCACCTTGCCGCTCGAGCGGATCTTGGAGAGCACCGGGTCCCAGATGAAGGTCGCGTCGATGTCGCCGCGCTCCCAGGCCGCCGCGATCTCGGGCGGGCGCATGTTCATCACGTTGACCTTCTTCGCGTCGACGCCGTCCATCTTCATGCCGGCCATGAGCTGGTAGTGCGCGGTCGAGACGAAGGGCGTGGCGACCTTCTTGCCCGCGAGGTCCTTGACGCTCGCGATGCCCGAGGCGTTGCGCGCGACGAGCGCCTCGGCGTCGGCGATGTCGGCCGAGATCCAGAACAGCTTGATGTCCTGCCCCTGGCTGGCCGCGGCGGTGAGCGGGCTCGAGCCGGTCTCGCCCATCTGCACGTCGCCCGAGGCCATGGCGCGGATCACGTCGCCGCCGCCCGAGAACATGCGCCAGTTGATCTTGTAGCCGGTGGCCTTCTCGACCTCGCCCGACTCCATGACGAGGCGCAGCGGCACCAGCATGTCCTGGTGGGCGAAGGTGAGCTCCTTGGCCTTGCCCTGGGCCAGCGCCGCGGGGTTGCCGAGGCAGAGAACGGCGATGGCTGCTGCGCCCTGCAGCGCGAGACGACGGGTCGAGATCATGCTGTTTTCCTCTGGTGTGGAATGTTCCTGGCCGGACTGTGCACCGGTTGTTTCGCCGGAGGAAGTACCAGCGGGGCGAGCGGAATGGAGCCAGCGGATCGGGAAATACCCTTGTTCTGGTGCGGGGCGCACGATGGTGGTGCCCCGCCCCGGGGCCGCCGGATCAGTGCGCCCGGACCTCGCCGCGCGCGAGCGCGAGCTCCTCGAAGGCCGCGCCCAGCGCCTGGATGCCCGCGGGGATCTGCGCCGCGGCGATCGACGACAGCCGCAGCCGGAAGAACGGGCACGGATAGGGCGGATGCGCGAAGAACACGTCGCCCGCCTCGATCAGCACGCCGTGGCTGCGCGCCATCAGCGACAGCTCGCCCGCGTCCACCCACGCGGGCGCGCGCACCCAAAGCGAGGCGCCGCCCTGCGGCAGCGTGAACTCGAACCCGGGCAGGTGCGCGCGCAGCGCCTCGGCGGCGATCGCGAGCCGCTCCTGCATCGCGGCGTTCACGCGCCGCGCATGCGACTCGTGGTGGCCGAGCGAGAGGAACAGCGCATAGGCATGCTGCAGGAACGCGCTCGGATGCCGCACCATCGCATGCCGCACCGCGCGCAGCTCCTTGATCAGCGCGCGCGGCGCGACGACGAAGCCCAGCCGCAGCGCCGGCGACAGGCTCTTCGAGACCGATCCCACGTAGATCACGCGCCCGGTCTTGTCGAGGCTCTTGAGCGCGGGCATCGGCGTGCCCTCGTAGAGGTTCTCGGCCTCGTAGTCGTCCTCGATGATCACGAAGTCCTGCAGCTCGGCCTTGCGCAGCAGCCACTGCCGGCGCTCCAGGCTCATGGTCGCGGTGGTGGGGCTCTGGTGCGAGGGCGTCACGAACAGGTAGTCGGCCGCGGGCAGCGCGTCGACCACGAGGCCCTCCTCGTCGACCGCGACCTCGACCCACTTCGGATTGCGCATCGAGAAGCTGTTGCGCGCATGCGGATGGCCCGGCTCCTCGAGGCCGACGCGGGTGTTCTCGCCGAACAGCGCATCGGCGAGCAGGTAGTACGCATGCTGCGCGCCGAGCGTCACGAGGATCTCCTCCTTGAGCGCGAACACGCCGCGCTTGGGCAGCAGGCGCGTGCGGATCTGCTCGATCAGGTCGGGCACGTCGTCGGTCTCGAAGTCGGGCGTCCAGTGCGGCAGCTGCGAGCGCGCGAGGCTGCGCGCGCAGCATTCGCGGAAATCCTCGGTGGGAAACAGCTGCGGGTCGTAGTTGCCGTAGACGAAAGGATAGGGATAGTCGCGCCAGCGGTCGGGCTTGGAGAGCGTGGGTTTGTCCAGCAGCGAGCGCAGCACGCGCGATGACCAGTCGGGCGGCTGGCTCGGCTGGCCGCTGCGCCCCACGAGCGGCTCGGCATGCGCCGCGGGCTGCGGCCTGGCGTTGCGCGCCACGAACACGCCGCTGCGCGGACGCGCCTCGAGAAAGCCTTCGTCGATGAGCTGCAGGTAGGCCGAGGTCACGGTGTTGCGGCTCAGCCCGAGCAGCGCCGCGAGCTCGCGCGACGAGGGCAGCGAGGCGCCCGGGCTCAGGTGGCCCTCGAAGATCGCCTGCACCACCGCGGCGCGCAGTCGGGCCTGCAGCGGCAGGGCGGGCTGGTCGGGCAGCGCGAAGAGCTGCGCCCATTGGATCGCTCTGGGATTGGCCATGGTGCGCGGCAGTTTAGGGCAGGCCGCGCATTTCTGGCTCGGTCGAATCCCCGCATCTGGCCCTATCGCGGCAGCGGCGCGCTGCCTACGCTTGGCGCCATCGAATCCTCCGGAGCCCGCCGCGTGACCCTCGCCCAGCCCTCTTCCCCCCACGTCACCACCGACACCCTCGCCGCGTTCAGCGATGCGTGGAACCGCCACGACATCGATGCGCTGATGTCCTTCATGACCGAGGACTGCGTCTTCCAGACCGCCGCCGGCCCCGAGGCCTGCGGCACCCGCCACGTCGGCACCGAAGCGGTGCGCCGCGCCTTCGCCGCCGCCTGGGAGGCCGTGCCCGACGCGCAGTGGACCAACGGCCGCCACTTCGTGCACGGCGACTTCGGCACCTCGCAGTGGACCTTCACCGGCACCGCGGCCGACGGCAGCCGCATCGAGGCCGACGGCATCGACGTGTTCACCTTCCGGGGCGGCAAGATCCACCTCAAGAACGTGTTCCGCAAGGCGCGTCCCAACCTGCCGGCCGCCAAATAGCCGTCCGCGGAGCCCGCCATGAACATGCCGTCCGGCGCCGCCGCCTTCGCCGCCCCGCCCTCGCTGCCCGCGAAGCATCCCTACGATCCGCGCTACGACCCGCTGGTCGCGCCCGACCCCGGCGCGGGCCGCGCCTACGCGCCCACCTGGTGGGTCGCGAGCGCGGGCACGCCGCCCGAGGACGACGGGCCGCTCGCGCACGACATCGACGTCGACGTGGCCGTCATCGGCTCGGGCGCCACCGGCATGTCGACCGCGCTCTACCTCGCGCAGGAGCACGGCATCCAGGCCACCGTGCTCGAAGCCAACCAGGCCGCCTGGGGCTGCTCGAGCCGCAGCGGCGGCCAGGGCCAGAACGCGAGCGGGCGGCTCAAGCGCTCGCAGTGGATCCAGCGCTGGGGCCTCGACGTGGCCAAGCGGCTCGACGCCGAGATCCGCAGCGGCTTCGAAAACTTCCGCCAGCTCACGACGCAGATCGACTGCGACGCCTTCGATGGCGGCCACCTCTACGTCGCGCACCGGCCCGAGAAGCTGCCGGTGCTCGCGGCCGAGGCGCGCCTGATGCGCGAGCAGTTCGGCTACGCCACGCGCATGCTCACGGCCGAGGAGCTGCGGCGCGACTACTGCGACGAGCGCGAGGCCGCGGGCGCGATGCTCGAGCCCGAAGGCGTGGGCATCCATCCGCTGAAGTTCACCTTCGGCCTGATGCGCAAGGCACGCGCGCTCGGCGTCAAGGTCCACACCTCGAGCCCGGTGCAGGGCTGGCAGACCATCGACGGCGTGCACCACCTGCGCACGCCCGGCGGCGTGGTGCGCGCGCGCCGCGTGGCGGTGTGCACCGGCGGCTACACGGGCCAGGTGCTGAGCCCGCTGCTCAGGAACCGGATCATGCCGATCCTCTCGAACTCGGTCGTCACGCGGCCGCTGACCGAGGCCGAGCTGCAGGCCACCAACTTCCGCTCGCAGACCTTCCTCACCGACACGCGCACGCTGCGCTTCTACTACCGGCTGCTCAAGGGCAACCGGCTGCAGATCGGCAGCCGCAGCTCGGTCAGCGGCGCCGACGCCGAGCATCCGGTGCACCTGAAGCTGCTCACCGACGCGATCGCGCGCAAGTTCCCGCCACTCGCGGGCATCCGCATCGACCACTCGTGGTGGGGCTGGGTCGACATGAGCCACGACATGATGCCGCGCATCACGCAGCCCGAGCCCGACAAGCGCATCTGGTACGCGGTGGGCTACGGCGGCAACGGCGTGTCGTTCTCGACCTGGGCCGGCAAGCGGCTGGCCGAGCGCGTGGCCGGCAAGGACACGGGACAGCACGTGTTCGAGCTGCCGATCTACCGCTCTGCGCTGCCGTTCCCGAACGTGCTCGGGCTGGTGGAGTCGCCGCTGTTCGCGCCGTTTCGCCGCATGGGACAGCGCATGCTCTACAAGTGGTACTGGCTGCGCGACGAGAAGTGAACCGACTTCGTTGAATCAACTTTGAAAACGACAAGCCGGTGCGCATTCCCCGAAGTGGCGCACCGCGCCGCCACACAACGGGGCAAACCCGCGGCTTCTGGCTCCTCGACTGTCCGGCGGTTGGCTCTTCGTCCCGCATGAGCCTTGGCCTATCTTCGACGCACGGCCCGCGAGGCCCTTTCGCAGTCAAAGATCAGGAGGTCTGTCCATGTCCCGTCTTCTCTCCAGCCGCCGCGAGGTCCTGCTTTCCGGCGCGCTGCTCGGCGCCCACGCGCTGCTGCCGCTGCCGGCGCTCGCGCAGGCAGCCAAACGCGGCGGCACGCTCGTGGTCGGATCGGAACAGGTGCCGCGCCATCTCAACGGCGCGGTGCAGTCGGGCTATGCGACCGCGCTGCCGTCGACCCAACTGTTCGCGAGCCCGCTGCGCTTCGACGACCAGTGGAAGCCGCAGCCCTACCTGGCCGAGAAGTGGAGCCTGTCGGAGGACGGCCGGACCTTCACGCTGAACCTGCGCCGCGACGCGGTGTTCCACGACGGCAAGCCCGTCACGAGCGCGGACGTGGCCTTCAGCATCATGGCGATCAAGGCCAACCATCCGTTCCAGACCATGTTCGCGCCGGTCGAGAAGGTGGACACGCCCGACGTCCACACCGCGATCGTGCGCATGGCCACGCCGCACCCGGCGATCGTGCTCGCGATGTCGCCGGCGCTGTGCCCGATCCTGCCCAAGCACATCTACGGCGACGGCCAGGACCTCAAGTCCCACCCGCGCAACAGCAAGGACGTGGTCGGCTCCGGTCCGTTCAAGCTGGTCGAGTTCTCGCCCACGCAGCGCATCGTGCTCGAGCGCAACGACAAGTTCTTTCTCGCGGGCAAGCCCTACCTCGACCGCCTGGTCATCAACATCAACACCGACTTCGCGAGCCTGCTGCTCGGGCTGGAGCGCGGCGAGAACCAGCTGATCGGTTTCGTCTCGAACCCGGTCGACCTGCGGCGCCTGCAGGCCAACAAGAACCTCGAGATGACGCCGCGCGGCTACGAGGGCATCGGCCCGATCGAGTGGCTGGCCTTCAACATGGCGAAGAAGCCGCTCGACGACAAGCGCGTGCGCCACGCGATCGCCTACGCGCTCGACAAGAAGTTCCTGCTCAAGGTGCTCAAGGGCGGCTTCGCGCAGCGCGACCTCGGCCCGATCGTGCCGACCAGCCCGTTCGCGGACCCGGGCCTCGAGCCCTACGACATGGACCTCAAGAAATCGGCCGCGCTGCTCGACGCGGCCGGCCTCAAGCCCGGCGCCAACGGCGAGCGCCTCAAGCTCACGCTCGACAACTACACGGCCGCGACGCTGCCCTCGGCCGAATACATCCGCGCGCAGCTGCGCAAGGTGGGCATCACGATCGAGCTGCGGCCCTCGGACTTCCCGACCTGGGCCAAGCGCGTCTCGGCGCACGACTTCGACCTCACGATGGACTCGGTGTGGAACTGGGGCGATCCGGTGATCGGCGTGCACCGCACCTACCTCTCGACCAACATCCGGCCCGTGGTCTGGACCAACACCCAGTCCTACGAGAACCCCAAGGTCGACGAGCTGCTCGCGCAGGCCGGCGGCCTGATCGACACCACGCAGCGCAAGGCCTATTACGCGACCTTCCAGAAGCTGGTGGTGGACGACATGCCGGTGCACTACCTCAACGTCTTCCCCTACCACACGGTGACGAGCAAGAAGGTCGGCAACGTGCCGGCCACCATCTGGGGAATGCTCTCGCCCATGGACGAAGTGTTCCTCCGATGATCGGCACGGTGCTGCGCCAGCTGGCGCAAGGGCTGCTGCTGGTGCTCGCGGTGGTGGTGCTGAACTTCCTGCTGCTGCTCGCGGCGCCGGGCGACCCGGTCGAGACCATCGCCGGCGCGAGCGGCGGCATGAGCGAGGACCTGAAGAACGAGCTGCGCGCGCAGTACGGGCTCGACCGGCCCGCGGTGGTGCAGCTCGGCGTCTACCTCGGCAAGGTGGTGCAGGGCGACCTCGGGCACTCGTACTACTTCAACCAGCCGGTCACGGCGATGATCCTCGAGCGCCTGCCGGCCACGCTGCTGCTGGTGCTCGCCGCGGTGCTCACGGCCTTCGTGGTCGGCACCACGCTCGGCGTGCTCGCCTCGCGCGCGCCCAACAGCTGGCTGTCGCAGGCGATCACCGGGCTCGCGCTGGTCGGCTTCGCGGCGCCGGTGTTCTGGACCGGCATGATGCTGATCATCCTGTTCGCCTTCGTGCTGCCGTGGTTCCCGGTCTCGGACATGCGGGCCGTGACCTCCACCGGCGAAGGCTGGGCCGACGTGCTCGACGTCGCGCACCACCTGGTGCTGCCGGCGCTCACGCTCGCGCTGGTCTACGTGGCCCAGTACAGCCGGCTCTCGCGCGCCGCGATGCTCGACGTGCTCGGCTCCGACTACATCCGCACCGCGCGCGCCAAGGGCCTGGCCGACCGCGTCGTGCTCTACAAGCATGCGCTGCGCAACGCGGTGCTGCCGGTGGTGACCATGCTCGGGCTGCAGTTCGGCAACGTGCTCGCGGGCGCGGTGCTGGTCGAGACGGTGTTCAACTGGCCCGGCCTCGGACGGCTCGCCTTCGACTCGGTGCTGCGGCGCGACTACCCGACGATCATGGGCGTGCTGCTGTTCTCCTCGGTGGTGGTGATCGTCATGAACCTGCTCACCGACCTCTGCTACCGGCTGATCGACCCGCGGATCAAGAAATGACCATGCCCTCCACCATGATCCCGATGGCCGCCGAGCCGGCCGCCGGCCCCCTGCGGGCCGACGGCCCCTGGCGCGAAGCCTGGCGCATGTTCGCGCGCAATCCCTCGTCGATCGCGGGCATGCTGATCCTGCTGCTGGTGCTCGCGGTCGCGATCGGCGGGCCGTGGCTCTACCCGGCCGATCCGTTCGAGATCCGCAACCTGCCGATGACCCCGCCCTTCGACGCCGAATCCTGGCTCGGCACCGACTACCTCGGGCGCGACGTGTTCACCACGCTGATCCACGGCGGCCGCGCCACGCTGCTGGTGGGCGCGATCGCGGCGCTGCTGTCGGTCGTGATCGGCATCACGGTCGGCGCCTTCGCGGGCTACTACGGCGGCCGCGTCGACGCCGTGCTGATGCGCGTGACCGAGTTCTTCCAGGTGCTGCCGGCGCTGCTGTTCGCGATGGTCGTGGTCACGCTGTTCAACCCCTCGCTGCTGACGGTGACGGTGGCGATCGGCATCGTGATCTGGCCCGGCACCGCGCGCCTCACGCGCGCCGAGTTCCTCAAGGTGCGGCAGCTCGAGTACGTGCGCGCCGAGCGCGCGATCGGCGCGGGCGACGCGCGCATCATCTGGAAGGTGATCCTGCCCAACGCGATGCCGCCGCTCGTGGTGTCGGCCACGCTCGCCGTCGGCAGCGCGATCCTGTTCGAGGCCGGGCTCTCGTTCCTCGGCCTGTCGGACCAGAACCAGATGAGCTGGGGCCTGATGATCGGCGCGAGCCGCGCCTACCTGCTGTCGAGCTGGTGGGCCGTGACCTTCCCGGGCGCGGCGATCTTCCTCACCGTGCTCGCGGTCAGCCTGATCGGCGACGGCCTCAACGATGCGCTCAACCCCAAGCTGCGGGAGCGATGACATGGACGAAGCACTGCTCCAGGTGAAGGACCTGCGCGTCGCCTTCCGCAGCCGCCGCGGCGAGGCGATGGTGCTCAACGGCGTGGACTTCGAGGTCCGCGCCGGCGAGACGCTCTGCGTGGTCGGCGAGTCGGGCTGCGGCAAGAGCATGACCGCGCTCGCGCTGCTGCGGCTGATCCCCTCGCCGCCCGGGCGCATCACGGGCGGCCGGGTGCTGTTCCAGGGCGAGGACCTCGTCGCGGCCGGCGAGGCGCGCATGCGCGCGGTGCGCGGCAACCGGATCTCGATGATCTTCCAGGAGCCGATGACCTCGCTGAACCCGGTGTACAGCGTCGGCGAGCAGATCGCCGAGTCGCTGCGGCTGCATGCCGGCCTCGACGCCGCGGCCGCGCGCGAGCGCGCGATCGAGATGCTGCGCCAGGTCGGCATCCCCGCGCCCGAACGCCGCGTCGACGAGTACCCGCACCAGCTCTCGGGCGGCATGCGCCAGCGCGTGATGATCGCGATGGCGC
>CBHTTS010000090.1:0-17141 GCA_966095775.1 uncultured Variovorax sp. | reverse complement strand
CGCGCGGGGCATCGCGCCCGTGATCGCGGCGCTGCGCAGCGTCTGCGCCATCAGCGGCAGGCCGGGCCAGCGCATCGCGGGGCGCGCGCGGCCCGCGAGCAGGTCGAACAGCAGCCGGCCCGCATGCTCGCCGGTCTCGTACATGTCGACGTGCGGATAGGTCTTGAAGCCGACGATCACGTCGGCGTTGTCCACCATGGCCGGCGTGAGGTTGGCATGCAGGTCGAGCGCCACGCCGATCGGCACCCCGGGCGCGGCCGCGCGCAGCCGCGCGAGCAGGTCGCCCTCGCCGTCGGCGCTGTTCTCGGCCACCATCGCGCCGTGCAGGTCGAGCAGGATCGCGTCGCAGCCGGGCGCGGCATCGACGATGCACTGCGTGAGCCGCGTGTAGGCCCCGGCGTCGACCGGCCCGCTCGGGTTGGCCGAGGCCGACACGGGCGTGACCAGCTCGGCACCGGCCCGCTCGGCGAGGTCGATGAAGGCCGACATCGCGGTGCGCATGCCCTTGTTGTCGCGGTACGCGTCGGCGCCGAAGGTCGGGCCGTCGGGCCCGAAGGCCGCGAGCGGCGTGGGCACGGGCGAGAAGGTGTTGGTCTCGTGGTTGAGCCGCGCGATCAGCACCTTCATGATGCCGCCACCCCCGCGCGCTGCAGCATCGCCTGCAGCAGCACGTTGCAGCCGGCCTCGAGGTGCGCCGCCTCGGCGTCCTCGATCTCGTTGTGGCTGATGCCGTCGCGGCAGGGCACGAAGATCATCGCCGTCGGGCAGACCCGCGCGAGGTAGACCGCGTCGTGGCCCGCGCCGCTGATCACGTTCATCCAGGGCAGGCCCTGCGCCTCGGCGGCGCCGCGGATCGCCTCGACCAGCGCGGGCGTGAAGGGCTGCGGCGGGAAGTACACCACCTGCTCGGCGCTGGCCTCGACCCGTCCCGCGGCGGCGATGCGTTGCACCGCCTCCTTCAGCGCCGCGTCCATCGCCGACAGCACGGTGTCGTCGGCCGCGCGCAGGTCCACGCTGAGCTTCACGCGGCCCGGGATCACGTTGCGCGAGTTCGGGTAGTTGTCGATCCAGCCGACCGTGCCGCGGCCATGCGGCGCATGGGCGAGCGCGATGCGGTTCACCTCGATCACGAGCTCGGCGGCCGCGAGCAGCGCGTCGCGGCGCAGGTCCATCGGCGTGGGGCCCGCGTGCGCCTCCATGCCCTGCAGCACCACGTCGTACCAGCGCTGGCCCAGCGCGCCCTCGACCACGCCGATCACGCGCTCGTTGGCCTCGAGCACCGGGCCCTGCTCGATGTGGGCCTCGAAGTAGGCGCCCACCGGCGAGGCCTCGGCCGAGGCCGGCGCGCTGCCCGCGTAGCCGATGGCGCCGAGCGCCTCGGCGACGCTGACGCCGTCGTTGTCGCGCTGCGCGAGCGCATGCGCGAGCGTGAAGGCGCCCGCGAACACGCCCGAGCCCATCATCACGGGCACGAAGCGCGAGCCCTCCTCGTTGGTCCAGACCGCGATCTCCAGCGGCGCCTCGGTGGCGATGCCCGCGTCGTTGAGGGTGCGGATCACCTCGAGCCCGGCGAGCACGCCGTAGTTGCCGTCGAACTTGCCGCCCGTGGGCTGGGTGTCGATGTGGCTGCCGGTGGTGACGGGCGGCAGCGCCGGGTTGCGGCCTTCGCGCCGGGCGAAGATGTTGCCGATCGCGTCCACGCGGACCGTGCAGCCGGCCTCGCGCGCGCAGCGCGCGAACAGGTCGCGGCCCTGGCGGTCGAGGTCGGTCAGCGCGATGCGGCAGACGCCGCCCTTCTCGGTGGCGCCGAGCCGGGCCAGGTCCATCAGCGAGTTCCAGAGGCGCTCGCCGTCGATGCGGAGGCTGGTGTGGGAGTTCATGGGTGCGGATGAAAAAGAGGAATCGGTGCGCGGGCTCAAGCAAGCCCCACGCCCAGGTAGCGGTCCTTGACCTCGTGGTCGGCGAGGAACGCCGCATTGCCGGCCTCGTGCACGATCCGGCCCTGCTCGAGGATGTAGTGGCGGTCGGCGAGCTGCACGCAGACCTCGAGGTTCTGCTCGACCAGCAGGATCGCGACGCCGGCGGCCTTGATGGTCTTGAGCTGGGCGACGATCTCCTCGACGATGACCGGCGCCAGGCCCTCGACCGGCTCGTCGAGGATCAGCAGGCGCGGATGGTTCATCAGCGCGCGGCCGATCGCGAGCATCTGCTGCTCGCCGCCCGAGAGCTGGCCGCCGCCGTTGCGGCGCCGCTCCTGCAGCCGCGGGAAGATGCGGTAGACGTCGCCGAGCTGCCAGGGCGAGCCGCGCCGCTGGCCGAGCAGCAGGTTCTCCTCCACCGTCAGCAGCTTGAAGATGCCGCGGTGCTCGGGCACCAGGCACAGGCCGCGCTGCGCGATGCGGTGCGCCGGCAGGCCTGCGATGTCGGCGCCCTGGAAGCGCACGCGCCCGCCGCTCGGCGCCAGCGCGCCCGCGATGCTCTTGAGTGTGGTCGACTTGCCGGCGCCGTTGCGGCCCAGCAGCGTGACGAGTTCGGCCTCGCCGACCGCGAGCGACACGCCCTGCAGCACATGGCTCTTGCCGTAGTGCGCGTGCAGCCCCTCGACCTCGAGGATGGGGTGGCGGTTCATGCCTTGCCTCCGGTGATCATGTTGCCCAGGTAGGCGCTGCGCACGCGCGCGTCGGCGCGGATCTCCGCGGGCAGCCCCTCGGCGAGCACGCGGCCCATCTGCATCACGGTCACGGTGTCGGAGATGTCCATCACGATGTTCATGTTGTGCTCGATCAGCACCACGGTGTGGGCGTCGCGCAGGCCGCGGATCAGCCGCTTCATGTCGTCGAGGTCGTCGATGCCCATGCCCGAGGTCGGCTCGTCGAGGAAGATCGCCTTGGGCCGCGCGGCCAGCGCCATGCCCACCTCGAGGCGCCGCTGCTGGCCGTGCGAGAGCGCGCTCGCGGGCGTGTCGGCGAAACGCTCGAGCCCGACGCGCGCGAGCACCTCGGCCACGGTGGCGGCGCAGGCCCGCTCGCCGACAGGGGCGCGCCAGCAGTTCATCGCCTGGCGCGGCGCCACGCCCTGCGCCGCGACGCGCAGGTTCTCGCGCACCGACAGGCTGGCGAACAGACTCGTCACCTGGAACGAGCGCGCCATGCCGCGCTGCACCCTGCGGTGGTCGGGCTCGCGCGTCACGTCGTGGCCGTCGAACAGGATGCGTCCGCCCGTCGCGCTGCCGGTGCCCGTGAGCATGTGGAACAGCGTGGTCTTGCCCGCGCCGTTCGGGCCGATCACCGAATGCACGGTGTGGCGCCGGATCTTCAGGTCCACGCCGCCGAGCGCCGCGAACTTGCCGTAGTGCTTGGTGACGCCCACGGCTTCGATGAGGACGTCGCTCATTGGCCGACCTCCGCGCCGCGCGCGGCGGCGTTCGATCCGGGCGCGGCCCCGCGGCGCGCCAGGCGCCGCCATGCGGCCTCGCCCAGGCCCCAGAGCCCGCGCTGCATGCCGATGCTGACCGCGATCAGCAGCAGTCCGAGCAGCATCAGCCAGCGCGGCCAGAGCGTGGAGAGCCAGTCGGCCAGCAGCACGTAGAACGCCGAGCCCAGCACCGAGGCGAACAGGTTGCCGGTGCCGCCGATCACGGTGATGACGAGGATCATCTCGCTCGTGTGGTATTCGGCGTTCGACAGCGGCGCGATGCCGGTCATCATCGCGTGCAATCCGCCCGCGAGCCCGGTCACGGCCCCCGAGATCACGAAGGCCAGCAGCTTGAAGCGCCGCAGGTCGTAGCCCACGGCGGCGGCGCGGTCCTCGTTGTCGCGGATCGCCAGCAGCGTGCGGCCGAACACCGAGTCGGTCACGCGCAGCAGCAGCCAGAACGCGGCGAGGAACATCAGCGCCACGAAGGCGTAGTACTTCCAGGGCGTGTCCATGAAGGCCGGCCGCGGCACGTCGAGCAGCCCGTTGTCGCCGCCCGTCAGGCCCGAGGCCGTGTAGGCGATGAAATAGAACATCTGCGCGAAGGCCAGCGTGAGCATCACGAAGTAGGTGCCGCGCTGCCGGATCGCGACCCAGCCGACCAGCGCGGCGCCGAGCGCGCCCATCGCGACCGCCGCGGCGAGCGCGAGCGGCATCGGCAGCGCGAGCCGCGTGAGCAGGATGGCGATGGTGTAGCTGCCGAGCCCGAAGAAGATGCCCTGCCCGAAGGACAGCAGCCCGGTGTAGCCGAGCAGCAGGTTGCAGCCCAGCGCCGCGAGCGCGTAGATCAGCACCTCGCTCGCGAGCGAACCCGAGCTCAGCACCAGCGGCAGGGCCGCGACGACGGCCAGCGCGAGGAGGAAAGTGGTGTTGCGGGACACGATGGATCGTTCCTCTCGAGGGGTTCAGGCGGCACGGCCGAGCAGGCCGTGGGGGCGCAGCAGCAGCACGGCGCCCATCGCGATGTAGATCATCAGGCTCGCGCCCGGCGGCCAGATCGTGCTCATGAGGCTCTGCACCACGCCGATCGCGATGCCGCCGGCCAGCGCGCCGCCGAAGCTGCCGAGGCCGCCGATCACCACCACCACGAACGCGATGCCGAGCGCCTCGACGCCCATGAAGGGCTCCGCGCCGCGGATCGGCGCCGCGAGAACGCCCGCGAGCGCCGCGGTCGCCGCGCCGAGCGCGAACACCAGACTGAACACGCGGAACACGTTGATGCCGAGCAGCGACACCATCTCGGTCGATTCGCTGCCCGCGCGCACCGCGCTGCCCAGGCGCGTGCCTTCGAGCACCCACCACAGGAGCAGCGCGAGCACGGCGGTGAAGCCGATCACGAACAGCCGGTACTTCGGATAGATGAAGCTGCCCCACATCACCACGCCCTGCAGCAGGTCGGGCGTGGGCACGCTGTTGCCGAGCGGCCCCCAGAACACGATCACCACCTCCTGCACCGCGAGCGCGAGGCCCACGGTCACGAGGATGTGGAACTCGTGCGCCTTGGCGTAGACGCGGCGCAGCAGCAGCTTCTCGGCCAGCCAGCCGAGCGCGCCGACGGCCAGCGGCACCAGCACCAGCGCGAGCCAGAAGTCGAGCCCCCACTGCAGCGCCTGGAAGCACAGGTAGGCGCCCAGCAGGTAGAAAGCGCCATGCGCGAAGTTCACGAAGCGCAGCAGGCCGAACACGATCGACAGGCCGACCGCCAGCAGGAAATACAGCATGCCGATGCCGATCCCGTTGATGGTCTGGAGCAGGTAGACGGACATGGGGCGTCGGGGTCCGGGCGCGCTCAGGCCAGCTTGCAGCCGGTCTTGTCCACGCTCAGGAAGGACTTGCCCGAGCTCACCACGTCGACGTAGTCGGCCGCGTCCTTCATCTTCGACTTGGCCTTGCCCTTGAGCAGGTAGTAGTCCTTGATCACCTGGTGGTCGGCCTTGCGGATCTCCTCGCCGCCCGTGAGGCCGTCGTACTTCATGCCCTCGAGCGCCGCGATCACCGCCTTCTGGTCGACGCTGCCGGCCTTCGCGATGCCGTCGATCAGGATCTTGGTGCACACGTACGAGCCCGCGAGGCTGTAGTTGGGCACGATCTTGAGCTTGTCGGCGACGCGCTTCACCAGCTCCTTGTTGAGCGGCGCGTCGACCGTGTGCCAGTACTGCGCGCCGAAGTAGACGCCGTCGCAGAGGTCGGCGCCGAGTTCGTCGAACTGCTCCAGGCCCGAGGCCCAGGCCATCAGGATCGTCATGTTCTTGTGCATGCCGAAGCTCACGGCCTGGCGCAGCGCGGCCGAGGACTGCGCGCCGAAGTTCAGCAGCAGCAGCACGTCGGGCTTGGCGGCCAGCGCGTTCGTGAGGTAGCCGCTGAACTCCTTGTCGTTGAGCGAGTGGTAGCTGTTGCCCACGTGCTCGATGCCCTTCTCCTGGAAGATCGCCTTGGCCGCGCCGAGCAGGCCTTCGCCGAACACGTACTGCGGCGTGATCGTGTACCAGCGCTTGGCCTTCGGCATGCTCGCGATCAGCGGACGCACCGTCTGCTCGACCGCACCGAAGGTGGGCACCGACCAGCGGAAGGTCGCCGGGTTGCAGTCCTTGCCCGTGATCTCGTCGGCGCCGGCGGTGGTGATGAAGACGCCGCCGGCCTTCTCGGCCTCCTTGCCCATGGCCAGCGCCTCCGACGACAGGATGCCGCCCGCGAAGAACTTCGCGCCCTGCTGCTGCGAGGCTTCCTGCACCTTGCGCACCGCCGTCGCGGGCTTGCCCTCGGTGTCGAGCACCGTGTAGGCGAGCGGGCGCTTGAGCACGCTGCCGTACTGCTCGATCGCGAGCTTCATGCCCAGGTCCGCGAACTTGCCGTTGGCCGCGAAGGCGCCCGACATGGGCACCGGGCAGCCGAAGCGGATGGCCTCGGCCGACTGGGCCCAGGCGGCGCGGCCCGTGAGCAGCGAAGCGGGCGCGGCCGAGAGGGCGGCGAGCTGAAGAAGGTGTCTGCGTTGCATGGAGTTCTCCGGTCGGGGGTGAAGTGAGCGCAAGTGCTGCGTGGAATGCGCAGGCAATTTAAGCGGATAAATAGGATTAATATGCTGGTAAAAACCCGCTAGCAATGCGCGTGCCACAATCGCCCGCACCGGGCCCGATCCGTGCTCGTGCAAGCGCTACCCCATTGGCCCATGACCCCTTTCCTTCACGCATGAAACCGCAGGACACCCCCCGCTTCGGGCAGCACCGGCCCAAGCGGCAGAAGCTCTCGGACCTCATCGTCGAGGACGTCAAGCGCTGGATCGTGGCCGAGCGCAAGCAGCCCGGCGACCGGCTGCCGAACGAGAAGGAGCTGATCGAGCTGTTCGGCTATTCGAAGAGCACCGTGCGCGAGGCGCTCAAGGCGCTGGAGGTGCGCGGCCTGATCGCGATCCGCACCGGCCCGGGCGGCGGCGCGTACCTGCAGCAGGTGTCGGTGGAACATGCGTCGGAGCCGCTGCGCAACTTCCTGCACTTCCACCACCTCGACGGCCACCACATCTACCAGCTGCGCAAGGTGCTCGAGCCCGAACTCGCCGTGAGCGTGGTGGGACGGCTCACGCCCGAGCAGTTCGAGCGGCTCGAGGCCAACGTGCGCCTGTGCACCCAGGAGCCGACCAACGAGGACGAGCTGCGCATCCAGCGCGAGGCCGAGCTCGCCTTCCACACCATCCTGGCCGAGAGCTGCCCCAATCCGGTGCTCTCGTTCATGTGCCGCTTCCTCAACGACCTGTTGCGCGACCTCGTGGTCTACAAGAAGGCGCTCGACCACCACCATTTCGGCGAGGCCAACGTCGACTACCACACGCAGCTGCTCGCGGCCTACCGCCGCGGGGACGCCGACACGGTGCGCCGCCTGATGGCCGAGCACATGGTCGATGCCGAGGCCCACATGCACGAGATGGAGGCGCAGATCGGGGCGAAGCACCTGCTGCTGCCGAGCGGGCAGCGCTAGCGGGCGCGGGCTGCGCGGTCAGCGTCGCCGCGCGGCCTTGACGGTCAGCACGACGTCGAAGAACTCGCTCGCGCCGTCGTCGTTGTCGCTGACCAGGGCGGCCGTGGCCCGGCGTTGCCCCGTGTGCGTCAGCGCAATGGATTCCACCTTGGTCTTGAGTGGCGCCCCGCCCTTCGACAGCCGCCGCGCGCTCCGGCTCAGGTCCAGCGGCGAGCCTTCGTCCAGTTCGGACAGCGGGATCAGCCCCACGAAGCTGCCCAGCACCGCGCCATCGTCGTAGGCGTTGTCGGTGCCTTCGACCGAGGCGGTGTAGACCAGGCTGTCGATCTCGGGCCAGTGGTCGGCGCCCGAGAGCCCTGCCTCGCGTCCATGCAGTCGCGGCAGCCTGAGCTCGTACCGGCGGACGTCGGCGATCGAGGCGGCATGGCCCGTCATATAGGCCATCAGGTCGGCGAGCGCCACCTTGAAAAGGATGTTCTGCCCGGCGTTGCCCCGGTTGAAGAAGTAGACCGCATCCCGGGCCACCGCGACGGCCTCGATGTTGACCGCCTGGCCGGCCTCGAAGCCCGCCAGGGCGGCGAAGCGCCGGTACAGCCCGGCCATGTCGCGCACATGGGAGACGGACCCGCCGCCCGCAGGCACCAGCCGGCCGACTTCCCGCGTGCCCGGCTTGCTGCCGGAGCCGAGGATCAGGTGCCATGCAGCCCCGTTCCACGCCACCGTGGCCATCGCCTCGTGGTCCGGCTTGACGTCCTTGGCGATGCGGCCGTTCGGCTTCAGCGGATAGTCCTGCAGCAGGGTCTTGTCGACGATCGCGAACTTCCGGTCCAGGGTGAACAGGTAGGGCGAATCGTCACCGACGACAAAGAACCTGCCCGCATGCCAGGTCATGCCCGAGCCGGACGGAAGCTCCTTGCGGACGACCGGTCCGCTGGCGGCGATGTCGATGTTGTCCGCGGCATATGAGCTCGAAGCGAACGTCATCAGCGCCAGCGCAGTCGCGAGGTAGTTTTTCACGAGGATAACTTTTGGGGAAGGACGACGCCGCGGCGGCCGGGAACATACCCGCGCCGTCCACGGCTGAGGGTTGCGTTGCAAGGGCGCGAGCCTAATTCAGCATGTCCCAGCGGCCCGCGGACCAAGCGGGAGCGGCGTGACCTATGCACGATTTCGAAAGAAATCGCGCGCTTCCTCGCTCAGGAATTCAGCGCCGCGCGGGCGTGCAGCCAGGCCACGATGTCGGCGGTGATCGGGTCGCGGTTGGTCTCGTTCAGGATTTCGTGGCGCGCCGCCGGATACAACGCGACGGTGACGTCGGTGATGCCGGCTTCGCGGTAACGCTGTCCCAGCAACTGGACCAGCGCACCGCCCCCCGCCAGCGGGTCGGCGTCGCCCGAAGCAATGAGGATCGGCAGGTCAGGCCGGATGCCTGCCAATTGCGCAGGGTCTGCCAGCCGGGGCGCCGTCGCGAACAGCGAGGGGATCACCTCGTCCGGCACCTCCCAGCCACACCAGGGGTCGGCCACGTAGGCGTCCACCTCGGCCTCATCACGCGACAGCCACTCGTAGCCCGTGCGATGTTCGAACCCGGCATTGAACGCCGCCGGCCCGGCAGGCGCCCCGGCAGGTGCCCGGGCCATGCCTGCCGCCAGCGCGTCCAGCGCCGTCGACCCCGACAGCACCACCCCCGACCACGTCGGTGCGTGATCGAGCAGGGCGGCCTGCGCCGCGAAGGAACCCATGGAATGGCCGAAGAGGAACAGCGGCAGGTCACCGTGCCGGGCGCGCAGCGCGGAGCCGAACTGGGCGACATCGGCGATCAGCCCGCCGAAGCCCGCCGCGCCGAAGTCTCCCAGACGGCCCCGTGCGCTGCGGCCATGCCCGCGGTGATCGACCGCGTACACCAGAAAGCCGGCCGCATGGAGCGCGTTCGCGAAGCGCGCATACCGTTCGCCGTGCTCGGCCAGGCCGTGGGCGATCTGCACCACGCCGACGGGTTGGCCCGCGACGCCGGTCCAGGCGTACGTGAAGATCTCCGTGCCGTCTGCGGCGGATCGAAAGGATGAAGAGGTGGCATGCATCGTTCGATCATCACATGGCAGCAGGGCACCCCCACCCCGGGAAAGCGCGTGTCAAGGGTCATGGACCGGGCGTTGCCGATGCGCCTGTGCCAGGCAAGACTGGAACGCCAACACCGCCCGCGAAGGCTTCGGCGAGCGCCGCAGCAGGCTCACGAAGCGGCACGCATAGCTGAACCGCGCGGGCAGCACGGCCTGCATCAGCCCGCGCTGCTCGAACACCTGCGCGTAGTGGTCCGGCAGGAAGCCGAGGAAGCGTCCGGAAAGAATCAGGGTCGCGATCGCTTCCTGGTCGAAGCCGGTGGCCTTGCGCGAGAGCTTGGCGCGGTGGCTCAGCTCCATGTTCGGCGAGTGGTAGCCGAGGCCGGCGAAGTGGTGCTCGCGCAGCCTGGCCCAGGTGAGCTTCGCGTGGTCGGCGCCGAAGAGCGGGTGGCCGGCGCCGCAGTACAGCAGCATGGTCTCGTCGAACAGGTCGGCGTAGACCAGGCTCTTCGACGTCCGGTGCGCCGGGATGATGCCGATCTGGAAATGGCCTTCGAGCACGCCCTGCTCGATCGCGTTGATCGAGCCCACGTGCACCGCGAGCGTCACCTCGGGCGCGATCTCGGTGAAGCGCGCGATCGCCTCGCCGATGCGCGCCCCGGGGTTGGTCGCGGTCTTGTCGAACAGCGCGACGTCGAGCTGGCCGCCCATGCGGTTGTGGATGTCGTCGATGCTGCCGCGGAAGGCATCGACCGAGGCCAGGAGGCGCAGGGTCTCGTCGTAGACGCGCTGGCCCTCGGCCGTGAGCGCGAAGCCCGCGCGGCCGCGCCGGCACAGCACGAGGCCGAGGCGGGTCTCGAGGTCCTTCACGTGCCGGCTCACGGTCGAGGTGCCGATGTTGAGCTCGAGCTCGGCCGCCGCCATGCCGCCGCAGTCGACCACGCTCTTGAACACCTTGAGCAGGCGCAGGTCCATGTCGCTGAGCTGGCCGAGCACGGCGCGGCTGCGGGTCTTTTCCTTTACTTGCATGAACCGTCAAGTGAACATTGATATTGCGCCATTCTCCACACTGAACGGGCTGCCAACAATCGGGCCGTCCCATCACCCTTTCCGGAGCCCGCGCGCCATGACCCTCGCCGCCCCCGCCATCGAACCCACCGCCGCCCCGCGCACCGACGCCGCCTGGCTCGACGCGCACTGGATGCCGTTCACCGGCAACCGCAACTTCAAGGCCGACCCGCGCATGATCGTGGAGGCCAAGGGCGCGTACTTCACCGATGGCGAAGGCCGCAAGATCTTCGACGGCCTGTCGGGCCTGTGGTGCACGGGGCTGGGCCACGGCCGGCCCGAGATCACCGAGGCGGTGAGCCGCCAGATCGCGAAGCTCGACTACGCGCCGGCCTTCCAGTTCGGCCATCCGCTGTCGTTCGAGCTCGCCAACCGGCTCAAGGAACTGACGCCCGCGGGCCTGGACCACGTTTTCTTCACGGGCTCGGGCTCCGAGGCGGCCGACACCTCGCTGAAGATGGCCCGCGCCTACTGGCGCACCAAGGGCCAGGCCGGCAAGACCCGGCTGATCGGCCGCGAGAAGGGCTACCACGGCGTCAACTACGGCGGCATCTCGGTCGGCGGCATCGCGGCCAACCGCAAGCTCTTCGGCCAGGGCGTCGAGGCCGACCACCTGCCCCACACCCAGCTCGCGGGCAATGCCTTCACGCGCGGCATGGCCGAGCACGGCGCCGAGCTCGCCGACCGCCTGCTCGACGTGATCGCGCTGCACGACGCCTCGAACATCGCGGCCGTGATCGTGGAGCCCTTCGCGGGCTCGGCCGGCGTGGTGATCCCGCCCAAGGGCTACCTGAAGCGGCTGCGCGAGATCTGCACCGCGCACAACATCCTGCTGATCTTCGACGAGGTGATCACGGGCTTCGGCCGCTGCGGCGCGCTCACGGGCGCGGAGGCCTTCGGCGTGACGCCCGACATCATGAACGTCGCCAAGCAGGTGACCAACGGCGCGCAGCCGCTGGGCGCGGTGATCGCGAGCAAGGAGATCTACGACACCTTCATGGCGGCCGGCGGTCCCGACTACATGCTCGAGTTCCCGCACGGCTACACCTACAGCGCGCACCCGGTGGCCTGCGCGGCCGGCGTGGCGGCGCTCGACGTGCTGCAGAAGGAGGACATGATCGGCCGCGTGCAGGCGCTCGCGCCGCACTTCGAGAACGCGGTGCACAGCCTCAAGGGTAGCAGGCACGTCACCGACATCCGCAACTTCGGCCTGGCCGCGGGCCTGACGATCGCGGCGCTGCCGGGCGAGCCGGCGCGCCGCCCGTACGAGATCGCGATGAACTGCTGGAAGAAGGGCTTCTACGTGCGCTACGGCGGCGACACGATCCAGCTCGCGCCGCCGTTCATCGCCGAGAAGGCCGAGATCGACCGCCTGATCAACGCGCTCGGCGACGCCCTGGCCGAAACGGCCTGAGGCCGCGCACGGCGTGCGGGCCGACAGCGGACGGCGAGGCGGCTCTGCATAATGGGCCGGCCTTCCACCACCGCTGACGGCTCCCCGTGCAACAGATCGACCTTTCCTACGCGATCCGGCCGCGCCGGAACGGATCGCGCCAGATCCGCAATCCGCTGATGCAGATCCTGCTCGCGGTGCGCGAGCACGGCTCGATCTCGGGCGCCTCGCGCGCGCTGGGCCTGTCGTACCGCCATGTCTGGGGCGAGCTGCGCGAATGGGAGCAGACGCTCGGGCGGCCGCTGATCCAGGGCGAACAGGGCCAGCGCGCCCAGCTTTCCGAATTCGGCGACAAGCTGCTGTGGGCCGAGCGCCAGGCGCAGGCCCGGCTCGCGCCGCAGATCGAGGCGCTGCATGCCGAGCTCGAACGCGCCTTCGCGCTCGCCTTCGACGACCGCACCCACGTGCTGAGCCTGCAGGCGAGCCACGACGACGCGCTCGCGCTGCTGCGCACCCATGCGGCGGGCACGGCGCAACTGCAGCTCGACATCCACTACACCGGCAGCGTGGACGCGATCCGCGCGCTCAACCAGGGCCGCTGCGTGATGGCGGGCTTCCACACGCTCGAGCATCCGCCGCGCGGATCGCTCGCGCAGCGCACCTACCAGCCGCTGCTCAAGCCGGGCCAGCACAAGCTGATCGGCTTCGCGCGCCGCACCCAGGGCCTGATCGTGGCGCCCGGCAATCCGCTGCGGCTGCGCACGCTGGCCGACGTGGCGCGGCGCGAGGCGCGCTACGTGAACCGCGCGCTCGGCACCGGCACGCGCGTGGTGCTCGACGAACTGCTCGCGCAGGCCGGGCTCGACGGCAGCGCACTCTCGGGCTACGAGCGCTGCGAGACCTCGCACGCCGCGGTCGCGCATGCCGTGGCCGCCGGGCAGGCCGATACCGGCCTGGGCCTCGAGTCGGCCGCCCATGCCGAAGGCCTGGGCTTCGTGCCGCTGGTGCACGAGCGCTACCACCTCGCCTGCCTGAAGTCGGCGCTCGACCAGCCCGCCGTGCAGGCGCTGGTCGAGGTGCTGCGCAGCCCCGGCTGGCAGCACCTGCTGGGCACGCTCGCCGGCTACGAGACCGCGGGCAGCGGCGAAGTGCAGTCGCTGCGCGCGCTGCTGCCCTGGTGGAGCTTCCAGCGCGAAAAGGAGCACAGCCCGCATTGACGCCCGCGACCAGCGACATCCCCGCGCGCCTCGACCGCCTGCCCTGGTCGCGCTGGCACTGGCGCGTGGTGATCGCGCTGGGCGTGGCGTGGGTGCTCGACGGGCTCGAGGTCACGCTGGTCGGCTCGATCGGCGCGGTGCTCGAGCGGCCCGACACGCTCGGGCTCAGCGCCGCCGAAATCGGCTGGTCGGGTTCGATCTACATCGCGGGCGCGGTGCTCGGCGCGCTGCTGTTCGGGCGCCTGACCGACCGGCTCGGGCGCAAGAAGCTGTTCCTCGTGACGCTGGTGGTCTACGCGCTGGGCACGCTCGCGACCGCGTTCTCGCCCGACTTCGCGTTCTTCGCGCTGTGCCGCTTCGTCACCGGGCTGGGCATCGGCGGCGAGTACGCGGCCATCAACTCGGCGGTCGACGAACTGATCCCGGCGCGCGTGCGCGGCCGCGTGAACCTCGCGATCAACGGCAGCTTCTGGATCGGCGCGGCGCTCGGCGCGGGCCTGAGCCTGCTGCTGCTCGACCCGCTGGTCGTCGGCCCGGTCTGGGGCTGGCGCCTGGGCTTCGGGCTCGGCGCGGTGCTCGCGGTGGCGATCCTGCTGGTGCGGCGCGACGTGCCCGAAAGCCCGCGCTGGCTGATCGCGCACGGCCGCGGCGACGAGGCGCTCGGCATCGTCGAGGCGATCGAGGCCGAGGTGCGCGCCGAGCACGGCGCCCTGCCTGCCGTCGCGGCCGGTGCCGCCGCCAGCGTGGGGCGCCGCGCCAGCCCGACGATGCGCGAGGTGGCGCAGGTGCTGCTGCGCCGCTACCGCGCGCGCAGCGTGGTGGCGGTGGCGCTGATGGTCTCGCAGGCCTTCTTCTACAACGCGATCTTCTTCACCTACGCGCTGGTGCTCACCCGCTTCTACGGCGTGGCCGAGGGCAGCGTGGCGCTCTACATCTTCCCGTTCGCGCTCGGCAACGTGCTCGGCCCGCTGCTGCTCGGGCCGCTGTTCGACAGCGTGGGGCGGCGCCGGATGATCGCGCTGACCTATGTGCTCGCGGGCATCGGGCTCGCGCTCACGGGCTGGGCCTTCATGATGGGCTGGCTCGACGCGCGCAGCCAGGCGCTGTGCTGGTCGGCGGTGTTCTTCCTGGCCTCGGCGGCCGCGAGCTCGGCCTACCTCACGGTCAGCGAGGTGTTCCCGCTCGAGATGCGCGCGATGGCGATCGCCGTCTTCTATGCCATCGGCACCGGCGCCGGCGGCTTCGCGGCGCCCGTGGTGTTCGGCCTGCTGATCGAGACCGGCAGCCGCGGCGCCGTGATGGTGGGCTACGCGATCGGCGCCGCGCTCGTCATCGTGGCCGGCCTGCTCGCGCTGCGCGACGCGGCCGACGCGGAGCGCAAGCCGCTCGAGGAAGTGGCGCCGCCGCTCGGCGCCGATCGCGAGCGGTAGCGCAGCTCAAAGGGCACAGGTCCGGAAACCGAAGAAGCCCTCGTCGCGCCCCGGCAGCGCGAAGCCGCGGCGCCGCGGCGAGCGCAGCCGCGAGCGCGTCGCGAACGAAGCGCCGCGCAGCACGCGCGCATGGCCGAAGGCCGGCACCGGATCGAACTCGGTGCCCGCGCTCCACGGGTCGGCGCGGAATCCCGGCCAGGGCCGCAGCGTGCCCGCGGTCCATTCGTGCACGTCGGCCCAGCGGAAGCCGCGCCGCGCGGCGGTGTGCGCGGCGATCTCCCATTCGACCTCGGTCGCGAGGCGCCGGCCGGCCCAGCGCGCCCATGCGTCGGCCTCCCACCAGCTCAGGTGCACCGCGCTGTGGTGGCCGGCCGCGCGCACCGTGGTGCCGAAGCGCTGCTGCAGCACCGAGCCGCCGCTGCCGTGGCGCGCGGCGCCGATCTGCTCGACGTGGCGCGGCCCGCGGCGTCCCTCGATCTGGTCGCCGAGCCAGCGCCAGCCTTCGGGGTGCCAGAGTTCCTCGCGGTCGTAGCCGCCCTCGTCGACGAACTCGATGTACTGGCTCCAGGTCACGGGCTGGGCGTCGATCTCGAACTCGGGCACCTCGACGCGATGGGCGCCGAGCTCCTGGGCGAAGGCGAAGCCGGCGCCGTCGGGCATGCCGAGCTCCCAGCGCGTGGCCGGCATGACCAGCGGCTCGCGCACCGCGGCGGCGCCCGCCTGGCCGATGCCCAGCGGCAGCCCGAGGGTCTGCGCCATCACGATGAACTGCTCGCCGCGCAGGTCCTCGTGGAACAGCGCGAGACGGTAGAAGTACAGGCCCGGATCGGTCTCGGCCGCATGCTCGAGCAGTTCGAGCGTGCTCTCGAGCGTCTCGAGCAGGTAGGCCTTGGTCTGGCCCAGGTCCGGCAGGTCGGGCGACCAGCGCTGGGCGCGCGGCGACTGCGCCGGGTTCCACCAGGCGTCGGCATGCGGATCGATGGCCGCGAGCCGGGTCGGCCGCACCGGGCAGTCGGCGCCGAAGGCGCGCTGGGTGTTGCGCCCGATCCACCATTCGGCGAACCAGCCGATGTGCCCCGCGAGCCACACCGGCGGCACGACGCTCTCGTCGCTCGCGGGCACCGCGAGGCTGGCGGAGCCCAGCGCCTGCTCGTAGAGCGACAGCAGGTGCAGCGTGTGGTTGCGCGCGTCGATCAGCGCGAGCGAGAGCAGATCGCGGCCCGCGCGGTGCATCTCGGGCGAGTCGATGCTCGAGGGCATCGAGGTCGCCGGGTCGGATGCGGGACGCGGTGTCTGGGCCATGGAACATTATGGCCACGCCCCCGGGCTAGCCCGGGAGGGATTCCCTCCATAGGTCATTAGAATTCACCCCGCCTCCTGCACCCGACCCGCCGGCACACAACGCCGGTGCGTCGGGTGCGTTCGTATCGGGAGGCATCCAATACAAAAATGGAGATGTGATGCAAGGCTTGCTCAAGCTTTCCCGGGCCATCGACTGGCTCAACGCCCAGGTGGGCAAATACGCCATCTGGCTGATTCTTGCGGCCACGGTGATCAGTGCCGTCAACGCGATCGTCCGGAAGGTCTTCAACACCAGCTCGAACGCCTTCCTCGAGGTGCAGTGGTATCTGTTCGCGTGGTCGTTCCTGATCGCCGCCGGCTTCACGCTGCTGCACCGCGAGCACGTGCGCATCGACGTGGTCAACAGCCGCCTGTCGAAGCGCAAGCAGGTCTGGATCGACATCATCGGCTTCGCGTTCTTCCTGACGCCGGTGTGCCTGGCCGTGCTGTACCTCTCCACGCCGGTCGTGATCCAGATGTACCAGACCGGCGAGATGTCCGGCAATTCGGGCGGCCTGATCCGCTGGCCCGTATGGGCCGCGCTGCCCGTGGGCTTCGTGCTGCTGATGCTGCAGGGCTGGTCCGAGCTGATCAAGCGCATCGCCTTCCTGCGCGGCCAGGGCCCCGACCCGATGGGCCGCCTGACCGACAAGACGGCCGAGGCCGAACTGATCGAGGCCCTGCGCCGCCAGGCCGAGGAAGACGCCGCCGCACCCAAGCCGCAGCACTGAGAACGGCAGAAGCACACACACCATGGAATTCATCGTCGCCAACTTCGCCCCGATCATGTTCGCGGGGCTGATCTGTTTCCTCCTGCTCGGTTTTCCCGTCGCCTTCAGCCTCGGCGCCTGCGGCCTGTTCTTCGGCCTGGTGGGCATCGAGCTGGGCGTGTTCCAGTCCTCGGTCATGGCCTGGCTGCCGCAGCGGCTGATCGGCATCATGGCCAACGACACCTTGCTGGCCGTCCCCTTCTTCACGCTCATGGGGCTGATCCTCGAGCGAAGCGGCATGGCCGAGGACCTGCTCGACACCGTCGGCCAGGTCTTCGGCCCGATGCGCGGCGGCCTCGCGCTGGCGGTGATCTTCGTCGGCGCGCTGCTCGCGGCCACCACCGGCGTGGTCGCCGCCTCGGTCATCTCGATGGGCCTGATCTCGCTGCCGATCATGCTGCGCTACGGCTACGACCGCC
>CBHTTS010000089.1:0-17215 GCA_966095775.1 uncultured Variovorax sp. | reverse complement strand
TCATGCTGGTGCTCCTGATCATCTTCATCATCACCGTGCCGGTGATGAAGCACGCCGTCAACATCGACCTGCCCCGCGCCACCAGCGAGCCGGAGCAGCCGAAGCCGCAGAACATCCTGTTCAGCATCACGGCCGACGGCGCCTACTACTGGAACGAGCAGAAGATCGACGACGCCGAGCTGCCCGGGCGCCTCGCCGCCGAGGCCGCCAAGGACCCGCAGCCCGAACTGCACATCCGCGGCGACAAGGAAGTCCGCTACGAGCGCGTGGCCAAGGCGATGTCGCAGGCGCGCGAGGCCGGCGTGCGCAAGATCGGCTTCATTACCGAGCCGGACGCGAAGTAATTCACAGGCGGTGACAAAAAAAGCTCATCGCCGCGATTGACTTCTTATTGCGAATCATTATCATTCACTCATCGCTTCGATAAGGGAATCCAGATGCAAGCCAAACCGAATGCCTTTTCTGTTCTGAGCCATCCTTCGCTCGACCAATCGGGCGGCGGTCATGCCACCATCCAGGCCCCTCGTCCGGCGCCGATGCTCGAAAGCGCGGAGCTGCTCAAGGGCAGCAAGACCGTGGGCATCATGCACAACGGTTCGCTCTATCGGCTCCAGGCCACCAAACTCGGCAAGCTGATCCTGACCAAGTAGTCACGGCACCAGCCCGCCCCTCGCGCAAGTTTCATCGTGGGGCGACTTGAGGAGATTCCATCTCCGAGGGTCGTTTTTTGCTAGCCAACGGTTCGCCGCCTAGCCAAGCTCTTTTTCCACGCTGAGCGCTCCAACGAAAAACGCCGACCCATGGTCGGCGTTTTTGTTTGGCGCGTCCGAATCTCAGAGGCCGAGCGCGGCAATGCCCGCCTTCGCGATCTGCGCGTCTTCGTTCGACTTCACGCCGCTCACGCCGACGGCACCGATCACGTGGCCGTCCTTCACGATCGGCACGCCGCCTTCGAGCAGGCCCTGCACCGCGGGCGCCGTCAGGAACGCGCTGCGGCCGCCGTTGATGATGTCCTCGTAGACCTTGCTCTCGCGGCGCCCCATCGCGGCGGTGTGCGCCTTCGCCGGCGCGATGTGCGAGGACAGCGCCGCGGCGCCGTCCAGGCGCTGCAGCCACAGCAGGTTGCCGGCATCGTCCGAGATGGCGATGGTCACGGCCCAGTTGTTCTTCAGGGCTTCGGCCTCGGCAGCGGCCGCGATGGCCTTGACGTCGGCGAGTTCGAGGAAGGGCTTGGTCTTCATGGTGATCGAGAGAGTCGTTGCGGAAAGCCTCAGAGCATAACGGTCATTCGCGGCAGCGCGTCCGGAGCGCTTAGGTCCATGGTCCATACGGTCTTTTTCTCGTCCCCCCTCTTGCAGACCCATAGAATGCGCCCAACTGCCTCATTGCAGTCATCCAAAGGAGCTACGGCCATGAACGACCGCGTGACGACCCTCGACACTTCCACTGGCTACGGCCAGGTGCTGCCGCAGGCTGAACGCCAACGCGTGCTGCGCAACACCTACTGGCTGCTCGCGCTGAGCCTGCTGCCCACCGTGCTGGGCGCCTGGGTCGGCGTCAGCACCGGCATCACCCGCTCGCTCACGGGCGGCCTCGGCCTGATCGTCTTCCTCGGCGGCGCCTTCGGCTTCATGTTCGCGATCGAGAAGACCAAGAACTCCGGCGCCGGCGTGCCCGTGCTGCTGGCCTTCACCTTCTTCATGGGCCTGATGCTGTCGCGCCTGATCGCGATGGTGCTGGGCTTCAAGAACGGCTCCGAGCTGATCATGACCGCCTTCGGCGGCACCGCCGGCGTGTTCTTCGTGATGGCCTCGCTGGCCACCGTGATCAAGCGCGACCTCTCCGGCATGGGCAAGTGGCTCTTCGTCGGCGCGATGGTGCTGCTGGTGGGCTCGGTGATCAACGTCTTCGTCGGCTCGACGGCCGGCATGATGGCCATCTCGGTCGCCGCGATCGGCATCTTCTCGGCCTACATGCTCTACGACCTCAAGCAGATCATGGACGGCGGCGAGACGAACTACATCAGCGCCACGCTCGCGCTCTACCTCGACCTGTTCAACGTGTTCCAGAGCCTGCTGGCGCTGCTGGGCATCGCGGGCGGCGAACGCGACTGAACGCCAAGCCGCGCAGGCCGGCGCACGCGCCGGTGCGCTCCGAACGACAAGGGCCCTTCGCGGGCCCTTTTTCATGCGAGGTCGAAAACCGCGATCGACTCCACGTGCGCGGTGTGCGGAAACATGTTGACCACGCCGGCGAAGGTGCACCGATAGCCCGCCTGGTGCACGAGCAGCCCCGCATCGCGCGCGAGCGTCGAGGGATTGCAGCTCACGTAGACGATGCGCTTCGGCGGCGTCCAGCCATCGGTGCGCAGCTCGGGCTGTTGGTGCAGGTCGGCCATCGCCTTCGCGAGCGCGAAAGCGCCCTCGCGCGGCGGATCGACCAGCCACTTGTCGGCGCGTCCGTCGGCCACCAGCATCGCGGGCGTCATCTCGAACAGGTTGCGCGCGACGAAGCGGGTGGGCGCGAGCGCGCCCCTGGCGACGGTCGCCGGCTGGTTGCGCCGGTAGTTCTCGCCCGCGCGCGCCACCAGCGTGTCGCTGCCCTCGATGCCGAGCACCTCGCGCGCGCGGCTCGCCAGCGGCAGCGTGAAGTTGCCGAGGCCGCAGAACCAGTCGATGACGCGCTCGTCGGGGCGCACGTCGAGCAGCCGCAGCGCCCTTCCGACCAGCGCGCGGTTGATGTGCGGATTGACCTGCGTGAAGTCGGTCGGCTTGAACGGCATCGTGACGCCGAACTCGGGCAGTTCGTACGCGAGCGGCATGCCGCCCTCTTCGAGCCGCTTCACGGTGTCGGGGCCCTTGGGCTGCAACCACCACTGCACGCCCTCGTGCTGCGCCGCGAAGGCCTTGAGCCGGCCGAGGTCGGCACCGGACAGCGGCTCCAGGTGCCGCAGCACCAGCGCGATGGTGCCGAGCGCCGTGGTGCCGGGCGCGTCGCCGCAGGCCAGTTCGATCTGCGGACAGGTGTCGCGCGCGTCGAGCGAGGCGATCAGCGCGCGCATCGGCATCAGCATCTCGCTGACGCGCTTGGGCAGCACCGGGCAGACCTGCATGTCGGCGAGATAGCGGCTCTTGCGCTCGTGGAAGCCGATCAGCACGGTGCCCTTCTTGACCACATGGCGCACCGAGAGCCGGGCGCGATAGCGGTAGTGCCAGGCCGGTCCTTCCATCGGGCGCAGCAGGTTCTCGGGCCGCACCTTGCCGAGATGCCAGAGGTTGTCCTCGAGCGCGCGCTGCTTCACCGCCACCTGGGCGGCGGCATCGAGATGCTGCATCTTGCAGCCGCCGCATGCGCCGGTGTGCAGGCCGAAATGCGGGCAGCCGGGACGCACGCGCTGCGACGATTCGCGCCGGATCGCGGTGACCGTGCCCTGCTCCCAGTTGTTCTTCCGCCGATGGACGTCGAGCTGCACTTCCTCGAACGGCAGGGCGCCGTCGATGAACACGACCATGCCGGCGGCATTGTGGGCGACGCCTTGCGCGTCGAGGTCGAGCGACTCGACCTTGAGCCATTCGCCGGCGGCGGTGGCCGGCGTCTTGGTGGGGGTTTTCTGTTGTTCGGTGGATTCCGTCATCCCCCGATTGTCTCAGCGCCGGCGGGCGCTTCCGCCGGCCGCCGCACCCTGCGGCGGCCGCGGAGGGATCAACGTGGCGGCAGGTAGCGCGCAGGATCGACCGGCTTGCCCTGGCGGCGGATCTCGAAGTGCAGCTTCACGCGGTCGGCGTCGCTGCTGCCCATTTCGGCGATCTTCTGGCCCTTCTGCACCGACTGGTCTTCCTTCACGAGCAGCGTCTGGTTGTGCGCATAGGCCGTGAGGTAGGTGTTGTTGTGCTTCAGGATGATCAGGTTGCCGTAGCCGCGCAGGCCCGCGCCCGCATAGACCACGCGGCCGTCGGCCGCGGCGAGCACCGCGTCGCCCGCCTTGCCGCCGATGTCGAAGCCCTTGTTCTTGGCATCGTCGAAGCCCGCGATGAGCGTGCCGTGCGCGGGCCAGATCCAGCCGATGTCCTCGTCGCCGGCGCTCGCCGACGGCGTCGACGGCGATGCCGTGACCGGCGGCTTGCCCACCGCCGCGCTTGCCGCGGCCGAAGGCGCGACGACCGACGGCGGCGTCACGGGCTTGGTCACCGCCCCGTCGGAAGACGGCGCGGCAGGTGCGGCCGCGACGGTGGTGGACGGCCCCACGGGCGGCACCACGCGCAGCACCTGGCCGACCTCGATCAGGTCGGGGTTCTCGAGGTTGTTCCAGCGCACGAGGTTCTGCCAGGTCTGGCCGGTCTCGTTCGCGATGCGGCGGATCGTGTCGCCGGGGCGCACGGCGTAGTAGCCCGGCTTGCCGTAGTTCTCGATGCCCGGCAGCGGCTTGCCCGAGGCGTCGGTGGTGAAGAGCGGGCCACCGGGAGCCGCGACGGGCGCACGCGTCATCGTGCCGCGGTCTTCGACCGGCGCCGGGCCGCGCGGGGCGGCGCAGCCTGCGATCACGAGCACAACGGCCAACGTGACGCCAGCGCACCAACTCCGATTGCCAAAACCCTGCATTTGTTATTCCTTCAAGCGATGCCCGATTTTAGGGGGACAAAGTGAACGGCCTCAAGAATGCGGCGTTCGAGCCCACGGGCGGTTTTGTCGATGACGACGAGGGACTGTCCACCGCTCGCCGATTGCGTGGGTGCGACGATGCGACCGCCGACCGCGAGCTGGTCGACCCAGGCCTGCGGCACGGCCTCGCCACCCGCTGCGGCGATGATGCCGGCGTAGGGCGCGCCCTTGACATAGCCGATCATTCCATCCCCGAGGATCAGGTGCACCGTCGCGAGCCGGAAATGCCGCAGGTTCGCACGCGCGCGCTCGTGCAGACCGCGCAGCCGCTCGATGCTGTAGACCTCCGTGGCGACGTGGTTCAGCACCGCGGCCTGGTAGCCGCAGCCGGTGCCGATCTCGAGCACGCGCCCGAGCCGCTCCTGCGGCTTGCCCGCGAGCGCCGGCGCCCCGAGCAGCAGTTCGATCATGCGCGCCACCACGCTGGGCTTGGAAATGGTCTGGCCGAGCCCGATCGGCAGGCTGGTGTCTTCGTACGCCTGGTTGACCAGGGCGCTATCGACGAAGCGGTGCCGCTCGACCGCGCCGAGCGCGCGCAGCACGCGCGCATCGGCGATGCCCTGCGCGGCGAGCTTCTGCACCATGCGCGCACGCACGGCGTCCGACGCCATCGAGGGCGTGCTCGGCACCAGCGGCTTGGCCGGCACGGCGGGCATGCGCCCTCGCGTGGCGGCCGAAGCGGTGGGTGTCAGGCGAACGGGGAATCCAGGCCGTTGATTGGCCATGGTCAATTGCTGTCCAGGCGGGCCACGGTCTCGCGCCACTGCCCCAGGTTCGCGTGATCGGTCAGGTCGATCTGCAGCGGCGTGAGCGCCACGTGCCCCTCGGCCGTCGCATGGAAGTCGGTGCCTTCGCCGCTGTCCTTGGCGCCGCCCGCGCCCGCGATCCAGTACATCGTCTCGCCGCGCGGGCTTTCCTGCGTGATGACCTTCTCGGCCGCATGGCGCCGGCCGAGCCGGCAGACCTTGATCGGCTTGAGCGCCTCGAGCGGCCGGTTTGGCACGTTCACGTTGAGCAGGAAGGCGCCCTGCTCGATCATGCGTTCGCGCTCGATGCGCTGCACCAGCCGGCGCGCCACCTGCGCGGCCGCGTCGACGTGCGCCCAGCCCTTCTCGATCTGCGAGAACGCGATCGCGGGAATGCCGAACAGGTAGGCCTCCATCGCGGCGCCGACGGTGCCCGAATAGATGGTGTCGTCGCCCATGTTGGCGCCGTTGTTGATGCCCGAGACCACGAGGTCGGGGCGGTAGTCGAGCAGCCCCTTGAGCGCGATGTGCACGCAATCGGCCGGCGTGCCGGTCACGTAGCGGAAGCCGTTGTGCGCCTTGTGCACGTACAGGGGCGCGGCAAGCGTCAGTGCGTTCGACTTGGCGCTGTTGTTGTGCTCGGGTGCCACCACCTCGACATCGGCGATGTCCTTCAGCGCGTCGTGCAGCGCGACGATGCCCGGTGCCTGAAAGCCATCGTCGTTGGAAATGAGTATCTTCATGATGATTTTCGGTGCCCGGATTGTAGGCGGCGGGGTGCGTCGCAGCAGGGACAAGCGCGTCCCGCCGCGCCCCCTATCATCGCCTCGCATTCGCCCACACACGATTGATTCATTCGAAGGAGACCGAGCATGCACGCATGGCTTTGCGAAAACCCCACCGGCGTCGACGCGTTGACCTGGAAAGAACTGCCGACGCCCTCGCCGGGCCCGGGCCAGGTGCTGATCGAGATCAAGGCCGCGAGCCTCAATTTCCCCGACCTGCTGATCGTCCAGAACAAATACCAGATGAAGCCGCCGCTGCCCTTCGTGCCGGGTTCGGAATATGCCGGCGTCGTGCAGGCCGTGGGCGAAGGCGTGACCCACCTCAAGGTCGGACAGAACGTGGCCTGCCTTTCCGGCACGGGCGGCTTCGCGACCCATACGCTGGCACCCGCCGCGCTCTGCATGCCGCTGCCCGAGGGCTTCGGCCACGTCGATGCCGCGGCCTTCATCATGATCTATGCGACCTCGTGGCACGCGCTCATGGACCGCGCGCAGCTCAAGGCGGGGGAAACCGTGCTCGTGCTCGGCGCGGCGGGCGGCGTGGGCACCGCCGCGATCCAGATCGCGAAGGCGGCGGGTGCGCGCGTGATCGCCGCGGCCTCGACGGACGAGAAATGCGCGCTGTGCCGCTCCATTGGCGCCGACGCCACCATCAACTACACCACGCACGCGCTGCCCGGCGGTTTTCGCGATGCGATCAAGGCCGCCACCGACGGCAAGGGCCCCGACGTCATATACGACCCGGTGGGCGGCGATTTCGCCGAGCCCGCATTTCGCTCCATTGGCTGGCGCGGGCGCTATTTGGTGGTCGGCTTTGCCTCGGGTCCGATCCCCTCGCTGCCATTGAATCTGACGCTGCTCAAAGGCGCTTCGCTGGTGGGCGTGTTCTGGGGTGATTTTGCGCGGCGCGAGCCCAAGGCCAATGCCCAAATGATGGCCGAATTGGCGCAGTGGTACGGCCAGGGCAAGATCAAGCCGGTGATCGACAGCACGATGCCGATGGCAGAATTGAAAGCCGCGTACGCCCACATGGGCTCGCGCGGCGTCAAAGGCAAGCTCGTGATGGTCAACTGAGATTGCCGGCCTGGCCGGGCCGCCCCCGGCGCCGGACAACCAATAAAAAAGCCCGCATGCGCGGGCTTTTTTATTGGTTGCAGCAGAGACCGTGCGTGTCTTACTTGATCTCGAACTCGGAGAGTGACTTGCCGGCTGCCAATGCTTCCGTCACCCAGCGCGGCTTGCGGCCACGGCCGCCCGACCATGTTTCGCCCGTCGGACCGCGGTATTTGGCCGCTGCCTTGGCCACCGGAGCCCCCGTGCCGCGCTTTGCCGAAACACCGCGGGCGCTGAGTTTCAGGTCCGCAGCCGTCAAACCGTATTCGGCGATCTTCCTGCGCACGTCCTCAATCACGCCGGCGCGTTCTTGGTTGCGAAGGTCTTCGGCCTGCTTGCGCAATTGCGCAATCTGCTCGTCGTACTTCTTGATCTGAGAATTGATATCGGCAAGGGTCGAAGCCATTGTGGACTCCTGATATTGGAAACGAGCGGATTTTAATTCAATTCCCATTTACCACAAGCCGGCCATCTGAGGAAAAACACGGAGTCGCCGATGCGGCGGCGCACAAAAGGGTTGCACCAATCTGGGGCTTTTCCGGAAAAAGGGTGGACGCGGGGCCGGTCGCGCGACGGGACCGGAAATGCAAACGCCGGGACTTGCCCGGCGTTCGTGGTTCCTGGAGGCTATTGCGCAATAGCGTTCGAGGAGAATTTGGGGTGGCTGATGGGACTCGAACCCACGACGACCAGAATCACAATCTGGGACTCTACCAACTGAGCTACAGCCACCGGAGAGCCCGCAATTGTAGCGTGAAAACCAGGCGGTTTCCCCGTCGGCTGCGCCGAGGCTGCCGAATATCCGGTCAACCCGCGGCCAGCGGACCCGCAGGCGCGGCCTTCGGCAGCTTGACGGTGCCGTCCGGCCGCTCGCAGGTGCCGATCAGCAGGCCGCTCGCGACGGCATGCGCCCGCAGCGCGTCGAGCACTTCGTCGCGCCCCGGCGCGGCGGAGAATTCGGGGCTGTCGTCGAGCGCGAACAACTGGAACGCGTAACGGTGCGCCCCGTGCCCGGGCGGCGGATCGGGCGGCATCCAGGCCGGCTGGAGCCCCGAGTTGCGCCCGAGGTGCAGCGCCGCATCGCCTTCGTTGTCGCGGCTGGCGATCGCCGCCTCGTCGAGCTTCCCCGCCGCCCCGGGCGGCAGCGCCACGACGATCGCATGCACGAGCGGATTCGGCGTCGGCGAATCGGCATCCTCGACCACCAGCACCAGCGAGCGCGCGGCGGCGGGCACGCCGGTCCACTGCAAAGGCGGCGAGACGCCCTCGCCGTCGGCGGTGTAGCGCGGCGGCAGCGGGCCGTGGTCGACGAAGGCCACGCTGCCGAGCGTGATCGACGCCATGCCCTCGCGCATTCCGAGCGTGTTGAAGACGATCTTGTCCATCCCCGCGCGCATGCCCTGCAGCGCGTGGCCGATGGCTTCCGGCAGTTTCTCGAGCATGGCTCCGGTATAGCCGCGCCGCCCGCCCGGGGCTGTAGGACGCCGCAGCAAAGCACGCCGCGGCCCGCCATGCCTCCGCTATCATGGCGCCGCCTGCACCCCCGTGCACGCGGCTGCGATCGACGCGCCGCCATTCACCGCCAAAGGAGTTTCTTCATGAGCATCGTCTGGACCATCCTGATCGGGTTCATCGTGGGTCTGGTGGCACGGGCCGTCAAACCGGGCGACGATTCCGCGGGCTTCATCGTGACCACGCTGATCGGGATCGCGGGCTCGCTGATCGTGACCTACGTCGGCCAGGCGCTCGGCTGGTACACCGCGGGCCAGGGGGCAGGCTTCATCGCGTCGGTGCTCGGCGCCATCGTGCTGCTGATCCTCTACGGGCTCGTGAAGCGCAAGAGCTGAGCGGGAAGCCAGCGCGATGCCGCGCAAGCCCCGGGCCAGGCATCACGTCTACGTGGTCGAGCTCGACGACCGCGTCTGGAACAACGGCCGCTTCCGGCGCGCCAACCCCGACTACCAGCTCGGCATGCCCTTCGTCTACGTGGGCATGACGGGTCTCGATCCGGACATCCGCTTCGACAAGCACAAGGCCGGCATCCAGGCCAACAGCTTCGTGCAGTCCTTCGGCCTGCGGCTGCTGCCCGCGCTCTACGAACGCTACAACCCGATGAGCTACGAGGACGCGCGCTCGATGGAGGTCGAGCTCGGCATCGCGCTGCGCAGGAACGGCTGGGGCGTCTGGCAGGCCTGAGCGGCTGCCTTCTCGCCGCGCCGGCGTTCAGGCGTAGGTCACCCAGCCTTCGTAGGCCGGCGCATCGAGGTGCGGCAGCGTGTTGTAGGTGACGAGCATGTGGCGCTTGGGCGTGAACGCGAACTCGGTCACCGCGGTATTGCGGATGCGCAGGTTCAGCTCGATCGTCGTCTCGGGGCTGGTGCCCAGCACGTGGCCCACGGCCGTGCTGATCGGCCCCCCGCTCGACACCACGAGCACCTTGGCGCCATGGTGGCGGTCGCGCACGTGGTCGAGCGCGGTCGTCACGCCCGCGAGGAAGTCGACGTAGCTCGGCATGCCCGCCGGCTGCGTGCGGCCCTGCATCCACGCGCCGAGCCCGTCGCGCAGCAGCCGGAAGTGATGCCTGTACATCTCGGGCGTGTCGGGCTTCTCGAGCTTGCCTTCGTGGATGGTGGCGATGACCGCCTCGCTGTCGTACTCGTTGAGGCCGGGCCACGGCAGCACGTCGTCGCGCGCGAGCCCGAGCCCCTTGGCGATGCCCTCCCAGGTCTGGCGGTGGCGCTTCAGCGTGCCGGTGATCACGGCATCGAAGTGCATGCCGCGCTCGCGCCAGTACTCGCCCAAGCGCACCGACTGCCGGTGCCCGAGCTCGCTGAGGTTGTCGTAGTCGGCGGCGCCGAAGCTCGCCTGCCCGTGGCGCACGAGGTAGAGGGTTCCCATGCGCGGAATTCTGGCGAGAAGCGAATGCCGCGCTTGTCCCGGGGGCGACGACGCCCCCGCATCAGCGACGCGGAGGCGACATGCAGCGGAAGATCAGCGGCCCGCGACGGGCAGCGTGTCCGCCGGCTTCGGCACGAGGATCTCGGCCTTGAAGCGTTCCTTGAGCAGGTTGTAGTAGGCGGCGTCCTCGGCCGCGGCCACCGACTGCGCCACCTGCGCGTTCTCCTGCTGCGCCTGCTCGGGGGCCGAGGGCGTGCGCGGCACGACCTTGGTCACGCGCACCACGGCATAGCCCTGCGCGCCGAGGTCCACGCCCACGAGCGCGGGCAGCTTGGCGGGATCGGCGCGCAGCGCCGCGTCGATCACCGGCAGCGGCTGCGCCTGCATGTCGCGGCGCGACACCGTCACCGGCGTGCCGAAGTTCGCGCCCTCGGGCTTCGCGGTCCAGGCCGCCAGCTTGGCCTCGCCTTCGGTCTTGGCCATCACGGCCGCGCGTTCGTTGACCAGCTGCGCGCGGATCTTGTCCTTCACTTCGGCCAGCGGCATCGGATGCGCGGGCGAGTACTGGGTGATGCGCCCCGCCGCGAGCTGGTTGGCGCCGACCTCGATCGCCTCGGTGTTCTGCTTGCGGCTCAGCGAATCGGCCGCGAACAGCGCATTGAGGAAATTGCGGTTCGCGAGCACGCCGGTCGCGCCCGGCGCGGGCGTGCGCGATACGTTGGTCGCGGTCTGCACCGTGAGCTTGAGCTTGTCCGCGGCCGGCTTGAGGCTGTCGGGCTGCTGGTACACCGCGTCGGTGAAGGCCTCGGCGGCCTTCGCGAACTCCTGCGTGGCCTGCTGCGCGCGCATCTCGTTCTCGATCGTGGCGCGGACCTGCTCGAACGGGGGCACCACGGCTGGCTTGAGGTCGGTCAGGCGGATGATGTGATAGCCGAACTCGGTCTCGACCACGTCGCTGATGTCGCCCTTCTTGAGCGCGAACATCGCATCCTCGAACGGCTTGACCATCGCGCCGCGCGTCACGAAGTCGAGGTCGCCGCCCTTCTCCGCGGAACCCGGGTCCTGCGAGTTCTTGCGCGCCACGTCGGCGAAGCTCGCGGGGTTCTTGCGCACTTCGGCCAGCAGTTGCTCGGCCTTCGCCTTGGCCTTCGCGCGATCGTCGGCCGAAGCGCTCGCGGGCGCGGTGATCAGGATGTGGCTCGCGCGGCGTTCTTCCTTGGTGCCGAAGCGCGACTTGTTCTGCTCGTAATAGGTCTTGAGGTCGGCCTCGTTGACCACGACGTTCTTCTTCGCGGCTTCGAGGTCGAGCACGAGGTATTCGATGCTGGCCTGCTCCGGCGCCTGGAACTGCGCCGCGTGATCCTTGTAGTAGGTCTCGACGTCGGCGTCGCTGACCGTCACCTTCGAGGCGAAGCCGTCGGGCGCGAAGCGCGCGACCTGGATCTCGCGCTGGTCGTAGAAGGCGTTGATCGTGGCCGCGGTCACCGCGGGCGGCGTGAACGCGGTGCCCGAGATGCCGAGCAGCACCTGCTGCGTCGCGAGCTCGGAGCGCATCGACGCTTCGTACTGCTCCGGCGTGCGGCCGGTGACGCGCTGGAAGGTCTCGCGGTCGAACTTGCCGTCGGGCGTGCGGAACGCGGCCAGGCCCGGGTCCTGCGCGAAGATCCGCGACAGGCGTTCTTCGGAGACCGTCACGTTCGACTTCGCCGCGGCGGCGGCGAGCACGCGGTCGCGCACCATGCGCTCGAGCGTCGCGTAGCGCAGCGCATCGGACTCGAGCAGCGCGGGATCGACGTTGGGCGACTGCTGGCGGATGCGGTCGGTCTCGTTGCGGTGCTGCAGGTCCCATTCGGGACGCGTGATGTTGTGGCCGTCCACACGCGCCACCTTCTCGTCGCCGCCGGAGGTCGTGTAGCGCTCCACGCCGAAAAGGACGAACGAGGGAATGATCAGCAAGAACAAGACAATCATCACGATCTTGTTGTACTTGCGGAAGAAATCAAACATGCTTCAACACTCTTTCGACGATGTCGGACGGCAATAAAAAAGGCGAACCAGTGTTCGCCTTTGCATCGGTTGGTGGGTGCTGAGGGGTTCGAACCCCCGACCTACGCCTTGTAAGGGCGCCGCTCTACCAGCTGAGCTAAGCACCCCACCGGAAATACGCTCCGAGTGTACGTCTTAGTTGAGCGCGTCTTTCAGCGCCTTGCCCGGACGGAACTTCGGAATCTTGGCGGCCTTGATTTTAATCGCGTCGCCGGTACGCGGATTGCGGCCGGTGCGGGCGGCGCGCTTGCCCACTGCGAAGGTGCCGAAACCGACGAGCGACACGGAGCCGCCTTTCTTGAGCGTGGTACGAATGGCGCCGATGGTGGATTCAAGCGCCCGGGTGGCGGCTGCCTTGGAAATATCGGCGTTTTTTGCGATGTGCTCAATCAGTTCGGTCTTGTTCACAAGGGCCCCTTGTCGAAGAATTTAAAGTTGGTCGGCTTCGTCAGCTGCCAATCGGCCGCGGAGAGGCCGCGGAATGACGCGACACGCGAAGCCTGGCAGGACTGACGCCTCGGCAGCGCGCTGCCAGGAGGATTACAACCACTGGTCTGCGGGGTGTCAATACGACACCAGGCCATGCAGCGCAGCGGAGCGCGCGATTTTAGAGGCGTTTCCCGCGGGCCTATTTCAAAGGGCTCAAAGGGCTTCGGCGATGGCCTTGCCGAGGTCGGAGGTGCGCGCGGTACCGCCGATGTCGGGCGTGCGCGGTGCGCCGCTTTGGGGCGCGAGCACCTTTTCGATGGTGCTCAGGATGGCGTCGTGCGCATCCTTGTGGCCCAGGAACTCGAGCATCATCGCGCCGCACCAGATCTGGCCGATCGGGTTGGCGATGCCCTTGCCCGCGATGTCGGGCGCGGAGCCGTGCACCGGCTCGAACAACGAGGGCGTGGTCCGCTCGGGGTTGAGGTTCGCGCTCGGCGCGATGCCGATGGTGCCGGTGCAGGCCGGGCCGAGGTCGGACAGGATGTCGCCGAACAGGTTGCTCGCGACCACCACGTCGAAGAAGTCGGGGCGCTGCACGAAGTGGGCCGTGAGGATGTCGATGTGGAACTTGTCGAGCTTCACGCCCGGATAGCTCTTGGCCATCTCGGCCACGCGCTCGTCCCAGTACGGCATGGTGATCGAGATGCCGTTCGACTTGGTCGCGCTCGTCAGGTGCTTCTTGGGGCGCGACTGCGCGAGCTCGAAGGCGAACTTGAGCACGCGGTCGACGCCGTGGCGCGACATCACCGTCTCCTGGACCACGATCTCGCGCGCCGTGCCTTAGTACATGCGACCGCCGATGCTCGAGTATTCGCCCTCGGTGTTCTCGCGCACGATGTACATGTCGATCTCGCCGGGCGCGCGCGGCGAGCCGTCGCGCCGCACCACGGGCGCGACGATGCCGGGCATCAGGCGCGCGGGCCGCAGGTTGATGTACTGGTCGAACTCGCGGCGAAACAGCAGCAGCGAACCCCACAGCGACACGTGGTCGGCGATCTTCTCGGGCCAGCCGACCGCGCCGGAGTAGATTGCGTCATGGCCGCCGATCTGGTCCTTCCAGTCGTCGGGCAGCATCTTGCCGTGCTTCTCGCAGTAGTCCCAGCTCGAGAAGTCGAAGTGGTCGAACTTCAGGTCGATGCCGAACTTGCGCGCCGCGGCATCCACCACGCGCAGGCCTTCGGGCATGGTCTCCTTGCCGATGCCGTCGCCGGCGATGACTGCGATTCTGTGGGTGGTCATAGTTCAGTCTCCTTGTTGCTGCAATGGGGTGGTGAAGAAGGCGAGGGCCTCGGCGAGCAGTTCGTCCGGCGCCTCCTCGGGCACGTAGTGGCCGCACGGCAGCGCGCGGCCCGAGAGCTTGGCCGCGCGATCGCGCCACAGCGCGAGCACGTCGAAGCAGCGCCCCACCGCGCCGTGCTCGCCCCAGAGCACGCGCAGGGGCTGCGCGAGCCGCCGGCCCGCCACCGCGTCGGCGCGGTCGTGCACGAGGTCGATGGTGGCCGAGGCGCGGTAGTCCTCGCAGATCGATTCGGCGCTGCCCGCGATGCCGGCGCAGCGTTCGTACTCGGCCAGCACCTCGGGCGCAAAGGGCGCGAGGCCCGCATGCCGCCCGCCCATCACGCTGCGCACGTAGCGCACCGGGTCAGACGCGATCAGCGCCTCGGGCAGCGGCGGCGGCTGGATCAGGAAGAACCAGTGCCAGTAGGCGCGCGCGAACGCCTCGCCGGTTTGCTCGTACATCGCGAGCGTGGGCGCGATGTCGAGCAGCAGCATGCGCTCGACCGCCTGCGGGTGATCGAGCGCGAGCCGGTGCGCCACGCGCGCGCCGCGGTCGTGCGCGAGCACGCCGAAGCGCTCGAAGCCGTGGTGCCGCATCGCGGCCAGCGCATCGAGCGCCATCTCGCGCTTGCTGTGCGCGACATGGCCGGCATCGGCCGGCGGCCGGCCCGAGTCGCCGTAGCCGCGCAGGTCGAGCGCCACGAGGGTGAAGCGCTGCGCCAGCGCAGGCGCCACGCGATGCCAGATCGCATGCGTCTGCGGATGGCCGTGCAGCAGCAGCAAGGGGGCGCCCTGTCCGCCGATGCGGCCATGGATGCGCACGCCGTCGCGCTCGATGTCGAAGGACGGGAATTCGAGGAAGGGAGAAGCGGCCACGCGGCGATTGTGCGTTGCGCGTCGGCGATCATCAAGCAACAATCAGCCAATTCATACTTTCCGATCCGGCATGAATCCCCCTTCCCTGGAACGCAGCGACCTCGAACTGGTGCTCGCCATCCGCGACCAGGGCAGCCTCGCGGGCGCCTCGGCCAGCCTCGACGTGGTGCCCTCGGTGGTGACCAAGCGGCTCGGCGCGCTCGAGGCGCGGCTCGGACAGCGGCTCTTCGAGCGCACGACGCGCCGGCTCAGCGTCACGGCCGAGGGCGAGGCCGTGTGCCTGCACGCCCGGACGCTGCTCGAGGGCTTCGCGGCGCTCGAGAGCGAGCTCGGCGAGCGGCAGAACGCGCTGGTCGGCACGGTGCGGCTCGCCGCCACCTTCGGCTTCGGGCGGCACTGGGTCGGCCCCGCGCTGGCGGACTTCCAGGCGCGCCATCGCGGGCTGCAGATCGAGCTGCTGCTGACCGAGCGGCTGCCCGACCTGGGCGCCGAGGGCTACGACGGCGCGCTCTGGCTCTGGGCCGTGCAGCAGCGCCGCGCGGCCGACTGGATCACGCGCCGGATCGCACGCAATCAGCGCGTGCTGGCGGCTGCGCCGGCCTATCTCGAGCGCCGCGGCATGCCGGCGAGCGTGGAGGCGCTCGCCGCGCACGATTGCCTGATCGCGCGCGAGAACGGCGACGCGGGCGCGCGCCAGTCGGCGCTCTGGACACTGCGCCACGGGCGCGACGGCGGCACCGCGCGCGTGCGCGTGCAGGGGCCGCTCGCGAGCAACTCGGGCGAGATGGTGCGCGACTGGTGCCTCGCCGGACACGGCATCATGCTGCGCAGCCTCTGGGACATCGCGCCGCAGCTCGCCGCGGGCGCGCTGGTGCGCGTGCTGCCGCAGTACGCGATGCCCGACGCCGACATCCACTGGATCGCGCCCTGGCGGCCGAAGACGCCGCGCCGGGTGCGGCTGCTGGTCGAACACCTGGCCGAGCGCTTCCGCGGCGAGCCGTGGAAGCCCGCGCGCGCCGGCGCGCGCTGAGGCCTCAGCGCTCGCCGCGCACCACGAGGCTCACGCCCACCGCGGTGAGCGCGATGCCGGCCAGCGTGGTGAGCGTGATCGGCTCGGCGAACAGCAGCCAGGCCATCACGGCGGTGGTGGGCGGCACCAGATAGAGCAGGCTCGTGACCGCGGTCGCCGTCCCGCGCTGGATCAGCATGTACAGCAGCGAGCTGCCGCCGAGCGACAGCGCGAGCACCGACCAGGCCATGGCGCCGGCCGAATGCGCGTTCCACACGATGGCCTCGCTCTCCATGGCCGCGAAAGGCAGCGTGACGACCAGCGCCGCGGCCATCTGCACCGCGCTCGCGCTGCGCACGTCGCAGGGTTCGACGAAGCGCTTCTGGTAGAGGGTGCCGGCCGTGATCGACAGCAGCGCCATCAGCGCCAGCCCCATCGTGACCGCGGTGACTTCATGGCCCTGGCCGAGCTTGCGCAGCACCACCAGCACGAGGCCGCTGAAGCCGAGCACCAGCCCGGTCCACTGGCGCCGCGAGATGCGGCCGCCGCGCAGCGAGAGCCAGACCGCGGTCAGCACCGGCTGGATGCCGACGAGCAGCGCCACCAGCCCCGAGCCCATGCCCGCCTTCACCGCGGCCCAGACGCCGCCGAGATAGCCGGCCTGCATCAGCACGCCGGTCACGGCCAGGTGACCCCACTGCGCGCGGCGCGAGGGCCAGGCCACGCGCGCGAGCACGATCCACAGCGCGAAGCAGGCCAGCGAGAGCGCATAGCGCACGGCGAGGAACTTGAGCGGCGGCGCGTACGGCATGCCATAGCGCGCGACGATGAAGCCCGTGCTCCAGATCAGCACGAAGACCGCCGGCATCGCCCGCAGCCAGCCCGCGCCGCGGGCCGCGGCGGCGGTCATTTGGCGCGCGCCCGGATCTCGGGGATGGCCTTCTGCAGGTAGTAGACCATCGACCAGATCGTCAGCACCGCCGAGATCCAGATCAGCCACTGGCCCCACCAGCCGGTGTCGATCACCTTGAACAGGTGCCCGTCATAGAGCAGGAACGGGATCGCGACCATCTGCACCGTGGTCTTGACCTTGCCGATCATGTGGACCGCGACGCTCTTGCTCGCGCCGATCTGCGCCATCCATTCGCGCAGCGCCGAGATCGCGATCTCGCGGCCGATGATGATCAGCGCGACGAACACGTCGGCCCGGTTCAGATGCACCAGCACCAGCAGCGAGGCGCAGACCAGGAACTTGTCGGCCACCGGGTCGAGGAAGGCGCCGAAGGCCGAGGTCTGGTTGAGCTTGCGCGCCAGGT
>CBHTTS010000088.1:0-17246 GCA_966095775.1 uncultured Variovorax sp. | reverse complement strand
GTGCTCGCCGCCGGCTGCGCCTCGCAGCGCTTCGCGCCCGCGCTGCCGCTGCAGCCGGTGCGCGGCCAGGTGGCGTGGGGCCGCGTGGCGGCCTCGGCTGGCGGCGCGGACGCCCTGCCCGCGCTGCCGCTCAACGGCGACGGCCACCTGGTCGCGGGCGTGCCCGAGGCCGACGGCAGCCTGCTCTGGCTCGCCGGCGCCACCTACGACCGCGGCAGCACCGATCTCGAGGCGCGCGCCGCCGATGCCGAGTTCAACCGCCAGCGGCTGGAACGCCTCGCGCCCGCCGCCGCGGCCGCGCTCGCGCCGGCCTTCGCGCGCAGCGAGGCCGAGGCCTGGGTCGGCGTGCGCTGCGCCTCGGGCGACCGCCGGCCGCTGGTCGGGCCGCTCGAGGACGACGGGCTCTGGGTCTGCACCGCGCTGGGCTCGCGCGGGCTCAGCTTCGCGGCGCTCTGCGCCGAGCTGCTCGCGGCCCGATGGCACGGCGAACCGCTGCCGCTGCCCGCGAAGCTCGCCGAGGCGCTGGGCACCGCGCGCACCCGGCGTCCGGCGCGGGCGACGCCGCGCGATTCCGCGACATAAGTCGCGCCCCGCCGTCCGCGCCTGCCGCCGACGCCGCACAATGCGGCGCATGCCGATCCACTACGACATCACGCACACCACCGTCTACCGCTACAACCAGCCCGTGAGCTTCGGGCTGCACCGGGTGATGTTCCGTCCGCGCGACAGCCACGACCTGCGCGTGCTCGCGACCGACCTGCAGGTGAGCCCCGAGGCCGCGACCCGGCTGATCCAGGACCCGCACTCCAACTCGGTCGCGCTGGTGCAGCCGCTGGGCGAGGCCGAGGAGCTGCGCATCGTCTGCTCGTTCACCATCGAGCAGGTGCCCGCGCCGCAGGACCAGCTCACGCTCGACCCTTCGGCCGAGTTCCTGCCGTTCGCGTACTCGGTGCAGGAGCGGCTCGACCTCGAGCACTACCTGCGCCCGCACCACGACGACGACGACGACGGCACGCTGATCCGCTGGGCGCACCAGTTCCTGCACACCGACCGGCCCAACAGCACGCGCGAAGTGCTCACGCGCATGAACGCGCACATCGGCCAGAGCTTCGAGTACAAGGCGCGCGACGCCGAAGGCACGCAGACGCCGCTGCAGACGCTGGCGCTCGGCAGCGGCAGCTGCCGCGACTACGCCCTGCTGATGATGGAGGCCGCGCGGCGCCTGGGCATCGCGACGCGCTTCGTCTCGGGCTACCTCTACGATGCCGCGCTCGACACCGCGGCGCGCGCGCAGGGCGAATCGATGACCGGCGCCGGCACCACCCACGCCTGGCTGCACGCCTACCTGCCGGGCGCGGGCTGGCTGGCCTTCGATCCGACCAACAACCTCATGGGCAGCGGCCAGCTGATCCGCGTCGCGGTGTCGCGCGATCCGGCGCAGGCGGCGCCGATCTCGGGCAGCTGGTTCGGCGAGCCCGACGCCTTCGAGAGCCTGGAGGCCACGGTGGTCGTGACCAAGCGCGACGCCTGAGCGCGCCGCGGCCTCAGATCACGTTCTTCTCGACCAGCGGCCGGTTCTCGAGCACGCGCGCGAACGCGAGCGGCGACAGGTCGAGGCTGCGGTAGGCGCCGAAGCGGATCAGCTCCGCGAGCCCGCGCCCGACCGCCGGGCACTGCTGCAGCCCGTGGCCCGAGAAGCCGTTGGCGAAATAGAGGTTGTCGCAGTCCGGATGCAGCCCGAGGATCGCGTTGTGGTCGAACAGATTCATCTCGTAGTAGCCGGCCCACGCGCCGGTCATGCGGATGGCCTCGAAGGCCGGCACGCGCGCCGCGAGCGTGGGCCAGACGAAGCGCTCGAAGGCCTGGTGGTCGGCCTCGAGCGGCCCGTCGTCGGCCTCCTGGCCCTCGGGCGGCGCGAAGCCGCAGAGGAAGCGCCGGCCTTCGGGGCGCATCCAGATGCCCGAGATGTCGATCACCAGCGGGCAGCCCGGCAGCCGGTCTGGACACGAGAAGGCGAACACGCTGCGGCGGCGGCCGTGCACCGGCAGGTCGATGCCGGCCCAGGCCGCCACGGCCGCGGCCCAGGCGCCGGCGGCATTGACCACCACGTCGGCCTCGAGCAGGTCGCCGCCCTCGAGCTGCACGCCCGTCACGGCGCGCCCGTCGCGGCGCAGGCCGACCGCATCGGCCTGCACGTAGCGCACCCCCTGCGCGCTGGCCTTGCGCCGGAAGGCGCGCAGCACGCTGTAGCCGTCGAACCAGCCTTCGCCCGACAGGCCGAGCGAACCGAGCGCGATGCCCTCGGTCGACAGCCACGGGAAGCGCGCCTGCAGCGCATCGGGCGCGAGCAGCACCACGTCCACGCCCTGCGCCTTCTGCAGCGCATGGTTCTCGCGCAGCACCCCGGCGCCCGCGGGCGACGCCAGGTAGAGGTAGCCGGGCTCGACCAGCCCGATCTCGGGCACCTCGTCGCCCACGCGCAGCAGCTCGTCGACGCGGCGGAAGAAGTCGATGCCGTAGCGCGAGATCTCGATGTTGATCGCGGTCGAGAACTGCTGGCGGATCGAGCTCGCCGACAGCGCCGAGGAGGCCTGGCTGTACGAGAAATCGCGCTCGACCACGGTGATCGCGAGCGGCTCCGCGCCCGGCTCGGCGCCGCTCAGGAAAAAGGCGATCGCGGAGCCGATCGCCCCGCCGCCGATGATCACCACCCGACGCATGAAGTGCCCTCCTTGCTCGCGCGCGGCCGTGGATGCAGGTCCGCTCGGCAGCAGGATAGCGCCACGGACCGGAAATGGCGCCCGGAACCTCGGCGCGCCGAAGGTCTTCCGCGCGACGGGGCCGGCGCCACGGCCTACCAGAGCACCTTCACGCCCACGGCGCCGTTGATGCCGCTGCTCGTACGCGCATCGCCGCTCACGTCCCAGAGCTTGCCGATCTCGCCGTAGAGGCTGGTGCTCGGGCTCAGCTGCCAGGTCGCCCCGGCCGCGAGTTCGCCGCTGCTGCCGCCGGTGCGCGTGGCGATGTCCGCGAAACCGGCCGGGCCGACGAAGCGCGCCACGTCGGTGCCGCCGCCCGCGTGGTAGAGGTTCGCGCGCACGTACGGCTGCAGCAGGCCCGCGCCGGTGGCGATCTCGCCCTTGAGCCGCACGCCCGCGCGCGCGAGCCAGCCGTCGTGGCTGTCCTGCTGCACCAGGGCGCCGACGATGCTCGCGTCGTCGAGGTTCAGGCGCTGGTGCACCAGTTGCAGCTGCGGCTCGATGGACCAGTTGCTGCCGATCGGGAAGGCCTTGCCGATCTCGAGCGAAGCCAGCAGGCTGCTGCCCTTGCCGCCACTGCCCAGGCCCAGCAAGGGCGAGGCGCTGTAGCGATGGCGCCCGCCCTGCAGCACGCCGTCGACGTAGAGGCCGCTGTCGCTGGTCCAGGTGCCGTACACGCCGAGGTACTCGCTGCGCAGATCGTTGGTGCCCACGGCGGTGTTCAGCAGTCCGCTCGCGAAGCCGCGCACGCGCATGTCACCCTCGAGCCGGCCGGCATAGACGCCGACGCGCCAGTTCGGATCGGCCCACAGGTCGGTGCCGGCCTGGAAGCCCGCGAGACGGCCTTCGCTGCCGGGGTTGACGGTGCCGCCCTGGGAGATGGTGCGATCCGTGCTGATGACGCGGCCCCAGGCCGAGCGATAGGGCTGGCCGGGCACGGCCGGGCCCGCATCGTTGCCGGCCGGGCGGCCCTGGTCGCCCATGCGCAGTCGCAGGTTGCCGAGCATCGACAGGTTGGCCTGGCGGAACTGCTCGGGCAGCGCGGCGAAGAGCGGCACCTCGGCGCGGTAGGTCGGGATGACGATCGGCGGAACCGGCGAGACCGGCGGGGTGCCGGGCTCGCCAGGGCTGCCCGGGTCCACCGGCGGCGTGACCGCGATCGACGAACGCAGATACCAGTTCTCGCCCGCGCCGTTGGCGTCGGCCGCATGCAGGCGGTACTCGTAGGCGCCCGCGTCGACGTGGCCGCCCGCGAGCGCGAACGCGCTCTTCGTGGTCTGCGCGGTGGTCGTTGCGCCGTTGATCGCGCTGATCACTTCGATGCCGTTGCCCGTGGTCAGCGCCCCGAGGCCGCCGAGATTGGCGATCTGCAGGTTCGTCGTGCCGCTGGCGACCGCCGTGGCGCCGTCGAGCACGAGCCGGTCGCTCACGCTGGCGCTGCCGCCGAGCGCCGTGCCCAGGCGCAGCGTGCCGCCGTTGCCCACCCACGGGCCGGCCACGGTCAGCGTGGTGCCAGGGGCCGCGCCGGCGAGCGAGACGGTGCCGCCGTTGCTGACCGAGGCCAGCGTCTGGTCGTGGCCGGCCAGGTCGAGCGTCGCGCCCGAGGCGACCGTGAACGCGCTGGCGTTGCTGAGCGCATCGGCCGCGCCCGCACGCAAGGTGCCGCCCGCCACCTGGGTGGCGCCGCTGTACTTGCTGCCGCCCGACAGCGTGAGCACGCCCGCGCCATCCTTCACGAGGCCGCCGGTGCCCGTGATGCCGCCGGCATAGGTGCTGTCGCCGGCCTGGTCGGCCGTGAGGGTGCGGGCATTCAGTGCCACTGCACCGCCGGTGCCCGAGAGCTCGGAGGCCGTGAGATCCCAGCTGCCCAGGTCCAGCGTGCCGCCGTTCACCGTGTAGGCCGTGTTCTGCACGAAGGCACCCGCACTGCCCGCCGCGAGCCGGCCGGCCTCGACGATCGTCCCGCCGGTGTAGCTGTTGGTTCCGCTCAGCGTCGTGGTGCCCGCGCCAGACTGCCGCACCACACCGCCGCCGCTGATCGCGCCGGCGAACGCATAGGCATCCTTGCGGTTGATGGCCAGCGTGCCGTCGTTGACCACATCGCCGGCGATCGAGCCGGCAAGGCCGCCATTGCCCAGTTGCAGCGTGCCCGCCGCGATGTTCGTGCCGCCCAGGTAGGTGTTGGCGCCGGTCAGCACGGTCGTCCCGCTGCCGACCTGGTTGACCACCGCATTGCCGTTGATCGGCACCGAGAACTCGTAGTTGCTCGCGTCGTGGTTGAAGTTCACCGTCGACTTGCCGTTGCTGGCGTTGATGGCGCTGGCCATCACGATCCCGGGTGCGACGGGGGCGCTGCCGACCGGGGCACCGATGTTCAAGGTCGCGACGCCCGAGGCCGACGTCGCCAAGGCGAGCGGATTGGTTCCGCTCGTACCCGACCTCAGCGTGGCGCCGTCCGCCACGGTGACGGTCGCGACCCCTGCCCCGCCCATGGACAGGTTGTTGTTGAGGCTGCCGAACACGGAGCCAGCGCCCGTCACCGTCGCAGTGAAGACGTCACCGGCTCTGAACCCCACCTGCACCGTGTTGGCGCCGACGAAGCCGCCACCGGAGACTTCCAGCGTGCCGGCGTGGTGGTAGTACCCACCGGCCCCGACGGACTGCAGCGAAGAGCCCGTGCCGCTCACCACGACGTTCGTGATGCCACCGTTCGCTGCGCCGTTGCCGCCGCCCAGGTTGGCGTTGGTCGTGAGCGCGATGTTTCCGCCGCCCGTCACGCTGATCGTGGTCAGGCCCACCCCCGAGTTCAGGTTGTCCACCGACAACTGGGCGCCCGTTCCCACGTTGACGGTGGCGGAGCCCGCCCCGGTGTTCAGATTGGCGGCCGACAGCTTGGCGCCTGTCCCCAGATCGATGGTGGCCGTGCCCGCCCCGGTGACGAGGTTGTTCGTGAGCGTCGCGGTCGCGCCGTCGAGGAGGCTGATCGTGCTCTGGCCCGCGCCGGCCGTCAGGCTGGTGCCCGACAGCGTGGTACCGCCGCCCTGCACGAACAACGAGCCTTTCGATCCGATCGCGTTGCCCACCTGCAGGCTCCCGACGGTTCCCAGGCTCGCACCGCCTTCGATGATCAGGACCGCACCGGCCAGTGATCCGATGTTGGTGCCGAACCCGTTCGAATTGATCGTCACGCGCGGGTCGCTGTGCCACAGCAATCCGGCGATCGGGATCGCCGCGGAATAGGTGATGGTGGAACTGGGGTCGGCACTCCCGCTGGTCGAGAGGATTGCCGCGGCGAGTTCGGCTTCGTTCGCCACCGTGACATCGAGCGCGTGTGCAACGCCGCTGGCAGTCACGGCCACGCCGGCCAGTACCGCGCCCGCGACCAGCGTGCGGCGCGACCCGCCGGCGCCGCCGCTCCGGTGCGCCCGCACGTTCTCGGCCGCCGCCACACACACGCCCAAGGCTGCGTTCCAGACAGTTCTGTAACACTTATTCACGCCATTCGTTCCTTCGTTAAAACATGGGTTTTCCGGATGAGGAACGAACGCTTGCCGCACCCCGCTAATCCGAAGAAATTTAACATGTGAAACTAGTTGTTTCATGAAGACGGGGCTTCGGAACGCAAGGGCTTCAGCCCACGTCAACCCTGGTGCAACACCCGCCGCGCGCCCCGTGTCCCCACGCCCCGCCCCTTCCTCGCACCGCGCCCGATGGCTCGGCGCCGGCCTCTGCGCCGCCGCGATCGCCGCCTCCGCGTGGGCGGTGGCGAACGGCACGATCGAGATCCCCGAACGCTTCAATCCCTGGGCGCCGCTCGACGCCGCGGCGGCGCCCGGCTGGCTCACGGGCTTCAAGCTCGCGCGCGCCAAGCGCGACCCCGCGCGGTGCCTCGCGGCGCTGGAACGCACCGGCATGCCCTACGACCGCGTGCCCGATCGCGTCACCGGGCCCGGCTGCGGCTTCGAGAACGCGGTGCGGCTGCGCGATGCCGGCGTGCGGCTGGTGGACGGCGCACCGTCGCTGAGCTGCCCGATGGCGCTGTCGTTCTTCATGTGGGAGCGGCATGCGCTGCAGCCGGCCGCACGGCGCCACTTCGGCCAGCCGGTGCGCGCGATCGAGCATCTCGGCAGCTATGCCTGCCGCAACATCAACCGCGGCGAAGGCGCCGTGCCGGGCGCCGCGCGCCGCCGGCACGCGACGGCCGACCCGCTCGCCGTAGCCCCGCTGACGCGCGCGGACGGCGGCCGCCTCAGCGTGCGGCGCGACTGGTCACCGGACCCGAACGCGCCGGAGCCCGCCGCGCGCCTGCTGCGCGATGCGCACCAGGGCGGCTGCCGCTTCTTCGACGGCGTGCTGGGGCCGGCATACAACGCGGCGCATCGCGACCATCTGCATCTGGAGACGGGCGGCTATTCGGTGTGCCGATAGCAGCCGGCCCCCTGGCCCGGAATTTGCACCCTTTCGACTCAAAATGACAAAAAGTTTTCTTTTTTGTCTTATATTTGAAAATCCATTGTCACAACCGCACCCCCGGGGTGCACCATCGAGGAATGAACGGCACCAACGTCGACGCCACCGGCACCACGGTGGCCCAGCGCATCGCGCAATCGCTGCCGCGACTCACGCGCTCGCACCGGCAGGTGGCCGACTACGTGCTCGAGCACCCGCTGCAGGTCGCGACGCTGCCGATCGACGAGCTCGCGGCGGCGGTGGGCGTGTCGGTGGCCACGGCCAACCGCTTCGCGCGTGCGCTCGACTTCGACGGCTACGCCGCCTTCCGTGCCGAGCTCGTGCGCGGCTTCGAGCCGCTGCTCGCGCCGGTCGAGCGGCTGCGCGGCAACCTCGAGCGGCCGAGCACGGTGGCCGAGGTGTTCGCGACCGCGCTCGACGAGAGCCGGCGCAACATCGAGGCGACGCGCCAGACGCTCGACCATGCCGCCTGCGAGGCCGCGGTGGCGCGCATCGGCCAGGCGCGCTCGATCTACATCGCGGGCTTCGGCGCCAGCGCCTGGCTCGCGGGCCTGCTGCAGCACGGGCTCGACGGCAGCTGCAACGACGTGCGGCTGCTCTCGAGCGTGAGCGGCGTCACGCACGCGGCGCGCACGCTGATGCACGCGGGGCCGCAGGACCTCTGCATCGCGCTGACCTTCCCGCGCTACCTCACCGACACGGTGACGCTCGCGCAGATCGCCAGGAACCAGGGCTGCGCGGTGCTGGCGCTGACCGACCGGCCGAGCTCGCCGCTCGCGCCGCTCGCCGACGTGGTGCTGTACTGCCAGACCGAAACCAGCTACCGCCCGAACTGCGAGACCAGCGTGCTCGCGCTGATCGAGGCGCTGACCAGCGCGGTCGCGCTGCGCGCGCCCGGCGCGGTGCAGTCCGCGAGCCGCATCCTGCAGGCCGTGAGGCCGTGGCTGCACGGCGGCCAGGGCGCCGTGCGCGGCGAACTGCCCGCGGCCGCCGCGAGCGCCGCGCCCGGGCGCAAGCGCCGCAAGACAACCAAGAAAGCCGCTTCATGACGAACCGAATCCCCGTCATCGCCATCCACGGCGGTGCCGGCACCATCAGCGCCGCGACCACGGGGCCCGAGCAGGCGCGGGCCTACCTCGATGCGCTCGACGGCATCGTGCGCGCCGCGCAGGCGCTGCTGCTCGCGGGCGCGCCGGCGCTCGAGGCCGCCTGCCGCGCGGTCGAGCTGCTCGAGGAGTGCCCGCTCTTCAACGCCGGCCACGGCGCGGTCTTCACGCACGACGAGACGCACGAGCTCGACGCGGCCGTGATGGACGGCGCCACGCTCGCGGCCGGCGCGGTGGCGGGCGTCTGCCGCATCCGCCGTCCGGTGCGCGCGGCGCGCGCGGTGCTCGAGGACGGCGCGCACGTGCTGCTCGCGGGCGCGGGCGCCGAGGCCTTCGCGCGCGAGCGCGGGCTCGAGATGGTCGAGCCCTCGTTCTTCTCGACCGAGGCGCGGCGCCAGCAGCTCCACCGCGTGCGCGACACCGGCCGCGTGGTGGTCGACCACGAAGGCGCCGCCATGGCGGCCGCCGCCACGCCGCTCGACGAGGACCGCAAGTTCGGCACCGTGGGCGCGGTGGCGCTCGACGTGCACGGCCACCTGGCCGCCGCCACCTCGACCGGCGGCATGACCAACAAGCGCGTGGGCCGCATCGGCGACTCGCCGCTGATCGGCGCCGGCACCTATGCCGACGACCGCACCGCGGCCGTGTCCTGCACCGGCAGCGGCGAGATGTTCATCCGCGTCGCGGCCGCCTACGACGTGTGCGCGCGCATGGCCTACGGCGGCGCCACGCTCGAGGCCGCCACGCAGGCGGTGGTGCGACAGTCGCTGCCGGCCATCGGCGGCACCGGCGGCCTGATCGCCGTCGACCGCCACGGCAACCTGAGCCTGGCCTTCAACACCGAAGGCATGTACCGCGGCCATGCGCGCGGCGACGAAGCCCCCGTGACCGCCATCTTCGCCTGAGAAGCTGAGCGCAGCCCCCTTTTCCTCTCGCAACCATGTCCACCCCTGCCCTCGCCCTGCCGGACGGCCGCGTTCTCGCCGTCGACGACCTCACCGTGCGCTTCTCGACCTCGGAACGCACGGTCGATGCGGTCAAGAAGCTCTCCTTCCACGTCGACCACGGCGAGACGCTCGCGGTGGTGGGCGAGTCGGGCTCGGGCAAGTCGGTCACCTCGCTCGCGCTGATGCGGCTGGTGGAGCACGGCGGCGGCCGCATCCTCGACGGGCGCATGGCGTTCCGCCGCCGCGGCGGCGAGGTGCTCGACCTCGCGCAGGCCAGCGACGCGCAGATGCGCAACATCCGCGGCGCCGACATCGCGATGATCTTCCAGGAGCCGATGACCTCGCTGAACCCGGTGTTCACTGCGGGCGACCAGATCGCCGAGGCCATCCGCATCCACCAGGGCAAGTCGAACACGGCCGCGCGCGCCGAGGCGCTGCGCATGCTCGAGCTGGTGCGCATCCCCGAGGCGCGCAACGTGCTCGACCGCTTCCCGCACCAGCTCTCGGGCGGCATGCGCCAGCGCGTGATGATCGCGATGGCGCTGTCGTGCAAGCCGCAGCTGCTGATCGCCGACGAGCCGACCACCGCGCTCGACGTCACGATCCAAGCCCAGATCCTGCAGCTGATCCGCGAGCTGCAGAAGGAGATGCGCATGGGCGTGCTGTTCATCACGCACGACATGGGCGTGGTGGCCGAGATCGCCGATCGCGTGCTCGTGATGTACCGCGGCGACAAGGTCGAGGAAGGCGGCTCCGACACCGTGTTCGCGAGCCCGCGCCATGCCTACACGCGCGCCCTGCTCTCGGCCGTGCCCAAGCTAGGCGCGATGGAGGGCACGGAGCTGCCGGCGAAGTTCGAGCTCCTTCGCACCGAAGCCGGTACCGAAGCCGATACCCGCAGCGCGCCGCACGACACGGTGCGCGCCGAAGCCGGCCCGATCCTGCGCGTGCGCGAGCTCGTCACGCGCTTCGATGTGCGCAGCGGCATCTTCGGCCGCGTCAAGCGCCGGGTGCACGCGGTCGAGAAGATCAGCTTCGACCTCTACCCGGGCGAGACGCTCGCGCTCGTGGGCGAATCGGGCTGCGGCAAGTCGACCACGGGCCGCTCGCTGCTGCGCCTGGTCGAGAGCCAGAGCGGCGCGATCGAGTTCGGCGGCCAGAACATCCGCGAGCTGCCCACGCGCGAGCTGCAGGCGCTGCGCCGGAACATCCAGTTCATCTTCCAGGACCCGTTCGCCTCGCTCGATCCGCGCGTGACGGTGGGCTTCTCGATCATGGAGCCGCTGCTGATCCACGGCATCGCCAAGGGCGCCGAGGCGCAGCAGCGCGTCGACTGGCTGCTGCAGAAGGTGGGCCTGCCGCCCGAGGTGGCGCAGCGCTATCCCCACGAGTTCTCGGGCGGCCAGCGCCAGCGCATCGCGATCGCGCGCGCGCTCGCGCTCAACCCCAAGGTGGTGGTGGCCGACGAATCGGTGTCGGCGCTCGACGTGTCGATCCAGGCGCAGATCGTGAACCTGATGCTCGACCTGCAGCGCGAGCTCGGCGTGGCCTTCCTCTTCATCTCGCACGACATGGCCGTGGTCGAGCGCATCAGCCATCGCGTGGCCGTGATGTACCTGGGCCAGATCGTCGAGATCGGCCCGCGCCGCGCGGTCTTCGAGGCGCCGCAGCATCCCTACACCCGCAAGCTGATGGCCGCGGTGCCGGTGGCCGACCCCGCGCGCCGGCACCTGCAGCGCGCGCTGCTCGAAGGCGAGATCCCGAGCCCGATCCGCGCGGTCGGCGACGAGCCCGAGGTGCCGCCGCTGGTGCAGGTCGCGCCGGGGCATTTCGTGGCGCGGCACGCGATCGGCGGGGCCTTCTGACGGCCGAACCCTTTTCTTCGTTTTCTCCTTTTTCTCAACCCGCAGGCATCCCCCTGCTTTTTCCACCCCGACTGGAGTTCTTCCATGACGCAATCTTCTTCCTCCCTGCGCTGGGCTTCCGCACTGCTGGGTCTGGCCGCGCTGGCCGCCTCGGGCACGGCGCTGGCCGCCAAAGACGTGGTGCTGTCGATCGGCTACCAGCCGGAGACGCTGGACCCCTACAACACCAACACCACGATCACCACCGCGGTGACCAAGACCTTCTACGAGGGCCTGTTCCAGTTCGACAAGGACCTGAAGGTGCAGAACGTGCTCGCCGAGAGCTACGAGGTCTCGAAGGACGGCCTGGTCTACACGATCAAGCTGCGCTCGGGCGTGAAGTTCCACGACGGCACCGACTTCAACGCCGAGGCCGTGAAGTTCACGCTCGACCGCGTGCTGAACCAGGACAACAAGCTGCTGCGCTACAACCAGTTCAATCGCGTGAGCAAGGTCGAGGCGGTGAACCCGACCACGGTGCGCATCACGCTCAAGGAGCCCTTCGGCCCCTTCATCAACTCGCTGGCCCATGCCTCGGCCGCGATGATCTCGCCCACCGCGCTCAAGAAGTGGGGCAACAAGGACATCGCCTTCCACCCCGTCGGCACCGGCCCCTTCGAGTTCGTCGAATGGAAGCAGACCGAAGCGGTCAAGGCCAAGAAGTTCGACGGCTACTGGAAGAAGGGCTATCCGAAGGTCGACACGGTGCAGTGGAAGCCGGTGCTCGAGAACAACACGCGCGCCGCGATGCTGCAGACCGGCGAGGCCGACTTCGCCTTCCCGATCCCCTACGAGCAGGCCGAGCTGCTGAAGAAGAGCGACAAGCTGCAGGTCGTGGCCACGCCCTCGATCATCACGCGCTTCCTGGCCTTCAACATGCTGCAGAAGCCCTATGACAACCCGAAGGTGCGCGAAGCCATCGGCTACGCCATCAACAAGGAAGCCCTCGCCAAGGTCGCCTTCGGCGGCTATGCCTTCCCGGCCCAGGGCGTGGTGCCGCAGGGCGTGAAGTACGCCGTGAAGATGGACCCGATCCCCTACGACGTGAAAAAGGCCAAGGAGCTGATGAAGGAAGCCGGCTACCCCGACGGCTTCGAGTCGGTGCTCTGGAGCGCCTACAACAACACCACGAGCCAGAAGACGATCCAGTTCGTGCAGCAGCAGCTCGCGCAGATCGGCATCAAGCTGCAGGTGCAGGCGCTCGAGGTCGGCCAGCGCGCCGAGATGGTCGATTCCTGGCCCGATCCGAAGACCGCCAAGGTGCGCATGTACTACACGGGCTGGTCCTCGTCGACCGGCGAGGCCGACTGGGGCCTGCGTCCGCTGTTCGCCTCGGAAGCCTGGGCGCCGAAGCTCAACAACATGTCGTTCTACAAGAACGAGGTGGTCGACGACGCGCTCGCCAAGGCGCTCGTGACGGTGGACGACGGCGAGAAGGCCGCGCTCTACAAGACCGCGCAGGAACAGATCCGCAAGGACCTGCCGCGCGTGCCGATGGTCACGGAGCAGAACCTGTCGGCGCACGCCAAGCGTCTCTCGGGCGTGTACGTGATGCCTGACGGCAACATCAACATCGACGCCATCTCCGTCAACTGACCCACCGCCGAAGCGGCTCGCTTCGTGCAGCCGCCTCTCCTATGCTGAACTACTTTCTCAAACGACTGCTGGGCCTGATCCCGACGCTGCTCATCGTGGCGGTGCTGGTGTTCCTGTTCGTCCACATGCTTCCCGGCGATCCGGCGCGCCTGGCCGCCGGGCAGGACGCCGACGAGCAGACGGTGGCGATGGTCCGGGCCGAGCTCGGCCTCGACAAGCCGCTGCCGCAGCAGTTCGCGAGCTTCTTCGCCCACATGCTGCAGGGCGACTTCGGCACCTCGATCCGCACCCGGCGGCCGGTGTCGACCGAGATCGCCGAGCGCTTCTTCCCGACGGTGATGCTGACCATCACCAGCATGGTGTGGGCGGTGATCTTCGGCATGGCGATCGGCATCGTCTCGGCGGTGTTCCGCAACCGCTGGCCCGACCGGCTCGGCATGACGCTGGCGGTCTCGGGCATCTCCTTTCCCGCCTTCGCGCTCGGCATGCTGCTGATGCAGATCTTCTCGGTCCAGCTCGGCTGGCTGCCCACGGTGGGCGCGAGCAGCTGGAAGCACTACATCCTGCCCTCGATCACGCTCGGCGCCGCGGTCGCCGCGGTGATGGCCCGCTTCACGCGCGCCTCCTTCGTCGAGGCGATCCAGGAGGACTTCGTGCGCACCGCGCGCGCCAAGGGCGTGCGCGAGCGCGCGGTGATCATCAAGCACTGCCTGCGCAACGCGCTGATCCCGGTGGTCACGATGATGGGCCTGCAGTTCGGCTTCCTGCTCGGCGGCTCGATCCTGGTCGAGGCGGTGTTCAACTGGCCCGGCCTCGGCCGCCTGCTGGTCGACGCGGTGCAGATGCGCGACTACCCGGTGATCCAGACGCTGGTGCTGCTGTTCTCGCTCGAATTCATCCTGATCAACCTCGTGGTCGATGTGCTCTACGGCTTCATCAACCCCACGATCCGCTACAAGTGAGGCCGCCGACATGACGCAAGCTTCTGCCGGCACGCGCGCCGAAACCCTCAATGACAACACGCCCGTGGCCCCGGTGCAGGCCGCGGGCAAGGTCCGCACGCCCTGGGGCGAATGCTGGCGCCGCTTCAAGAACCAGCCGGTGGGCCTCGCGGCCGCGGCCTTCGTGCTGCTGCTGGTGGTGGTGGCGGTGTTCTCGCCCTGGATCGTGCCCTTCGACCCCGAGAACTACTTCGACTACGACATGCTGAACACCGGCCCGTCGGCCACGCACTGGTTCGGCGTGGACCCGCTCGGGCGCGACATCTTCAGCCGCATCCTCGCGGGCACGCGCATCTCGCTGATGGCGGGCTTCCTCTCGGTGCTCGTGGGCGGCATCGTCGGCACCACCTTCGGCCTGCTCGCGGGCTACTACGAAGGCTGGTGGGACCGCATCGTGATGCGCATCTCCGACGTGCTGTTCGCCTTCCCCGGCATCCTGCTGGCGCTGGGCGTGGTCGCCATCCTGGGCTCCAGCATGGTCAACGTGATCGTGGCCGTGTCGGTGTTCAGCGTGCCCGCCTTCGCGCGCCTGGTGCGCGGCAACACGCTGGTGCTCAAGCAGATGACCTACGTGGAGGCGGTGCGCAGCATCGGCGCCTCGGACTGGACCATCCTCTTGCGCCACATCCTGCCGGGCAGCATCTCGGCGATCGTCGTGTACTTCACGATGCGCCTGGGCACCTCGATCATCACGGCGGCCAGCCTGTCCTTCCTCGGCATGGGCGCGCAGCCGCCGACGCCGGAATGGGGCGCGATGCTCAACGAGGCGCGCGCCGACATGGTGAACGCGCCGCACGTGGCGCTGTTCCCCAGCCTCGCGATCTTCCTGACCGTGCTGGCCTTCAACCTGCTGGGCGACGGCCTGCGCGACGCGCTCGATCCCAAGATCGACAGGCTCTGAGATGGCGCCCGCGATCCCGCACATCGGCCACCTGCCACCGGGCCGGCGCGACGCCATCACCGACGTCGCCGGCGTCACGGTCGGCCATGCCACGCTGGACCAGGGCGAGGTCCAGACGGGCGTGACGGTGGTGCGCCCGCATGCCGGCGATCCCTACCAGCAACGGGTGCCGGCCGGCGTGGCGGTGCTCAACGGCTTCGGCAAGAGCACCGGGCTGCTGCAGGTGGAGGAACTGGGCGTGCTGGAGACGCCGATCGCGCTGACCAACACCTTCTCGGTGCCGGCGGTGGCGCAGGCGCAGATCCGCGAGTGCATCGCCGCGAACCCCGAATGCGGCCGCGCCCTGCCGACCGTGAACCCGCTGGTGTTCGAGTGCAACGACGGCTTCCTCAACGACATCCAGCGCCTCGCGGTGGGCGAGGACGACTACCTGCAGGCGCTCGCCGACGCGAAGGCCGGGTTCGCGCAGGGCGCGGTCGGCGCCGGCCGCGGCATGTCGAGCTTCCAGCTCAAGGGCGGCATCGGCAGCGCCTCGCGCATCGTGCCCGTCGACGGCGCGGCGTCGTACACCGTGGGCACGCTGGTGCTCGCGAACTACGGCCGCCAGGCCGAGCTCCGGCTCGCGGGACATGCGGTGGGCGCGCGTCTCGCCTCGCTGACCGCGCCCGCCGCCCCCGAGACCGAGAAGGGCTCGATCATCGTGGTCGTTGCCACCGACGCACCGCTCGACGCGCGCCAGCTGCGCCGCCTCGCGCTGCGCGCCGGCGCGGGGCTCGCGCGCACCGGGTCGGTGTTCGGCCACGGCAGCGGCGACATCGCGCTGGCCTTCTCCACCGCCTACACCGTGCCCGACCGCGCCGAGCGCCCGATGCCGGCCGTGGCGATGCTGCACGAAACGCAGCTCGACGGGCTGTTCCAGGCCGCGGCCGACGGCACCGAGCAGGCGATCCTGCATGCGCTGTGGCGCGCCGAGCCCGTGACCGGGCGCGACGGCCACCACCGCGCCGCGCTCGGCGACCTGCTGTCCCCTTCCCTCTTTTCCTGATTCTTCGAGCGCTGCGCCATGAAAGTCCTGATCTCCACCGACATCGAAGGCGTCGCGGGCGTCTACCACCCCGAGCAGGTGCGCCCCGGCAACCCCGAGTTCGAGCGCGCCCGCCTGCTGATGGCGCAGGAAGCCAACGCCGCGATCGCCGGTGCCTTCGACGCGGGCGCCACCGAGGTGCTGGTGAACGACTCCCACGGCGGCTTCCGCAACATGCCGCCCGACGTGCTCGATGCGCGCGCGCGCGTGGTGCAGGGCAAGCCGCGCTACCTGAGCATGGTGGCCGGCGTGGAGGAGGACGGCGTGCAGGCGCTGTGCATGGTGGGCTACCACTCGCGCGCGCAGGGGCGCGGCATCCTCGCGCACACGATCAACAGCTTCGCCTTCGCGAGCGTCTCGCTCGGCGGGCGCGAACTCGGCGAGGCCGGGCTCTACGGCGCGCTCGCGGGCGAATACGGGGTGCCGGTGGCGATGGCGAGCGGCGACGACGTCTTCATCGACGAGAACCGCGCGCTGTTCCCCGGCGCCGTCTTCGTCGAGACCAAGCGCGCGAGCGGCAACACCAGCGGCATCTCGCTCTCGCCCGAGAAGGCGCGGCTGGCGATCCGCGAAGGCGCGCGTCGCGGCATCGAGGCGCGCGCGGCCGCGAAGCCGCTGGTCTTCGCGGGGCCGCAGACGGTCACGCTGCGCGCCCAGACCCCGGCGCTGGCCGACCTGTTCTGCCAGTGGCCGGCCTTCGAGCGCGTCGACGGGGTCACGCTGCGCTTCGACGCCCCCTCGGTCGAGGCCGCCGTGCGCATGCTGAACTGCTGTTCGGCGATGTCGTCGATGCTGCGCTGAGCCCCTTTTTCCGGCGGCGGGACCCGGGCCCCGCCCTTATCCGGAATCGGCCTCCGATCGCCCGGGAACCCGCATGGATGCTGGCGAATAAGCTTATCCGCATAAGGCGCGAACCAAAAAATCGTTTGGTTCCATAAGCGCTGCACCCAGAATTCCTGCTTCTTGCGCGGGGGTGCCCCCGTCGGACGTGCGGCACCGCACTTCTTCATCAAGAACTCACACGATGTACCAATACACAGAATTCGACCGTCAGTTCGTCCGCCAGCGGGCGGCCCAGTTCCGCGACCAGCTCGAACGCTGGCAGAAGGGCAAGCTCCACGAGGACGAGTTCCGGCCGCTGCGGCTGCAGAACGGCTGGTACGTGCAGCGCTACGCGCCGATGCTGCGCGTGGCCGTGCCCTACGGCGAGCTGTCGAGCCGCCAGCTGCGCGTGCTGGCGAAGATCGCGCGCGAGTACGACGAGCCCGAGGCCGAGGTCTACCGCAAGGCGATCGAGATCCAGGGCCAGCTCGGCAGCCACAAGCTGCCGACCCATTACGCCCACTTCACCACGCGGCAGAACGTCCAGTACAACTGGATTCCGCTCGCGAAGTCGGCCGACGTGATGGACCTGCTCGCCTCGGTCGACATGCACGGCATCCAGACCAGCGGCAACTGCATCCGCAACATCACGAGCG